>CANRBE010000024.1 GCA_947628785.1 uncultured Bacilli bacterium
ATAGCAACAACTGAACATCCACAAGGATTTAGTGAAAATATGAAAGTTGCTGCACGAGGTGGACAAGTTGCTAATGGAGCTAGAATACTATATGAAAAAGAAACCAAAAAATCAGCAATATCAAATAAAAATGCACTTAACTACCAATATAAAGATGAAAATAAACAAATTGAAAATAAATAACTCCATAAATTATAGATTGAGTTAGAATATACCTTACAAGTCCTTATAAATAAAAGGAAAAATAAAAATGTGTCTACACTACATTCAAAGAGTTGCTCTAATTAGAACATTAGCTTGTAAACCAGATATTATTCTTTTAGATGAACCATATTCAGCATTAGACTATCAATCAAGATTAATTGTTGCTGATGATGTTTACTCTATCATAAAAAGTGAGAAAAAAAGTGCTATTATGGTTACTCATAATTTATCTGAAGCAATATCATCATCTGATAAAGTAATTGTCTTATCTAAAAGACCAGGCAAAATCAAAAATATTTATTCCATTTCTTTATCTACTAAAGGATTACCTTCTGAAAAAAGAAAAGATAAAGATTTCCATAATTATCACGATTTGATTTGGAAGGATATTGATTTGGATGATAAGTCAAGAACATAAATTATTTTTAAAAAAACAAAAAAGAAAACAATATAGTATTCATATTGCTCAAGTATGTATTTTTCTTTTATTTTTTATTGGATGGCAACTATTAGCTGATTTAAATTTAATAAATACTTTTATAACTTCTAGTCCCAAAGATATAATTAATACTATAATATCTTTACATAAAGCAAATAATTTATATCACCATATATGGATTACCATTTATGAAACTATTTTAAGCTTTGGAATTGGTACTATTATAGGTTGTTTGATTGCTACTTTACTTTGGTGGTTTAAAACTTTACATAAAGTTATTGACCCTTATCTTACTATTTTAAACAGTTTACCAAAAGTAGCATTAGGTCCCATTATTATTATTTGGTGTGGGGCTAATATGAAATCGATTATTACAATGGCTCTTCTTATTTCTGTTATGGTGACTATTATCAATGTTAGTGACAGTTTCAATCATGTTGATAGTGATAAAATAAAATTAATGAAATCTTTTCAAGCTAAAAAAATTCACATTTTTTTAAAATTAGTTGTTCCTAGTAGTTTTAAAAGTTTTATTTCAACTCTTAAAGTAAATACTAGTCTTACACTAATAGGAGTTATCATGGGAGAATATTTAGTGTCCAAAGAAGGTATTGGTTATCTTATAATGTATGGTTCACAAGTCTTTAATTTAAATCTAGTTATGAGTGGTATCTTTTTACTTGGTATTTTATCTGCTGTTATGTATTACATTGTTTTCTATTTTGAAAAAAGACTAAACAAATAGTCTTTTTTATGTTCAAAACTTTTTAAATATATTTTTATAAAAATAAATTTGTTTTTATTTTTTTTAGTTGTTTTATTGGGACACTGGTTACTTTGAATACAAAATCTATAGTTGCGCCATTTTTAAACATGTTTTCAATTAAAAGCTTTTCTGTTTTCTCTTTAACTTGTTCTTTTTCGGCTTTTATTATCTTTTCATTTAATACATTAGCATCCCAATCATTTAATAATACTTCATCTTTTACCATATTCTCTCCTTTCTAAGTTGTATATCTTAATACCTCTTATTATCTATTTTTGTCATCTATTGTAATTAACCAAAAAAAATTAGAGATTTTTTTCTCTAATTATTAAACATTTAATAATAAATTGACTTTATAACCATTCTTCTACTTTCAATTTAGAACCATTTACCATTGAACCTTTAATAGCTAACCCATCTAAAACAGTAGCATTTTTACATATATCTTTAATTTGATTTGGAATATCACCTAAATTAGAACCTTCATGAGTTACAAAAGGTCTAATAATCTTATTAGAAAAATCAATACCTTTTAAAGCTGTTACTAACTCTTCTGGCATATAGGACCAATAAACTGGTGAACCAATATAAATAACATCATAAGGTGTTATGTCACCAATTTCTTTAGTTATAAAAGCCTTATGATTTTTTTGTCTTTCTTTAGCTTCTTTAATACAAGTATCATAGTCTTTGGCATAAGGTATTTTAGGTTCTATTTTTATCATATCAGCATTAGTTAAATCTTTAATATATTCAGCAATCACTTCAGTATTTCCTTTATCTATATAACCAACTGCATAATTTTCATCCCCCCTGCTAAAATAAATAATCAAACTTTTTTTATTCTTATAATTATCTTTACTTTTAAATAACATTTAATCACCCTCTTATAAACAAAAAAGAAAAATTACATTTTCCTTTTTGTATATTTAACATCTTTTTCATATTTTTTTAAAGCAATAAATGCAAATATAGTTGAAACTATAACACCTAATATAGCTTGATATATAGCAGTAACTAAAACCGTTATAGTCCTAGTATCAATACCCATTACTTTTTCTACTATTATCGCTACGATAAATAAACCAATTAATCCAGCACAAAGGAAAAATGGTATTGCTCTTACAAAAGCATCAAATAAAGATAATTTTCTATTAAGTGTTTTAGCCGTTCCCTTTAGTACAATAACACAATTTAATAAAGTGGGAAGTAAACAGCACATAACACCACCAATATAATTAGGTATAGAATCTTGTGGATTAACACCAACTATATTTACTAAAACAAACCCTAAAATAAGCCCAACAAAAATTCCAGGCATTAACTGTTTAATAATATCTTCTTTTTTCATTTTTCTCCTCTTACAATCCTTTAAAGACCGGTTTTCCAGTATATATTTTAGATTTTTCTTTATCAGTTAAAACTCTAATAGCTCCTGCTGCTAGAGCTTCTAGTTCAAACTCTCCTGGCATTACTACAACTTTAGTTAATTTAGCAATATACTTATTTAACTTTTTAAGATAATATTTATCGTTAGCTATTCCACCAGTTAGTATAATAGCACTGCAATTACATTTTAAAGCTACATACATCGCTCCTATTTGTTTTGCTATTTGGTAAATCATCGCATCATAAATTATTTTAGCTTTTTGATTACCATTTTCAATCATTTTAGTAATTTCCCTTACATCGGATGTACCAAGATGAGCTACAATACCACCATTTTTATTAATCAAAGATTTTATTTGTTGTTCTGTATAATCTTTACTAAAACACATATTAACTAATGGTTTAGCTGGGATAAAACCACTTCTATTTAAAGCCATTGGGCCATCACCATTAACAATATCATTACAATCAATCATTCGTCCATGATTGTGACAAGCTACTGATATACCTCCACCAGCATGAACAACAATCAAATTTAAATCTTCATATTTTTTCTTAATCTTTTTAGCATACCTTATTGCTATTTCTTTTTGATTTAAAGCATGAATCCTACTTTCCCGATAAACACCAGGAATACCAGTTATTCTAGCTTCAATATTAAACTCATCTACATCTGGTGGATTAACACAAAAAGATGGTTTTTTATACTTTTTACCTAATTCAAAAGCTATAACTATTCCTAATGCAGAAGGATGTTTAACAATTCTCATTGACTTTGCATCTTGATACATCAAGTCATTAATTAAATATGTTCCACCTTCACAACATTCTAGTGAACCACCTCTTCCAGAAAAAGCATCAATAGTTTTAATATCAATATCATTTTCTTTTAAAACCTTAAGTACCGTATCAAGTCTAAACTCTCTTTGGTCAGAAATTTCTTTAAATTTTTTTAAGTCTTCTACACTATGTTCTATATTAACCTTAAATACACAAGTATCATTGTCAAAAACCCCAATTTTAGTACTAGTTGAACCAGGATTTATTGATAAAACACGATAACTATTTTTTCCCATTTTTCAAATCTCCTGCTCTAACAATAGAAAACAAAATATTTCCAACTAATTCTGATACGGGAGCACTTCTAGAACAATCACTACAAATCTTTTTAAATCCTTGAAGTAATGGACCATAAGCATCAGCTCCACCAAATTGTTGAATCAATTTAACTCCAATATTTCCAGCATTTAAATCAGGGAATATTAATATATTAGCTTGTCCAGCTACTTCACTTGCTCTTTTAACTTTCTTTTGAGCTATCGCTGGAACAATAGCTGAATCCAATTGAAATTCACCATCTATTTTTAAATCTGGTCTTTTTTCATTAGCTATTCTAACGGCTGTTTTGACTTTTTCAACTAATTCACCATTTCCAGAACCATCAGTCGAATAAGAAAGTAAAGCACATTTTGGTTCCCAACCTGTTACTGAACGAATAGTTGTACAAGTATTTATTGCGATACTAGCTAATTCTTTAGCGGTTGGATTTGTACATACCGCACAATCCCCAACGGCTATTAAATTACCACCATCAGCAAATTTATAATTAGGCAACTCTGCAATTCCAACTGATGAAGGTACTTCTAAATCATCATCCAAACCAACAATAGTTTGAGCAGCAAAAATAATATCACCAGTTGCACTTGTTATACCTGCAAAAGTAACATCAACCTCATCAATTGCTTCCATCATTAAGGCTAAATATAGAGGATCACTCATTCTTCTTCGTAATGACTTTTCTCCATAAACAATATTAGGTAATTGTAAATATTTTTTTAAAATTGATTCTTTATATTCTTCATTTGAATCATCTATAAATTGCCAAGTAGAAAAATCAATTTTATTTTTTTCACATAATTCTTTTACTTCATCAACATGACCTACTATAAATACATCACAATATTTTCCCATAGATACTTCATCGATGGCTTTGACCATTTTTTCATCATTAGCTTCAGGAAAGGCTACCCTAACAGGGTTTGCCTTTGCCTTTGCCTTAACAGTATCAATTAAACTCATATTAGACTCCTATCTATATATATAATCTCCATCTTCATATCTTGGTGGTATTTCTGGAACTAATAGATATGATTCATATTTACCACCTGTATGAATTACATGTTCCCCTTTGTTATCTGGGAACCAAACTAGTGGTTCAAACCATTCATCACGAATATATCTTCCAGCAATTTGTAATTGTAGTTTTTGACCCTTATGCCAAAATCTTGAAAGTGGCCATATTTCAATATCAACTGGTACTATTTCTCCTGGTTTTAACTTTTCAGTACGGTCATGAGTATGTACTGGTTGATATTCAGTAGATTTTTCTTCATCTAAATGTCTAGCTGATACTCTAAGTTTTCCCCAAGCACCTGGATGTCTTTCACTACCAAAAATAGTAACTGGTAATTCTTCACCTTTAGTAGATAATTTTTTAATTGTTATAAATAAATCCATATCGTCATGTCCTTTAGCTTCAACATACATTCTAAGTTTCATATAACCAGTAAGTTCAGTATCTTTTCTAAAGGTATATTCAAAAGTAGTCAATCCTTTTTCTCCATCATAACTAACACTACTTTCATTTTTAACAGGTGCATCACCTAATTTATGAGTACTAGCATTCAAATATAATTTTTTATATTTTGTTCTAGCAAGTGGCCATTCATTTTCTGGACGGTTAGTTTGATATGGATATTCAAATGCATCCATTACTTCCATTCTAATTCTTGGAGTAAGTTCCCAACCATTATAAATACCTTTTAAATAACGGTCAAAAAATAATTTTAAATCTTGTAACCATTTAGAATTATAAGTATCTGGCCATTCAAATACTTGGTGACAACGCATCCATTTCTTTTTAGACTTAATATTTTTAAATCCTTCCCAACTTCCTCTTAAATGGAAATGGTTCCAGTTACAAGTTGTATAAACAGGTATATTTATCTTTTCATAATGAGGTATTTTATCTTGCCAATATGGACTAGTTACATATGGTTCTTTTTTAGCCATTGCTACAGTATTATCAATGTATCCTTTACCTTGAGCAGCTATTACAATAGAACCTCCAAAGAATCCTGGTATTCCACCTTCCATAATACTTTCACGATATTGATCTCCTGTAGCTTCCCATGGAGCAATACAAACTAAGTGTGGTGGTTGTTCTGCTGCTATTCTCCATTGACTCATAGCAACTCCTGAGTTTCCAAATAAAGCAATTTTTCCATTACACCATTTTTCTTTAGCAGCCCATTCAATAAAGTCATATCCATCACGACCTTCTTGAGTACCAAATTGTTGTTGGTCTCCTTCACTATTTCCAATTCCTCTTGGGTCAACATTGGCAACAGCATATCCTTGATAGCACCAATAAAGAGGGTCTGATGATTCAAATTTACAAACATTTGATACTGCCCCAGTTGGTACTCCCATTGGTCTAAAGATTTGGACTGGTTGATGCCAAGGTTGTTTTCCAAAGAATGACCAACTAATAATTAATGGCACTGGAGTTTTTAAAGCTGTTGCTGGGATATAAATATCTGCATAAATTGTTACTCCATCACGCATTTTAACTGGTCTATCTTGAAGACAAATAACTCTTTTTTCATCATCAACATAGTATTCTTTAGTTTCTACTGGTACCTCAATGCAATAGTTCATTGCTTCTTCTCTTTTTACTTTAGCAAATTCTTCCTTAGGAATAGGTTGTGTCATTTTAGTAAATATTACATCACAACTTGTCCCATCAGGATATTTAACATTTACTATTTTTTCATCTCTTTTTGGCATTTCTCTAGGTAGTGATAATTCATTTTCAATTGGTTTTTTTTCTTCTTTCATTTTTCTCCCTTTCTATCCTTCTATTTGTTTGGCTATTATTTCAGCCGCTTCGCCAATCGTATTAGCATGCATTAATTCAGTATATTTGATATAACAATCATACTCTTCTTCAAATTGTGATATGATGCCTGCCATTTCCAAACTTTTTAAATCGATATCAGTTTTAATATTTGTATTTGCTGATAAAGTATTTTCTGGAACGTTAAGCGCTTTAGCTGTTTTTTCAATTAGTTTTTTCTCGATTTCTTCTTTCATACTACCCTCCTATCTTATACTATTATAACATGTATTTTAAATAAATGTGTAAATTTTATAAAATTTGACAAAAAAGTATTGCAAAAGTAAAAAAAATGGTGTACAATAAAGTTACTTAATAAGAATACGGCTATTGATTTTAATAAATCTACTCTTTTATTAGATGTTTATTTATTATAATCTCTAATCATATTTTGTTATATGAGATAGTTAGTAAAGAATGTCTTTATAAAAAAAGATCTTGTTGCTTATTAAGTATATGATCATATGGAGAAAGAAAACTCCGAACAAGTAGCTTTGATGTGACTAAATCATAGTTAATTCAAACTAAAAAATAACGACTTGTCATCGTTATTTTTTTTGTACTATACAAGATGCTATCGCATATTCTTTATCGTATGATAAAGATAATTTTATTTCATATTCAGGATGATTTTTTATCCTTGGTAGTGGCTCTCCCATTTTGCCTTTAAGTATTTCAATTTCACTAAAATCATATTTTCCATTAAAAGCTTTTATTATAGCTTCTTTAGCCGCAAACCTTGTCGCATAAAAATTATATGGTTCTTTTATTTGACTTGCTATTTCTATTTCTTTTTCGGTATATATTTTTTTTATAAACGACTTATAAGTATCTATTGTTTTTTTTACTTTTGGTATAAATACAATATCTGTACCAATTTCAAACATTTTATCATCTCCTATAATAGACAAAAAAGCATTTTAAGATGCTTATTTAGAAAAACTTTTATCTTCATTATTATATTTGCTGTTTAATTCTTCTAATTTTTCCTTTAGTAATCTATTAGCTCTATTTATTTTGTTCATAACTTTGGAAAAATCATTTCCATAATCAATTCCTGCACTATTTTTATTAAATGCTAAATCATAAATATTATCTAAAGTTTCTTTGTTACTTTCAACTTCAAAATAACAATCATGTAATTGATTAATTTCATCTTCAGTTAATTTATCAAAATAAGGAACTACTTCTATAAGCCAACTTTTAAAATTATCATTTTTCATAAAAATTACTCCTTTCCTATTTAAATAAATTATATCTCTTAAATATTAGATTGTAAATAAAATATCCTATTTATTTTAAAACTTAATTATAAAAATTTTTTTTAAGTTTGTCATTTAAAATGTAAAGTTGATACTTTTTTTTACTCATTATTTACAAAACATGTTATAATTAAATTAGAAAGTAGGTAGATGATGTATGAAATGCGTTGCTATTAAAGATGTAAAAAAATTTGAAGTTAAAGAAATGGAAGAACCAATATCAACTAATGGTAAAGTAGTTATTGATGTTAAAAGAGCTGGTATTTGTGGTTCTGATATTCATTACTGGGATATTGGTCAACCTAATGGCCTTGTAATGGGACATGAGTTTTGTGGTACTGTAGTAGATTGTGGAAGCAATACCGATTTAAAAATCGGTGATAGAGTTACTGCTTTACCAATTTCTCCTTGTGGTAAGTGTCATGCTTGTTTAACTGGCAATCCTCAATATTGTAAAGAAACTTGGACATATGCGACTGGTTTATCTTTAACAGATCCAGGTGCTTATACTCCTAGGTTAGCTGTTAGACCAGATATGATTATGAAAGTACCTGATAGTGTCAGTGATGAAGAAGGTGCTATGGTTGAACCAACCGCAGTTGGCTTACATGCTATTCACTTAGCTGATATTAAAGTTGGTGAAAAAGTATTAGTTATTGGTGGAGGTATTATCGGATTAGTATCGGCTATGTTTGCTAAAAAAGAAGGAGCTAGTTATGTTGCTATATCTGAAACTAATGAAGCACGTGGTAAAAAAGCTATAGAATTAGGTGTTTGTGATGAATGGTTTAATGCTAAAGATGAAAACTTTTTAAAAAATGCTACTAGTAAAACCATTGATGGATTTGATAAAGTCATTGAATGTTGTGGTAATTCTCAAGCAGTAAGTAGTGCTATTATGTGTACTAGACCTGGTGGTATGGTAGTTCTTGTTGGTGTTGCTTTAGCTCCTATTGAAGTACCAATTGTCTCAGCTGTTATGAGTGAAATAACTATGAAAGGAGCTATTGCTTATACTAAAGAAGAATTTCAAACATGTATTGATTTAATGGCTAATAAACAAATAGATGTTATGAAATTTATGTCTAAAATAGTTGGTTTAGAAGATGTTCAAGCTTCTTTTGAAGAATTAACTAGTGGAACATCTGATTCTGTAAAAATATTAATTGACCCTAAAAAATAAGACTTTTAATTAGTCTTATTTTTTTATGTAATATTTAATAAATTGTTGTTCTTTTTTTAAAGCTTCTTTTTCATAAAACATATCTTCCTTAAGTATTTTATTACCTAATATGTTATATAAGTCATATGCATGTTTAAACTCATGAATATTGATTAAAGCTGTAGCTAAGTTAATTATTTTAGGGATGATTATTTTTATATCGATTAAACAAGAATTAAAATCAAACTTAGGATACACTCCATAAAAATCTCTATTTTCAATATAGTTATTTAAATATTTAGTTCTGGAAGATATAAATTCCCAAAAAGTATTTGGATAATTTAAAAATAGTTTTATATCTTCATCTTTTAAATCTAAACCATATTGTTCAAATAATAAAATATCATTATCTCTTAAACTTATTATTTGTTCAAGTTCTATCACCAAAACCACCTATTAATTTAATCTATATTAATTACTTCATATTCTCTTAAACCAAGCCCTAAATTATATGCTTCTTCAACTGTATGAATAGCATGTTTTTCTTCCATTCGATTAACTAATGACTTTTTACCAGTATCACTAGAATTAATAATAGTATCAAAACAACATTGATCAAGAGCTACTGGGTCCAGAGATGCGAATATTCCTATATCTTCCATTTCTGGGGCTGCTGGATTAGAATCACAATCACAGTCAATTGAAATATTATTCATAACATTTATATAAGCCATATTTTCTTTGCCAAAAAAATCAACTACTGCTTTATCAGCTTCAGCCATACTTTCCAAAAATCCATCTTGATTATCAACATGTCCCCACATTTCATCAGGATCAGCTGTTATACCAACGCTATGAATCCAAGCTTTACCCGCTTTAGATGAAACTCCAATACTCATATTTTTTAAAGCTCCACCAAAGCCACCCATCGCATGACCTTTAAAATGTGATAACATCAACATTGAATCATAGTTTTTTAAGTGACTTCCAACAATATTTTTTCCATGTAAATGTTTACCACCATTAACTGGTATTTCCATATCACCTTCTTCATCCATAATATCACAAGGTGCAATATCCATAAATCCATGATCCTTAATAGCTTGATAGTGACTATCAACATCAAATCTTTTACCACGATAAGCTGTATTACATTCAACAATCGTACCATTTAGTTTATTCACTAATTCTTTAATTAAATTAGGGTTTAAAAAATTATGACCCCCTGGTTCTCCTGTTGATATTTTAATAGCTACCTTCCCTTTTAAATCACAATTCAAGGCTTCATAAATTTTAATTAATCCTTTACTACTAATATCTTTTGTAAAATATACTTTGGCTTTTTCCATTTTATCCCTCTTTTCTAAATACTTCATAACTATTATACTACTAAAATTGTACTTTAAGTCAAGATAATATGACATATTTTGTTTAAAGTTTGCTATAATATTATCATAAGGTGATAAGATGAATAAAAAAATAGTTTTATTTAGTAGTTTTGTTTTATTTATATTAATATCTTGTAGTATAGTTTATTTCTTCAATCAAAAACAAACTAGCTATCAAGAAATGGCTGTGACTGTTTTAAGTAATAAAGATAATTATATCTTAGTTCAAGATAGTAATAATATTATTTACAATTTAGAAACTGATGAAACATTCAAAGCTAATGTTGGAGATAATATTTTAGTTAAATATACTGGTTTAATTGACCAAAATAAAAATTTTAAATCAATTGATTTAGTTAGTTATATCAAAAATGAAGATAAAACTAGTAATGTACCTAGTGAATTTAATGATAATGGAATATTTAGTGATTACTATCCTTTAGCTTACCAAAAACTTAAAACTATGTCATTAGATGAAAAAATAAACCAATTATTATTAGTTAGATATCCAGATAGTTCTGGTGATAAAATACTAAAAGAAAAACAATTTGGTGGCTATATATTTTTTGCGAAAGACTTTAAAAATAAAACATCCGACCAAGTAAAAAAAATGATTTCTTCTTTACAAAGTGTTTCTAAAATACCTATTTTAACAGCTGTTGATGAAGAAGGTGGAAGTGTTGTTAGGATAAGTAACAATAAAAATCTGGCTAAAAGTAAATTTTTATCACCACAAGAGCTATATGCTTTAGGTGAATTTGAAGCTATTAGACAAGATACAATTCAAAAAAGTGCTTTACTTTCTTCTTTAGGTATCAATTTAAATTTAGCGCCAGTTGTCGATGTTTCAACTTCTAGTAAAGCCTATATGTACCCTAGAACTTTAGGAGAAAATACAGACCTTACTAGTCAATATGCCAAAACTGTTATTGAAGCAAGTCATGGCGGTAATGTTTCATATACTTTAAAACATTTTCCTGGTTATGGAAATAATGATGATACTCATATTAATAGTGCTACTGACGAGAGAAGTTTTGATGAAATTAAAAACCAAGATTTGCCACCATTTAAAGCTGGAATTGATGCTTTAGCGGAAGCTGTTTTAGTTAATCATAATACATTTAAAAATATCGATAAAGATAACCCAGCTACTTTATCAGCTAGTATTCATAATATTTTAAGAAAAGATTTAAATTTTACGGGAATAACAATAACTGACGATATGTCGATGGATGCAGTATCTTCTATTCCTAATGCTTCATTAAAGGCTATTATGGCTGGTAATGATTTGATTATTACAACTGATTATGAGAAAAGTATTAAAGAGATAAAACAAGGTTTAAATGATGCTACTATAAGTGAAGAGTTAATTGATAAATTAGCTTTTAGGATATTAGCTTGGAAATATTATAAAGGTTTAATCATTGATAATCAAAAATAAAAGAAACACAAGTTTCTTTTTTAGTTTAATTTACAAGTAGCCATAGCTTTTAAATCCAAATCTGCCCTTCTACCTAACTTATAAGCATAATAAGAAGCAGCTCCTATCATCGTTGCATTGTCAGTGCAATATTTAAATTCAGGATAAGACAAATTTATATTATTTTCTCTACATATTTTATCCATAGCTTCTCTTAAACCAATATTAGCGGATACTCCTCCTGCAATAATTAAGTTTTGAACATGATAAGTTTTTAATGCTTTAATTGTTTTTTTAGTCAAACTAGATATAACTCTATTTTGAAATGAACAAGCTAAATTAGCAGTATCAACTTTATTCCCTCTTTGTTCTTCATTGTGTTTTAAATTAATAACAGCACTTTTTAAACCACTAAAACTAAAGTTAAAACTATCATCATTTAAAGGAATTGGTAAATTATAAACATCTTGTCCTTGTTTAGCTAATTTATCTATTATAGGTCCCCCTGGGTACGATAAATTTAAAACTCTAGCCACTTTATCATAAGCTTCACCTACCGCATCATCTAAAGTACCACCTATTTTTTC
The DNA here is from genome assembly GCA_947628785.1 of uncultured Bacilli bacterium. Taxonomy (GTDB): domain Bacteria; phylum Bacillota_I; class Bacilli_A; order RF39; family UBA660; genus HGM10857. The sequence goes on from CANRBE010000024.1 coordinate 12,576, forward strand.
AAAAGAATAATGTTCTTTCATATAAATAAGTTCAGTATGTCCCCCACTAACTACTAAAGCTATTAAAGGAAATTCCATTTTTTTAGTCAAGTTATTCGCATATATATGTCCGGCAATATGATGAACGGGTATTAATGGTTTATTATAAATGTAAGCTAATGTTTTAGCTGCGGTTAAACCGATTAATAATGAACCAATTAATCCAGGTCCATAAGTTACGGCAATAGCTGTTATATCATCCATTTTTAAGTTAGCTTTAGTTAATAGTTCATCTAAAACAATAGTTATACTTTCAACATGCATTCTACTGGCAATTTCTGGGACTACTCCTCCATAATTCGCATGGGTAGTCATTTGTGAGAAAACAACTGTTGCCACATCAATACAACCATTTTTAACAATAGCCATACTTGTTTCATCACAACTAGATTCAATGGCTAATATATATGTATCCATAAATCACTTCCTTATCATATAATAAGCATCTATATTCTGATAATAATTTTTTTTAACTGTAACAACCAAAAAACCAAATTTTTTATATAAACTAATAGCCTTTTTATTATCAATAGCTACTTCTAAAGTAGTATTTTTTATATTTTTTTCTTGATTAAACAAATAGGTTAATAATTTAGATGCAATATGATTATTTTGATAACTTGGTAATACCCCAATATATTCAATTTCTATTCTATCATAAATTAAATTGTAAGCAAGAAAACCTAATATATCATTATCTTCAAAAACTAATATATTAAAAAAAGGATGATTAGTTATGGTATAGTTAAAATTATTTTTAACCCAAATAGCTATTTTATCAAATTCAGTATCATTTATTTTTCTTATCATTTTTTTCTTCTGCTTCAGTCTTTTTTAAGTAATTTGGTTTACAGGTATGAATATTACTAACAACTTCATTATGTCGCTTAATTAAGCTTATAAGGTCATAATTTGGCCTAATTGACTTTACTCCTTCTATAGGTTGTTCTGATACGTAAATAGTATCATTATAATTATTAGCTTTAACTTTTAACTCATCTAATTTAATGTATTGATCTTTTAATAATTGATTTCCTTTATTATCATAAATAGCCCCATAAACATACCCTCTTCTAGCATCTATTACGGGTACAATTATTTTGTTTTCTTCTTTTAAACATGATAACATTTCTAATTTTGATAATAAAACTAATTCTTTTTTCAAAGAATAAGCTACTATTTTCGCAAACGTTAAACCAATTCTAATTCCTGTAAAAGAACCTGGGCCATTAACTAAATATATTCTATCGATATCTTTTATATCTAAATTAATACTTTTAAAAGCTACATCTATTTCGGTTAAAATAATATCTGATAATTTGTTTAAACTATCACCCGTTTGGTGATAAATTATTTTATCATCTTTGATAATAGCAATCGTATAAGTTATACTACTTGTATCTAAAAAAAGAGAGGTCATAAAACTGCCTCACATAATTCTTCATATTTACTACCATGAGGTTCTAAAATAAGTACTCTAGTATTTTCACCAGTTATTTTGAATTTAATGTGTAAGTATTCATCTGGTAAAATTGATTTGATAGTATCAGCCCATTCAATAACTACTACCCCACCTTTAGTAAAGTATTCTTCAATTCCAACCCCATCAGTATTACCATCTAAGCGATAAACATCCATATGATATAATGGTAATTCTCCATCATATTCTTTAATTATTGAAAAAGTAGGAGAAGTAATCGTATCTTTAATTCCAATCGCATCAGCAATACCTTTTGTAAAAACTGTTTTACCACTACCTAATTCACCATCTAAACAAATTATCATATTAGGAAATTTCTCTGCCTCAAAATTTTGAGCTATTTGAATAGTTTCTAATTCACTTTTAGTTGTTACTTTATATTCCATTTATATCACCATATTCATTATATAAAAAAATAAAAAAAAGAACAATACTTTAAATAAAAAAGACTAAAATTTTAGTCTTTTAAACAAAAAAAAATAGGCAACTTGTTATCTTCGCTTACACTATTTTCACCGTTAAAGAGCTTAACTTCTGTGTTCGGGATGGGAACAGGTGTATCC
>CANRBE010000025.1 GCA_947628785.1 uncultured Bacilli bacterium
AGAACAAATTATTTCTTATCAAAAAGAATGTAAAAAATACAAATTAATTGTATAACTTGTATTTTCTCTTATTTTTTTCCAACATTTACTTTACTTCACCAAACCATGATATTTAATCATAGTCAACATTTATTTATACTCTTTTCTCAACTCTATAGGTGTCCATCCATTATTTGTCCATATTCTAGTATTATTATATATTTCCATTAAATAATTTAATATCTCTTGTAAATCTTTTTCGGTAATTTCTACTCCATAATCCTGAAGCATTTCAATTGAAACACTTATATAAGTATTTCCTAATCTATACATATCTGAAATTATTTTTATAATAATTTCAATAATATCTGATGGTATATTTTTATTCTTTAAATATTTTTTAAACTTATTTTTAGCTTCAGTTTCTTCATAATAATTATAATTAGAATAATTAAGTAATTCTTCTAATTTAATTGGTTTCTTTTTTATTTCTTCTTGTCTTGAAATAATATCATATAATACTTGTTCTAAATCTCGATGTTGTAAAATTTTATGAATAAAATACATATTATGATTTATATGAATGATACCTATATTATCAACTCTATCACAAAATAATAAAGCATTATTAGAAACATCTAATTCATTACCATTTCCATAATATAAACTATAGTAGTAATCTAAATTACTATATGAAACAGCTCCATATAATTCAATCATTGATTTAACTAAATTATATACTTTTGTATTTTCATCTATTATTTTTTGAATTTGGTTTAAATCTATTTTTTTAATAACATTATAAACATCATCAGTCATAGAAATGTAAAATTTATTTTCTCTCTTGAAGATAAAAACTAAACCAGTTATATATAAGAAGTGATATGTTTCCACACTTATATTATTGTCTTGAATAGTACCTTTATTTTTCATTAAATCTTTTAACAAATCAAATTCTTTATCTATAAATCTTTCTATTAAATTAGTTAATTTATCTTTATCAGTAAGAGAACTATAAATAATTTCAATAAGTTCTTTTTTATTTTTTTTGCTTAATCTATTAACATGCAATAACTTTCCTATATTTTTTAAATCACTGACTATTAAAGTTTCAAGTAACCCTTTTAAATCTTTAATTATTGGTGTATTTATAGCATTTTCTAGATTAAATTTTGATTCATAAGTCATATCACCTAATAATTTATTAATTATTTGTTTTATTTCAGTTGGAATATAATAAGAATAATGATTACCATTATTATATACAAAAATGAAAAGTGATTTTAAATCTTGTTCAAATGTAGATATCCATTCAGAGTTTTCATTATTCATTAATTTTTCAAAATACATTTTAGTAAAATCATCATCTTTAGATACATTTAAACAAAATTCAAATTCATCTAAAATATAATCTTTTAATTCATATATATCATCAACACCAAATTCTTTTAATTTTTCATTAAGTAGTTTTTTATCTAAAGCTTTTAACGAAGATAATAAATCTAGTTTACCTTTTTTTATTAAATATTTTTCATACTTCATATTTTACTCCTATTTTTAATTTATTATTCAATATATTTTTTATAATATATATCAATTTAATCATTATTTAAACTTAATTCTTTTAATTTATTAATTTGTGCATTTATTAAAACACACAATCTATTAATTCGTGTATCAGAATACCCAGTTAAATGTTGATATTGATGTAATAAACCATCAAACCATTCTACTACCCCATCTAATTTACTTATATCTATTCTTTTTATATTTTTAACTACTTTTATTATTTCATCAAAAGGTTTTACTTCATAAAATAATCTTCCATTACCTGAAATATGTACTTCTTCTTCATCGTAATACTCAATATTCAAACTTTGACCATTATCAAATAAAGGAGCTACATCTATCCATTTTAAAGTATTAACATCTCTTATAATTCCAAAATTATTTAAGTGTCTATCTTCATTCATAATAAGAAAATCTAGAATATACATATTCTCCACTTTTTCTCTAGCATTTTCTATCCCATTCTCTTCTAACTTTTTTATATATTCTTCATAATCTTCTAAATTGTCATATCGTTTCATAGTGTTTTCAATTTGAGAACAAGTAATAAGTTCTGTATCTTTATTTATAAAACAAGGACATTTAGATACTACCATATCTTTATATGTATCTATAGTATACTCTACATGATTAAATCCTAATCTTTTACATATCTCACTTGCTAATACTTCATTAAATGGTTGCAAAGTTTCTTCTTTATAACCTCCTTTTAATAGGTATCTTATACCATTATCTATAATCCAGGCTTTTTTAAGCATTCCATCTGTAGTATTATTAGGAGTTCTTAAAAAGGCTTCTTTTGTTATGGTTCTACTATTAGTTGATAAAGACACATCCATAAACTCTGCATAATCAAAATCATTATCAAAAAAATTAATATCATCATACGAAATATTACTACCATCTGGTTTTAACCAATATTAATCTGATAAGGATAATCCAAAAGCTTTATCTAAAAGTTCATAAGGTGCTGTTATATTAAGTCTATGTAATAGTAAATCTAATTTATCTCGCCAAGAAGGAATACCTCTACCTTTGAACCATTCACTTAAATTAGTTCTAAAAGGAATGTCATTAATATCATTTTCACTATAAAAGATTTTTAAAATATATGGAGCATAATTAATATCTTTAATTTGATATATTTTAGTAAAAACACTTGTTGCAGTATCATATTCAGCAATCAATACTTCTTTATTTTTATTCATAAGTATACATTTCATAGAGTAACCACACCTTTTTTAATATTATTATTATAACATACTAAGTTGTATAAATAAACTTTATCTAATTAGTCTTATCTATTAAATTAGGCTTTAACTATTATATATTAACCAACTAATGCCTATCTCATCCTGCATTTATGCAATTAGTATAACTATTACATCTTATGAATTTCCATACAGTACTAATATTCTATCTACTTTTTCAGTTTGTAAAACAATTTCATAGGTTAATATCATTACCAAAATAACCAAAATTTTAATTTCATTCTTCATCTTCAATTATTTTTTCTAATTCCATTCCTATTTTTTCTACAACACCGACAACTAAAGCATTCCCCATCATAAAATATCTTTTTTTATCAGTCATACCAGTATTAGTCCAGTTATCAGGAAAACCATTAATTCTTTCACATTCAATTGGAGTTAACAATCTCAATCTTCCTGTTTTATAATCTTCTATAACATGTGTCATTCTACTAGTACCGCTTTCAGAAGTTAACATTGTCCTAGCGGGAACATCTAAATTATCTGGAAATGGCATAGCACCTTCAGAATATATATAATCTTCTCCATTAGGCTTTTTTCTTGGTATTCTTTTACTTCCTTTCAATATTCTAAATTTTTCTATTTTTTCCTCTGAAAGGAAATATTTTTCATCTATTTTCTTTTTTTCTCTTATTTTTTTTAATGGATAAATATCAGTCCATCTTGCTTCTAGTTTGGCAGTATATATTTCTCCATTAATCATTATTCCAGAGTTATAAAATTGATTTTTATAATTATTACTTACACTAACTAAATTCTTATATTTAGATATACAAGAACTATTATGTGCAATTTCTTGATTACCTATTGGAAACTGTTTAGAAAATATCCCATCTTTTAACAATATATCCTTTTTATTAATATTCTTCATTTTTTGGTAATAATTCGTTGATTTATGATAGGCAATTATATATACTCTTCTACGTTTTTGTTGAAATCCATATTCCCCAGCATTAATAACTCGCCATTCAACTGCATAACCATTATCATAAAAACATCTAAGCATTATTCCAAAATCTCTTCCTCTTTGACTAGCAGGAGATAAAATTAAACGATCAACATTTTCCAAAAATACAAATGGAGGTTTCTTAGTTTTTAATATATCAGCAATTGCCCACCATAAAACACCTTTTTTACCCTTTATCCCCTTACTACTTGTTAATGTTTTAGCAACAGAATAATCTTGACAAGGAAACCCACCAACCAAAAGTGTATGACTAGGTATTTCTTTTTTATCAACACTAAAAATATCAACATTACTAACATTTGATTTTCCAAATCTTTTAGAATAACATTCATATGCCTCTTGAGTTTTTGTAGCAGGTTCCCATTGATTTGCCCATAAAAATTTCCAATTACCATTTTCAATAACTTTATTTTTTATTAAATCTACCTTGTTTAATCCACATCTAAATCCACCCACACCAGCAAATAATTCTACTACTGTTTTTTGCATAAAATACCTCCTGATAATAGTTTGAAGATTATAAATATATTATAATATATTTAAGGAAAAAGATCAACTATCTACATATTTATTATAAAATAATATTTAAAAAAGATCAACACTTCAATATATATTTTAAAACTTTTTTAATAATTAAAAAATAATTTAGATAAAAAAACTTACAATAATGTAAGTTATAAATTATCATTTTCATCTTTTAATTTAATATATCCCACCATTTTTCTATCTTCCTTTTTTTGTTCTATAACAAACGATTTTGGCGGTTCTAATCCTATTATCATCAAAGGTGTTGTTAATAAATTATTTAATGGTTTTAAATATTCAACATATTTTTCATAAGTTCCTATTGCCCCATCAAATCCCCCAGCTTTTTTCATAGCATCAGTTGCAGTTATAACTACTCCAGCTTGCGTTTGAATAGCTTTTTGAACATGATTTAGTTCACTAGACAAAACTGGTTTAATTAAATTCCAAGACACATTACCTCCATGATTAAATGCGACTTCAACTGCAATATTATCTTTGGCAAAGTCCAATCGCCATGTACCTTTATTATCTGAATAATCAGGGTCTGCAAATATACAACTTTGTCCTTTCCAACCTTTATCTTCTAATCTTTTAGCAATCAATTTATTGATAGCTTCAGATATACTTTTTGCTTTTCTACTTTCTGAATTAAACTCATTTATTAAATCACTATCACTTATACTGTCAAGAACATCTACAATTTCTTTCCATAAATATGTAAAATCTTTATTAACCATAAAAATTTCCTCTGCATGTCTAAAAGAAAACTTTTTATATTCCATAGAAACACCTCCTTTAATTTATTTTCATATTACATTTAATTTTATCATAATTTTTAAAGCTTTCCTAACTTTTAAAATAACTGTTATTACTAAAAAATAAGTCCATTAAGTTAATATCATTAAAAATATACATATTAATTAAACCTTTTTTGTTTTCTTTACTAAATAATAAATTAAATAACCTATCCCTGCTGATAATCCAATAAAAACTACTAAAGCTATTAAAGAATAAATATTTTCTTCTGTCTTATCATATTTTTTTACCATTATTGTATAATCCTGCTCATCCCCATTTTCGGCTGTAACCTTAACAATTACCTTATTTGTACCGACTTTTAAATTATCATTTCCTATAACTTCAGCTTTTGCATTAGCATCTTCCAATTCATATTTAATATCTAATTTACTTTTATCATTTGATAAATATATTGTTTCACTTTCAAATGAATTAAAAATCAATTCTTCATCATCTACTAAAATCTTTATATTCTTATTATTACTCAATATCTTTTATCTAACAATATTTATTTTATATTCCTTAGCATTACCATTTTCAGCTGTAACTTTTATATTAATAAGATTATCACCAATATTTAATTCAACATTTTTATCATACTCAACAGTCGCCTTAGAATCATTTGCAGTAATATTTATCTTTGCACTTTCATTTTTTGTTGAATAAGACATTTCATTAGATATCTTTATTTCTTCACTATCAATAATTACTTCTTTAAGTGATGTATCACTACTTTTTGGTTCTACTTTTTTAACTGTTGTTGTACTTGTATAACTACTAGATGAACTACTTGAACTACCAGATGAGCTACTACTTTTTGAACTATTATTTGTAGTTTTACTAGATTTAGATGAACTACTATAATTATTAGAACATCCTCCATGATGCGAACAACAACCTCTATGGCAATCTGCACATCTAGGACTTGTAGTTCCATCATTACAAATAATATTTGCTTTTACATTTATAGGAAATAACATTACTAACAATACAAATATACTAATTTTAATACTCCAATTATAATTCATTACTACCACCTATCATCACTTTATTATAAAATATTTCATAATCATTATCTAGCACTATTTGGCTAAGTACTCCCTTCACCCTTTAAAATATAATGTTTAAAAAATTTAATATAGTTATTTTAATGTTTTTTATATTATTATATAAAATACTTTTGTTTGTCAATGTATTTATTTATTTTTTTACTATTATTTTTAATTTTTTAGTTTCTTTTCAAATTTTAATGTTTCAATGTATTTTATATAACTATATAAAATACATATGTTTATAACTGTTTATTCACTACTAAAATTACACATATAGTTTTTAATAAAATTTTAATTTTCGCTATAAAAATTTAAATTTTTAAAACAAGTATCCATTTATTACTCTTTTATCATACTTTATTAATACTACTTTCAAATATTATTATTTCTTTTATTATCTATATATATCTACACCACAATCTTATTAAGAAAAATATCTTTTATACAACTGTATAAAAAACTTTTTTTTGAATAAACTTATTTAAAAAACATAAAGTACTTATAATTTTTATTTTACTATTAACTCTTATCATTATTTAAAAACTTCTTACTTTGTTTTTCAATCAATTCTTTATCTTCAAAATAGTTAATTCCCATAGCCGACCTAACACTATTTAAAGTTTCACTAGCTACTTTTCTTGCTTTTTGACTACCTTCAAATAAAATTTGATAAACTTCTGGTATATTTTTCTGATACATTTCTCTTTTCTCTCTAATTGGAGCTAACACCTCTTGCAAAACATCATTTAAGAACTTCTTTACTTTCATATCACCAAGTCCACCTCGCTCATAATGAGCCTTAAGTTCGTCTAAATTTTTATATTCAGGTAAGTATTTAGAAAAATGTTTATCACAAGCAAAGGCATCAAGGTATATAAACACAGGATTATCCTTAGTATTTCCAGGGTCTTCCACCTTAATATGATTAGGGTCTGTATACATACTCATAACTTTTCTTTTAATCTCCTCACTAGAATCAGCTAAATATATACAGTTACCCAAAGACTTACTCATTTTAGCTTTCCCATCAATACCTGGCAAACGACAACAAGTTTCATTTTCTGGTAAGACAGCTTTTGGTTCTACTAAAGTTTCTCCATATAAAGAATTAAAGCTTCTAACAATTTCTCTTGTTTGTTCAATCATCGGTAATTGGTCATCACCAACAGGAATAATATTAGCATTAAAAGCAGTAATATCTGCAGCTTGACTAACAGGATAAGTCAAAAAACCAGCTGGTATACTAGTTTCAAATCCTCTTAACTTTATCTCTTGCTTAACAGTAGGATTTCGTTGTAATCTCGACAAAGTAACTAAATTTAAATAATAGAATGTTAATTCACATAATTCTGGTATTTGCGATTGCAAATAAATAGTAGTTTTCTTTGGGTCAATTCCACAGGCCAAATAATCTAATGCTACCTCAATAACATTTTGTCTTATTTTTTCAACATCACTAGCATTGTCAGTAATAGCTTGAGAATCTGCAATTTCAACATATATTTCATCATATTCGTTAGAATTTTGTAGTTTAACCCTTTGAGCTAATGATCCAACATAGTGTCCTAAATGTAATCTACCTGTCGGTCTATCCCCCGTTAATATTATATTTTTCATACACATTCTCCTTTTAACTTCTTAAATACTATCATAATACTATATAATATGTCAAATAGCAAAATCTTAATTTTATAAATATATAAACATATTTATTTTATTATTACTATCATAACCAAAAACATCTTTTATTATTTAATTTTTATGTTCAAAAAACAGTAGTCAAAATAAAATTACTACTGCTTTTTTAATCAGTTGATCCAAATCCCCCAGTTCTTACTCCTTCGGCACAATCATCATCAACCATCAAATATTTTTGAAAAACAACTTGCCCAATAGCATCACCTTTATGAATAGTGACTTCTTTATCAGAAAAATTATAAAAGGCAAAGAAAATATGTCCATCATTACTTTCATTACCATAATAATCTTTATCGATAACACCAACACTATTAGCCAAAACCAAACCTCTTTTCATCGGTCCTGAACTTCTGTTAAACAACATGTAAAATTCATCATCCTGGCAATACGCTTTAATACCTGTCGGTACTAAGACTGGTTTAGTCCCTAAAACAAATGGTTTTATTGTAACATCTTCTGCTGCCTCAATATCGTATGCAGCCGAATATTTAGTTTTTCTTATCGGCAAATTAATCTTTTTATCTTCAAATCCTTTCGCAACTTCAAAACCTCTTTTACGCATAAATAACCTTCTTTCTTAAAATATTTTCTGACATTCATTACAAATATATCCTGTATCATTTTTGGAAATATTTAAACTACCACAACTTGGACAAGCATCAGAATCCAAAAATTCTACATATTGCATGTTATGATATATATAATTAATATAATCTTCTATTTTTTTATTTTTATTTCTAAATATTGATAAAGATATATATGATACTAACCCACCTAGTGAATATTTTTCTAATTCTTTTTCAATTTCTAGTTTCTTATCCATATCTAAACAATCAACATGATAAGCATTCATATAATATTCTTTATCTGTTATCCCCTTTATTTTACCAAACATTTCAAAATCAATATTAATAAATCTTTTAGAAATAGTTTCATCAAAGGTTCCACTTACTTGAAAAGAAAGTCCTGTTTCTTTTTTAAAACGGTCAGCCGCATTTTTAATTGTTCTTAAAATTTTTTGTCCTAAAGCTAAACCTTCTTCTTCAACCAAACTATTATCAGATAATATTTTAACAGCTTCATCTAAACCAACATATCCAATTTCTAATGTAGAATACCCCTCTTTTAAATAATCATCTATTTTTTCACCTTTTTTTATTCGCGATATAGCACCATATTGCCAATGAATTGGACTAACATCAGAAGTTGTTCCTAATAAAGCATAGTATCTACACATTAAAGCTTCATAACAAATATCTAATTTTTCATCTAACAATTTCCAAAATTCATCTTCATTACCATTACATGATAGTGCGATACGAGGTAAATTCAAACTGACCATTCCTTGATTAAATCTTCCTTTATAGATTATATTTCCCTTCTTACGATATAAATTCAAAAACTCATGATTACCAATTGGCGGAATAACACAAGTATACCTATCTTGCATTATCTTACTAGATACAAAACTTGGAGTTAATCTTTTATTAGCACATCTAATTGCCAGTTTGGTTAAGTAATCATAATCGCCACCATTCAAACAATTTTCCTCATTTAAAGTATAAACTAATTTAGGATAAATAGGATTAATTAAAATGCCATTTTCATCTTTTATACCTACTAATCTTTGTTCTAAAATTTCCTCAATAATCATAGCATTTTCTTTCTTGTATTCTTCTTGATCTAAATTCAAAAACAAAGTTAAAAGAGGTGGTTGACCATTCGTACTCATAAGTGTATTAACTTGATATTGAATTGTTTGAATACCAGAACTAAGTTCTTGTTTTAATCTATCAATCGTAATAGCCTCTATTTCTTTTTCTTTGATTTTTCCTTGATATTGTTCCATTAAACGGCCTTTAAATTTAACATAACTTTTATGTAAATATTTACCAAGACACTGAATATCGACAGTTTGTCCCCCATATTGTCCACTAGCAATTAATGTTAAAATTTGAGTCATAACGTTACAAGCAGCCTGAAAACTTTTGGGACTTTCAATCATTTTACCATTCATAACTGTTCCACTATCTAACATATCGGCCATATTAACATAGCAACTATTAAAAATAGGTTGTAAAAAATAATCCATTGCATGAAAATGTATTTCACCTTTTTCATGGGCTTCTACTATTTGTTTTGGAAGAAGTATTCTTTTAGTTAAGTCTCTAGACACTTCTCCTGCAATCAAATCTCTTTGAGTAGCAGCAACAATTGCATTTTTGTTTTTATTTTCTTCAAGCATATATTTTTGCCCATTTTTGATTAAACCTAGTATAGATTCGTCAGTAGTATTTGATTTTCTTACTAAAGCCCTACGATAACGATAAATAATATATTTTTTAGCTAATTCATATTTTTTACATTCCATCAATTTTTGTTCAATAATATCTTGTATATCTTCAACTAGCATTCTTTTTTTCTTTAAATCTTCAATATATTTAACTATTTTACTTATTTGTTTATCATTAATTTGTTCCTCGGTTGAAACATCATTATTAGCTTTCTTGATAGCTACAATTATTTTTTCTTTATCATACTCTACTATTCTACCATCACGTTTTACTACTTTCATAATCTCACCTTTTTTCTTTATTATACTATGAATTATTATTTTTTCCAAACTATCGTTTTCTATTTAAGAAAAAAATTAAGATTTTACTTAATTTTTCTTAATTTTTATCTAAATAATTACAAGCTTCAATTGCTGCAATAGTTCCATCACTAGCAGCAGTAGTTAACTGTCTTACTTGTTTCTTACGACAATCTCCAGCCGCAAAGATAAAAGGTATATTAGTTTTACAATCTTCATCAGTAATAATATAACCTGTTTCATCTAAATCAATTATATCTTTCATGTATGAAGCATTAGGAACTTGTCCTATATTAACAAATAACCCACTAATATCCTTTTTTTCTTCACCATCTTTAGTTTTAATAATTATACCAGTTAATTCATCTTTACCTAATAGTTCTTTTATAGCTGTTTCAAAATAAATACTAACATTAGGTTTTTGTTTTAATATATCAATTTGATTTTGTTCACCTTTTAGTTTATTTCCTCTTACCAAAATATCTACCTTATGACAATATTCTGATAGAAACAAAGCTGTAGCAATAGCTGAATTACCACTTCCAACTACACAGACATCTTTATCTTTATATAATGGTCCATCACAAAGAGCACAATAGGAAATGCCATTTCCTACTAATGCTTCCTCGTTTTCAAGCCCCATTTTTCTATGTGTAGTACCTGTCGCTAAAATTAAGGTTTTTCCTTCATAGGTATTACTATCAGTATGAACAGTTACTTTATTATCAATATCTACTTTAACAACCTCTTCATAAGCAATTTCAACATTTAAGTTAGATACTTGGTCAAATAGTTTATCCGCAAATTCAGCTCCACTTATTTTAGTAAAACCAGGAAAATTTTCAACACTATTTGAATATATTATTTGTCCACCAAAAGCATTACCTTCAATTAGTAAACACCTCTTACCAGCTCTAGCTCCATAAATTGAGGCTGTCATACCACTAGTTCCGCCACCAATAATTACAATATCATACATTTAAGACACCTGTTCTATATATTTTTTAATATTAGATAAATTGACAATTTTTTCTTGTTTTTTACCTTTTTTAACTATCAAAGTTGGAACTTGTTTTACATCTAATGAGTTTGTTACATCAGTATCTTCCATCGCATCTATTACAGTATAAGGAATTTTTGCTTTAGTAAGTAATGTTTTAGCCATTTTACAGTTTGGACAAGTTTTAGTAGTAAATAACATTAATCCATCTTCTAATTTAATTGTTTCTTTTTTCTTAGTTTCTTTTTTACTTGAACATTCTACTCTTTTACAACAAGATTTGTTTAAATCGTAAAGTTTTCTATCTTTAAATTCTTGAGTTTTACCATCATTCCAATTTTGTACTGGTCGGTAGTACCCAGTAATTCTACTGTAAATTTCTGTCTTTTTACCACAAGTTGGACATTTTTCTTGTTCCCCAGCTAAATATCCATGTTCTTGACAAACTGAATAAGTTGGTGAAAGTGTATAGTAAGGTAATTTATAGTTTTCAGCTATTTTTCTAACTAAATTAGCCGCTGCTTGCCAATCTGGTAATTTTTCACCTAAGAAAGCATGGAAAACAGTACCAGATGTATATAATGTTTGTAATTCATCTTGGATTTCTAAAGCACTAAATATATCTTCAGTATAAGATACTGGTAAATGAGAACTGTTAGTATAATATGGAGTATCACCTTTTTTAGCAGCAGTAATAATATCTGGATATCTTTCAACATCATGTTTAGCAAATCTATAAGTAGTTGACTCAGCTGGGGTTGCTTCTAGATTATATAAATCACCATATTCTTCTTGATAATCTGATAATCTTTCACGCATATGATTTAAAACATTTTTAGTAAATTCTTGAGTTTTTTCATGAGTCAAATCAGCTTTTAACCAATTAGCATTCAAACCAACTTCATTCATTCCAATCAAACCAATAGTTGAAAAGTGGCTATCAAAACTTCCTAAGTAATGTTTGGTATAAGGATACAATCCTTCATTAAGTAAATTAGTTAAAATGGTTCTTTTAACCTTCAAACTTCTAGCTGAAATATCCATCATTTTATCTAATCGTTTATAAAAATCATCTTCATCTTTAGCTAAATAAGCAATTCTTGGCATATTGATAGTTACAACCCCAACTGAACCAGTATTTTCACCACTTCCAAAAAATCCACCTGATTTTTTTCTTAATTCTCTTAAATCAAGTCTAAGTCTACAACACATACTTCTGACATCACTAGGTTCCATATCACTATTTATATAGTTTGAAAAGTAAGGAGTACCATATTTAGAAGTCATCTCAAATAATAGACGGTTATTTTTTTTATCTGACCAGTCAAAATCACTAGTAATTGAATAAGTAGGGATAGGATATTGGAAACCTCTGCCATTAGCATCTCCTTCAATCATAACTTCAATAAAAGCTTTATTAACCATATCCATTTCTTTTTGACAATCTTTGTATTTAAAATCTTGTTCTTTACCACCAACAATAGCATTTAATTCAGCTAAATCATTTGGAACTACCCAGTCTAAAGTAATATTAGTAAAAGGTGCTTGCGTTCCCCAACGGCTTGGAATATTAACTCCAAAAACAAATGATTCAATACATTGTTTTACTTGACTATAATCTAAATTATCCACTTTGACAAAAGGTGCTAAATAAGTATCAAATGATGAGAAAGCTTGAGCACCAGCCCACTCGTTTTGCATAATTCCTAAAAAGTTAACCATTTGATTACATAGAGTTGACAAGTGTTTAGCGGGAGCAGAAGTAATTCTTCCTGGTACACCTCCAAGCCCTTCTTTTATTAATTGTTTTAAAGACCAACCAGCACAATAACCTGTTAACATTGATAAATCATGAATATGGATATCAGCATTCCTATGGGCATCAGCTATTTCTTCATCATATATTTCCGATAACCAATAATTAGCAGTAATAGCTCCTGAATTACTTAATATTAAGCCACCTACGGAATATGTAACAGTTGAATTTTCTTTAACTCGCCAATCAGTTACTTTAACATAACTATCAACTATTTCTTTATAGTCTAACAATGTCGATTTCATATTACGAACTTTTTCTCTTTGTTTTCTATATAAAATATATCCTTTAGCTACTTCTGTGTAATCAGCTTTAACTAATACATTTTCAACACTATCTTGAATATCTTCAACTTGAATTTTCTTATTTTTTATCTTTGGTTCAAAGTCAGATGTTACTTTTAAGGTAAGCATATCTATAACATCAGGATGTACTTCTACATCTTTAGCATCAAATGCTTTAGTAATTGCTACTTTTATTTTATTTAAATCAAAATCTACTACTTTACCATCTCTTTTTATTACTCTATACATATTATCTCTCCTAACTAACTCCACGTAATTTCACATTTGGTACTTCTAATTTTACTTGATTTAATATCTTATCCATATCATTTTTTAAAGTACAATGTAAATTTTCTCCAATCAAATCTCCTGAATCGACAAATCCTTGTAAATAATATTTTTCATTTCCTTTTAACCATCTACTAATTTGTTCAAAATCTTGATAGTTATGAAATTCTTTTACAACAGTGGTTCTAAATTCATAAGGTATGTGACCTTCTTTTAAAAATTCAACACTTTCTTTTATAACATCCATATTAATATTATTTAAACCAACTGTTAAGGCATATTTTTCTTTGGAATTTTTTATATCCATCGCAACATAATCAATCAGCTTTTCATTAACTAAATCTTTTAATATTTTAGGAAAACTTCCATTCGTATCAAGTTTTACTAAATAACCCATATCTTTTATTTTTTTGATAAATTCTTTTATGTCAGATTGTAATAATGGTTCTCCACCAGAAATACAAACGGCATCTAATATCCCTACCCTTTTTTTTAGAAAGGACAAAACTTCTGATTCGTCAATATAATGTTCATCTTTT
>CANRBE010000026.1 GCA_947628785.1 uncultured Bacilli bacterium
ATGATTAAAAAGGGATTTACATTAGTAGAATTGTTAGCTGTTTTTGTCCTTTTAGCGATAATATTTATGATAGCAGCCCCAAATATGTTTAGACTTATAAGAGAAAGTAAAGCTAAATCTTTTTTGGTATCAGTAAGACAAATAGTAAAATCAGGAAATGAATATAGATTAGCAGATTTAAGAAATAAAAGTAAAAAATGTGTTTATTTTGACTTTGGAGAAGATTATCAAATAGATACATTAGTAAATAATAAGTTATATGTTCCAATAGAAGAATTAACATTAAGAGGAGATTTACCAATTGAAGGTGAAATGGAAGTATGTAGAGATTATGTAAGTATAACAGTAAGTGATGGAGATAATACAGTAGATATAGGTCCAGATGGAGAAGAACATGTCTTTGAAGGAAATTTAGAAGAAAGTAATGTATCACATCCAGTAATAGATAATATAAGTACATCAAAAGATACAAAATCAATTACAACAACCATAACAGCTCATGATGATAAGAATGATATAGTAAAATATTATTATTATTTAAATGGAGAATTAAAACAAAATATAAATAACAATGTATATGAATTTATTAATTTAAAAGATAATAAAAATTATAAAATAAAGATAGTAGTAGAAAATAGTAAGGGGTTAAAAACAAGTAGAACATTAAATCTAAAAACTGATGAATTACCAGCCCCAGAAATAACAGTTAATTTAACAGGATGGCAAAGACAAAAAACAGTAACAATAAAATATCCAAGTGGAAATAATTTAAGTTATCAATATAAAATAAATAGTGGAGAAATAACAGGAACTGATGAAAAAGAAACATGGTTAACGACAACAAGTAAAACCAGAACGTTAACATATACAAGTGAAGGAAGTGTAAGTGCCAGAGTTAGTGACGGATTTAATGAAAGGGTTGTCACTTATAATGTAATAGAAGTAGATGGAGTAAAACCAGAAGTAACAATCGAACCTACAGTAGTAGAGGGAGAAAATGGATGGGTAACAATGGCAAGCATCAAAGGAACAATAACTAAAAAAGGACCAAGTCCTACTAAATTATATAGATGTAGATCAACAAACTCTTCAAGTTCGTTTTCACCTTGTACACCAACAAATTCAGAAGATAATGTAGTGGAAGATGGAAGTAGTTTAATATTATCAAGTAATAGAGATTATCAAGTAGTATGTTATAAAGCTAAGAATGAAACTGGAATATTATCAGATATAGTATGTAGTGATATTTATCATGTAGATACAGGTCCAAAATTAGTTGCTAAAACCGATGAAGCTAAAGTATGTCTTCAAGCCGAAGGAGAATGGAAGGATAATTTTAAAATTGAAAGTAATCCAAGTGGAACAAGTAACATAAACTGTAGAGTATCGGATACATATGATGCAGAATATGGTGGATATACATTGACTTGTGAAGCAACAGGAAAGAATGGTAAGACAGGAATAGGAACAATGAAAGTATCACCACTAGGTTGTTATGTAAATTATACTCCTGATAATGCGACGTGGAATGCAGAAAGAGATGGAGTAGAAGAAACTGAAAAAACCCAAGGAAAATTTAATATATACGATACTTTAACAAAAACCTCCGCTAATACTTTAAGTAAAAATGAAAATATATCATGTGATACAAGGTATACACAAAAGCCAAAATATAATGGATGGCGAATAATGGATATATCTAAAAATGGGCAAATAACTATAATTCATGGAGGTATACCAGAATGTTATTTTTATAGTTATTATGTTGAAAATGCAATTAATATCAGTAAAAGTATATTAAAAGCAAGAGCTACATCTGTGGAAGACGAAGGAGAAGGAAAAGCATGGACAAAATATGGAAATAGTGAATTAGCCTTAAATGTCCACTATATGGATAATGATGATGTAAATACAATTATTTATGAAAAAAATGGAAATAAGGATTATTATATATGGGATTATTTAGATAAAGGGGAAAAGGGAACTTGTGATGGCTATTACAATAAAGAGTATTGTGGTGGTGATTTAATAGTAATAGGAAGCAGTTACTATATAGCTGCTGCTAGTGTTAATGATTATATGTGTTATTGGAATGCTAATCCTTACGGGCAATGGGGTTCTAATGACTACGGATCGTATGGTGTTCGTCCAGTTATAACCTTAAAACCAAATGTAAAACTAGGTCAAGAATCAGGTTTAAAAGGTGATGAATATAGTCTAGTTGTATCATAAAACCAAATAAAAAAGTTCAAGAAATTTTGAACTTTTTTTTAAACACCAAAATTATAATAAATAAATATACAAGCTATACAAGCAATTAAAAAAAGCAAAAACACTTTAAATAAAGTAAACATCATATTCTTTTTCTTATTCATAGTCACCTCATATTAACCTAATCTCATATTCAGTAAAAAAAGGTTTTTTCTTATTAATTCTATCATAAAACAAAATACCATCTAAATGATCTATCTCATGTTGAAAAGCAATAGAAAGTTCTTCTCTAGCTCTAATTCTTAAAGGATTGCCATCAAGATCAAAACCAGTAACTGTAACCCTAGCATGCCTAGGTACATGTCCATCAACTTCTCTATTGACACTTAAACAACCCTCGCCAACATCAGCTGCAATCATCTCTTCTGAATAACTAACTATATTTGGATTGACAACTACATAATTATTAAATTTACCTGGTTCATATTCATCAACAATCACAATAATTCTTTTTAAAATACCAAGTTGGGGGAAAGCTAGTCCAGTACCAGGTCTTAAATCATACTTTTCTGCATACTCTTCAATTTGACTATATGTTAATTCCTTAATAATTTGGTCAACTAAATCCTTTTCTTTTTCTGAAATAGGAAAAGTAGCCTCTTTACTAATTTTACGTAAAGTTTTATCCTTTTCGTCTAAAATATTCAACTTTTTAAACATAAAATCACCCCACACCCATATTTTATCAAAAAAAACAAAAAAAATAAACAAAAAAGAAGCAAATGCTTCTATTGTGCCCAAGAACGTGCACCAATAATAATAACTAAAAGAATAAATAATACCAAGATAATAGCGGCACCATAACCAGTACCATAACCATAAGAACCATTACCATATCCATAGTTTCCACAAGGTTGACCACACCCATATCCTTGGTATCCACCGTAATAATACATGAAATCCCTCCTATTCTTTTATCTACTATATTGTATGAAATAGTTAAAAAATAGCTAATTAAAATTCCTAAAAACATTGTTGTTCAATATATTTTATGATAAAATTAAAATAAGGAGAGTAAAATGAGAAAAGTAAAAGATATCTTTCAAGGAATGGATAAAATACTACTTTTAGTGACGATAATTTTATTTTTATTTGGACTTATAAATATCGTTACAGCTTCTAGTCAAGCGACTGTAGTTCACCTTAAAAATTCAGTATATGATTACTTTTATAACCAATCATTATTTTTAATTATTGGTTTAATAGCTTTTTTAATAGTTATTAATTTACCAACTAAAAAATATTATTGGTTATCAATAGTTGGTTTTTTTCTCATTACCTTTTTACTGTTGATGGTATCTTTAAGAGGTAAAAGTGTAGGAGGAAATAAAAACTGGTTACCAATATTTGGTGATAAATTTTCAATCCAACCAAGTGAATTTGCGAAACCAATTTTGATAATGTGTTTGGCTGTTTATTATGAAATATTTTATCGAAGACTTAGAACAACCAATATATCACATGTCAAAATGATAGCTATTTTAATACTTATTGGTTTAACTTTCCCTATTATTGTTTTTACCCAAAAAGATATGGGAACGATGTTAGTACTATTACTTATTTTTGCGATAATGTTTTGGTATAGTCCAATTTTAATGAAAGAAAAAATAAGGATAGTTTTAGGAGTGTTAGTTTTACTAGTAATAGGAGTTATAATAGGACTTACTTTTTTTAGAGGAAAAATATTAACTAAATCACAACTAAGTAGATTGACTAGTTTTTGGGACCCTTGTAGTAGATATGAAGAAAATGGTTATCAAATTTGCAATGGGTATATCGCTATTAACTCAGGAGGTTTAATTAGATTTGAGCCTGGAAAAAGTAAACAAAAATCATATATACCAGAATCTCATACCGATTCAGTATTTGCGATAATTGCGGAAGAATATGGTTTTATACCATCTACTATAATAATATTATTATATTTAGTAGTGTTGTTTAGAATATTAAAACTATCTTCGATAGCTCATACTACTAGAGGAAAATATATTTGTCTGGGAGTAGCGACATATATATTTTTACACATATTTATCAATTTAGGAGGTTTATTTGGCGTTATGCCATTAACTGGTATACCACTTCCATTTTTATCATATGGAGGTTCTTATACAATCGCTTTAATGGGTTCTTTAGGAATGGTTCAAAGAGTAAGTATTGAAGTAAAAAATAGAAGAATTAGAATTCGTTAGTTGCTTGATTAGATAAAATGAGTTATAATAAGAATAGAAAGGAATGTGTTATGGAAAAAGTAAATAAAAATCTTTGGATAGTAATAGGAATTGTAATAATAGTAGCTTTTATAACCTTATTGTTTGTTTTAAAAAAGGAGAAAAAAGCCGAAGTAAATAATGAAAATACTATAAATACAACACAATATTTAAAATATGGAGAAGCTTTATATACTAAATTAATTGGAATATATTTTAAAGATGATTTGACTTTTGAACAAGAAAACAATAAAAACAAAGTTTATAAAATAGATAATCAAGATTATAATAAGTTAATAGAAAAAGAATATATTGAAAGAGCCTTTACTGAACAAGGACTTGTTTTATATCGTAACTTAAGTGGTATGGTTATAAAGGATGATGAATACTATTTACCAGTAACAGAGATAAAACATAATGAACTTTTAAATGACAGAGAGTTTAATATTGTAAGTAGTAAAGAAAACGAAGCATCATTTGAAATAACATCAAGTTTTTGTACTGATGAAAACTGTATTTCAACTACTAATAAAAAAGTAGATTTTAAAATAAAAAATATTGATGGTGACTGGTTAATTGATAATTTTGAAATTGATGAGTAATCATCTTTTTTCTTTTAAACTTTTATTAAATATGATAAGATAATTATGAGGGTGGTAATATGCTAAAAGAAAAGGTAACATTAGCGGATAGTTTTACTGTTATCAACAGGACTATTTTAAAAGAAACAGACCGTAAAATATTAACGATGTTATATCAACCAATTATTGGTTCTATTGCCACTAGTCTATATTTTGTTTTATGGTCTTATCTAGATAAAATGGAAGTTATGTCTGATGAATGGACCCATCATCATTTGGAAACATCAATGCGTCTAAATTTAGATGAGATTATAATAGCTAGAGAAAAATTAGAAGCCATCGGTTTAATTAAAAGCTATGTAAAAAAAGATGATATTAATCATTTTATTTATGTTATGTATTCACCAGTTGAAGCATATGAATTTTTTTCAAACCCAATTTTAAATATTACTTTGGAACATAATGTTGGTAAAATAGAATATCAAAAAATCAAAGATTACTTTATTGTTCCAACAATTAACTTAAAAGGATATCAAGATATTACTTGTCGGTTTGATGAAATCTTTGAAAGCATTGATTTTACTAATTACGAATGTTTGGTTGATGATATGAAAAAAAGTCGGATTAATAAAGTTAATCCTATATCTAAATTAGATATAAATAAGGTATTTTCTTATATACCTGATGAGTTATTACAAATAAAAAATGTTCCTTTAAAAACTAAAGATTTATTATATAAATTATCTTTTATTTATAATTTTGATGATGAACAAATGAGCAATTTAATTATGAATTCTTTAAGTAATAAAAAAATAAACGAAGACAAATTAAAAGAACAATGTCTAAATTACTATCAATTTGAACATTCAGGTAATCTACCTAGTTTAGCTTATAAAAATCAACCAGAACATTTAAGAAAAAATACTAATTCAACATCTAGGCGAGCTAAAATGATTTATACTTTTGAAACCACTAGTCCATATAGTTTTTTAAGTAGTAAACATAGTGGTAGTAAACTAACTAAAAATGAAACAGAAATTTTATCTTATTTACTTTTAGAGTTAAATTTAAAGCCAGGAGTAGTCAATGTTATTATTGATTATGTCTTAAAAGAAAGTGATAATAAATTAGTTAAATCATATGTAGAGATGGTAGCTTTACAATTTGCTAGAAGTAAAATAGAAACAGTTGAAGAAGCTATGAAATTAGCGGAAAAAGAACACAAAAATAAAAGAAAGAAAAAAGATAATCCCGTTAAATGGTTAGATAAAAAAATTGAAGAAAAAGAAGCTAGTAATGAAGAAATAAAGGATATTGAGGCAATACTTAGTAAATATGAGTAGGTGATGTATGGAAAAATTAAATTATCAAGCAAAAGATGATGTTTTAAAAAAATCTTTTAATCAAGCTTTAAAAAATGAAGAATTTAGAAGTTTTGTTGAAAAACTACATGTTCCCGTTGAAACTTTAATGAAGTATACTTCTCTTTTAGAAGAAAGTGCCTTAGAATATAATCATTGTAAAAATTGTAAAAATTTACTAGCTTGTCAAAATAAAGTACCAGGTTATGCATACCTGCCTGAAATAAAAAAACAAAAACTAGTCTTTTCTTATCAAGCATGTAAATATCAAAACAAACATTTAAAAGAAATGTCTTATTTAAAAAATATTTATACCTTTTCTTTACCTGAGGCTATCAAAGAAGCTAAAATGAAAAATATTTATAAAAAAGATGCTAGTAGATTTCCAGTTATTACCTGGCTATCTAAATTTATTGACGAATATCCAAATAACAAGAAAGGTTTATATTTACATGGGAGTTTTGGTTCTGGTAAAACTTACTTAATTTCAGCGGCTTTTAATGAATTAGCTAAAAGAGGGGTTAAAAGTGCCATAGTTTTTTGGCCAGAATTTTTAAACGAATTAAAAGGTACTTTTAATAGTTACAATAATGAATATATTGAACTTATGAACAAAATAAAGGATGCACCTCTTTTATTAATTGATGATTTAGGAGCGGAAAATTTAACAGCTTGGGCTCGTGATGATGTTTTATGTCAAGTATTACAACATCGAATGGATAACCATTTAATAACTTTTATAACTACTAATTATGAATTAGAAAATTTAGAAAACCATTTAAGTTTAAATGGTAAAGATTCACTTAAAGCTAAAAGAATTATTGAAAGAGTAAAACAACTAACAGTTCCAATGGAACTAACAAGTAAAAATTTAAGAAATTAGGAGTAAAAATGAAGAAGAATAAATCAGTAATAAATACAAATAAAATAGCTAAAAAGATAAATTTTAAAATGAATGAAGAAGTTGATGTGTTAAAAAAAATAGGTATTTTAAAAGAAAATATTAAATATTTTGACAACAAAACATCTGAACAAATAATTAAAAGAATAATTAAATTACACCAAGAAGTATTAAAACAAATAGGAACTAAAATGGAATTTTATAAACTTACCGATAATCATTTATCTTATCATAGTAGTGAAATAGCTTTTAAAAAAGAAAATGATTTGTTAACTAGATTAAAAACTGAGTTAACTTATTTTAATATGGCAAGTCAAGGTATTGATAAAATGCTTAAAAGATATCCTAAACCTGTTTTAAAGTTGTCCAAAGAAGAACAACAATTATTATATCAATTAACTAATGACTATAAATTATTTGATTTTTATGAGTTAAAAGGTAGTGATAAAATAACTAGATTAGAACAAATTAAAATAGAAGTTATGTTACCTTTAAAACAAGCTCGAAGAATTATAAAAAGTATAAGAATTAAAGAAAAAAACAACCAAGATATTTCTATTTTAGAATTAGAAGAAAAAGAAAATGCCTATATAATTAAAAAAATATGTAACTATTTTATTCAATATATAGATTCATTAGCTATTTATGAATATTATAAGATAAAAAAACAAGATAATCAAAATAAGAAATTAATTGATGATTATGTTTTAACCAAAGAAAATAAAGATAAATTAAAATATTTTATTACTGATGAAGATGATATGATGTCAAAAGAAGATTTAATCTTTTGTTTTCAATATATTCTTTATAAAGGTAGTATTAGTAATATGTTACCAATTTTATATGACAAAAAAGATATTTTATTTTCTAAATTAGATGAAAAAGAAAAAAGTAAAATTTTAAACAGTTTTTTAGATATTATTAAATATCGTAAAGGAAAATTAGCTAAAGATAGTCTCGATAGAAAACTTTTAAAAGATTTAGAAGAGGAATATAAAAGACAAATCAGACTTCATAAAAAAATAAGAGAAAATGAAGAAGAAAAATGGTGTCGTTTAGTTAAAATGAATAAAGATAACAAGTCTTTAAATATGTTTTGTGAGGCTATTAAGGAAAATCCTCATAGTATTTTTTTAAAACATCATAATAAAACTTATTTTGAATTTTTACTTGAAACTTATTTTAATTTTATTTTAAATAAAAAGAAAGGTTTTTCTAAAGAAGAAGAAACAAGATACAATAATGAAAAAAACTATTATGAAAAATTATTACTAACCAGTTTATATGAACTTAAATATGAAAATAAAGGTGATTATTTAAAGATAATGATTGAATATTATTATAATCATTTCTTAATAATAAGCGATAAAAATGATTTATCTTTAGAACATAAAGAGTATGTTTTAGAAAATTTAAAAAAATTATTAAATGTTTTTAATGATACTTTAAATAGTAAAGAAAATGA
This sequence comes from uncultured Bacilli bacterium, assembly GCA_947628785.1. Classification (GTDB taxonomy): domain Bacteria; phylum Bacillota_I; class Bacilli_A; order RF39; family UBA660; genus HGM10857. Next base: position 8,787 of record CANRBE010000026.1, read on the forward strand.
CTTAAAAAAAGATTTATCTAGTCATTATATTATGACTATTGATAGTGATTCTACTAAAATATGTGAAGATGCTTTTTCTATTTTGGAAAAAGATAATACTTTTGAATGTGTATTATATGTTATGGATGTAGTTCATTTTTTCCCTTTTGATGAAGAGGTAGAAAGCAAGTTTTTAACTAATCAAAGAATTATATCTAAAAATCAAAAAAAGATGTTATCATTAAATCAAGGTAGAAAGAAAAATACAATAGCCTATATTTTTGAATTAGATAAAAATAGTTTAAAAATATTAGATTTTAAAGTTCAAAAAGAACAGATTATAGTTAATAAAAATTATACTTTTACAGAAATTAATCAACTTTTAAAAGGTGAAGATTTAAAAAACAAAGAAAGAATTGATAATATTATTAATTTTTTAAAGAAAGTAAATATTGAAGATTTTAAAATAAATTTAAATGAAGCTTCATCTATTTTAGAAAGTTTGATTATTATGTTTCAAACTATGTATGGTATGGAATGTGAAAGATTAAATTATCCAATATTATATAATAATATTGAAGTTTTAGAAGATGAAGAACAATTATATTATTCTGCTTATCGTTTTAATAAATTGAGACTTTCTTTGACTTCACCAGTTCGCAAATTTGATTCTTATTTAAATCAACTATTAAGTATTTGGTATTTTGTTCAAAAAAAGGTAGAAAATTCTAATGATTTAGAAAAAGCTTTTAAATTTGTTAATGAATATGTAGAAATATTAAATAGTAAACAAAAAATTAAATATAAAAATAGATAGGATGATGTATTTTGAAAAATTATGTAAAAAAATATGTACAAGATGTAGATAAAATAATCGATGATAATAAAGTAAATAAAGAAATAATCCAAGAACATTTAATCAAAATAGGTTTTTTTAAACATGAAAGATTAATACATTTATTGGTAACTTGTTTTTATGCTATTTTTAATATTTGTTTTATCGCTTTAAGTTTTTTAAATCCATTATTTATAATTATAACTTTAATTTTACTTACTTTTTTAGCTTTTTATGTATTGCATTATTTTTTCTTAGAAAATTCAGTACAATATATGTATAAACAATATGATAAAATGAAGGAAATGACAAAGTGAAAAAAAGTTCGATAAAAAACTTGAATTTTTAATGATTTAGGTGTATTATATAACACATAAAAAAAGGGGGGTTTTTATGTATATAGATGAACTAGAACTATTAATTGGTGATATTGAATTTGATGATATGTATAATAAATATCAAAAAGAAAATAGAAAATTAAAAAGAGTCAAAAATAAGTTAAGAAAAAAATTTATAAAAAGAATGATTTTTAGTTTAAGTTTTTATGTAATGGCTTTAAATATTCTTTTTAAAATGAAATATCCAAGTTATGATAACTATTATTCTGAAAAAAAATTGGTCGCAACAAAAGAAGATATTAAAGAGGGAATAAAAGTTATTAATGAAAAATTAAACGTTAATTTAGATTTTGAAGATGCGGATAAATATTTGATATTAAAATCAATTATAGATAATCAAAACCTTAGTGAAAGTGAAAAAGAAGTAGCTTATGAATTGTTTCCTATTTTAGAAGATAATGATTATTACAATAAAGAATTTACTTATCATTCTCTAGAAACAGTTGATGTTGATTGGAGTAAAAGTACTGATGCTTCTTGTTTAGGACTTTATAAAAGATATTTTAATATTTTTAATGGATATGAAGGTATTATTGAAGATTTTTTAAGTCAAGAAAATGATAAAAAATTAAATTATCCAGTACTTAGACATGAATTAATTCATGCTTTATTTTCGGTAAATAATATTACTTTACCAAATTCTTTTGAAGAAGGTATGACAGAACTTTTAACTAATGAGTATTATGATGATAATCCTTATATAGAAATTGAATCATATCCTTTTGAAATACTTTATGTGAAAATGCTTTGTGAAATAGTAGGTGAAGATAATGTTTTAAAAGCTTATACTACTGGAGATATGTCTATTCTTTATAATGAATTAAAAAATATTAAAAAAACTAGTAAAGATGCTTGTGAATTATTAAATAAAGCTGATGATTTTTTAAAAAGCCAATATGATAAAAATTTTAAATGTGATTATGAAAAATATGATGAAATTTTTACTGAATTTGATAGTTATATGCAAATGACGAATAAAAATCAAGAAAATTATTTATATTATCGATATTTAATGGACAGTTTAAAAAGTATAGACCCTTATAGTGATTATTTAAATAGAATAAAAATTAGTGATGGACTATTTTTAGGGGAAAAACTATATTTTGCAAATGAAGATAAAAGAAATAAACAGTTAGTAAAAAATAAATTTTAAAATTAATGATTTACATCTAATATAAAAATTGATATAATTTTTATATAATAGTGAGGTGGACAATGAAAAGAGGATTCACACTAATTGAAATGATTGCAGGACTGACTATATTAAGTGCTATATTAATGATTTCAGTACCACAAGTTACTAGTTTATTAAAAAATGAAGAAGAGAATAGGTATGATAATTTTTTAACAGAAATTTCTTTAGCGACTGAAACATATATTAGTAAAAAAAATGATGAGTTTCCAGAACTTAAAACTGTCGGTGGCACTACTTGTATAAATTTAGAAGATATAGTTAGTGAACATTTATTATCTAGTAGTCAAAAAAATACTAAAACTGATGAAAGTATTTTAACATCTTCAATTCAAGTAACATTAAATAGTGAATATCAATATGATTATATATATCGTGATGCTACTATGTGCTAAATGAATATGGTTTTCATATTCATTTTTTAGTTTTTCATATTAAGGTGTTTTTATAGGAAATATCTTTTTATGGTATAATTGATAGAGAATAATTAATAAATGTTAATTTGAAAGGATAATCTATATGAATAATAAATATGAATTTTTTATAGCTGGTCGAGCTAGGAATAAAGAAAATATTTTAAAGATATGTAATTTGTTTGATAAATACAAAATATCTTATTATTGCTTTTTAAAAAATGAAGATGATTGGGAATATGGAAATAAAAATCAAACTCCTGAAGAAAAACAAAAAGAGTTTGAAAAACTAGGATTAAAAAATGATATTGTTCTAAAATTATTTAATAATGATTTAGAAGGAGAAAAAAAATCAAAAAATTTACTACTTGTTTTACCTGCAGGTAAGGCAGCACATATTGAAGCGGGAATTGCATATGGGTTAGGGAAAAAATGTTATGCAATTGGAGAGTATGAAGCAACAGATACACTATATAATATTTTTGAAGAAATATTTTCAACTGAAAAAGAACTGGAAAAATTTTTAAAAGAATATAATAAATAGGACAATAAGAACTAAAAAGTTGATGAATTTATGAATATAAATAAAATAAAAAATGAATTAATTAAACAAAAACAATCTAAATTTAAAGGTAATATATACCATTATTCACAAGTTAATTTTGCTTATAATTCAAATAAAATTGAAGGTAGTAGATTAACTAGTGAACAGACTGAGGCAATATTTGATACAGCTTCTTTTATTTCTAAAACTGATGATTTAATTAAATTAGATGATTTAATTGAATCTAAAAACCATTTTAAACTATTTGATTATATGTTAGATAATGTAGATGAAGTTTTAACTAAAGATATGATAATTGAAATGAATAAGATATTAAAAAGAAATACTAGTGATGAAGAAAATCCTAGATATAATGTTGGGGGATTTAAAGTTGTTCCCAATGTTATAGGTGTTATTAATGTAATCCATACTACTTCACCAGCTGATGTTTTAAAAGAAATAGAAAAATTATTAAAAGAATACAATTCTAAAACTAATATTACTCTAGAAGATATAGTTGATTTTCATTTTGAATTTGAAAAAATACATCCGTTTGGAGATGGTAATGGAAGAGTTGGAAGAATTATTATGTTTAAAGAATGTTTAAAAAATAACATTATGCCATTTATTGTATTAGATAGTGATAAATCTTATTATATGAGAGGTTTAAAACAATATGAAAATGGTAAAATGTTTTTAATTGATACTATCAAACATGAACAAGATTTGTTTGAAGAAATTTGTGAAGAATTATTAAATTTTGAAATAGAAGAAAATAATTAGAAAAATTATCATCTTATAAATTTAATGTAGGATGATTTTTATTTTGTTCTAAAGTTTTAACTAATCTTTTGGATTAATATAAATTAAACATAATTTTGTTCTTTTGGGGTAATTACATATTCAATTTTTATACTAGGTCATATGATAAAGTAAAGAAGGAGGAAAGCTTATGTTTGGAAATTCTTTTAATAGTTGTGGTTGTGACAATAACCGTCAACCATCTTTTATGATGAATCAACCTTGTATGGAACAACAAGTAATAGAACCTGTTATTAATAAATGTGTTGAAAAAGAATTTTATCATGAAGTACCACATGTTTGCCCAATACATACTCATGTAATTAATCGTCACATTTATCAACATACTTATACACCACAATATTCATGTTCTGAAGAAAACCAAGTTATTAATAACGACTGTGGTAAATGTTCAGGTTTTTAAGAAAGTAGAAATATCTACTTTTTTTGTTTTTTTAAACTATTTTTTTTATTAAAAACATGGTATAATCAATTTAAAGTAGAAAAGAGGTAAGTTATGCCAGAATTAGAACAATATTTAAACTATTTAAACAATAACCAATATTCTAGTCAAGATATATTTTATAAATTAATGGAAAAATCTAGAAATGATAAAGAATTAGAACATTTATTATATCAATTACCAAGTGCTACTATAGAAGAGAGAAATAATTTAGTGAAACAATATTTAAATAAAAATAAACAACAAGAAAAAGAAGAAGAAGTAATTGCTGAAATATTTAATATTGATACATCTTTAATAAAACATTTAGAGTTAAAAAATGGTAAAGAAGTATTTACTTTTTACCATCCAATTTTATTAAAACAAATTGTTCTAGAAAATAAGCAAACTAAAAACTTAAAAGAACAATTAAAAAAATATCAAGAAGAACATCCTGATATAGATGATAATCTTCAAATGCTTAATGAACAAAGATTAAATAATGGAGAACTACAATTTGTCCCAGTTGAAAAAGTAGATAATTATAAATTTTTAATAAATAAATTAACTAAAGAAGAACAACAAGCTTTAGATTACTTATTAAAAAATAAAGATAGTTATGAAATATCTAGTGTCAATATTGAAAATGTTTTAGG
>CANRBE010000027.1 GCA_947628785.1 uncultured Bacilli bacterium
ACAATTAATATCACTAATAACTAAATCATCTTCAGTTAAAGCAATAGTATTGTTATCTAAAAGTAATAATTCTTCATTTTTTAAAGCATTTCTAACTACTATTTTTTCCCCATCAACATGAGTTCTATCAAAAGCATGGGTAGGTTGTCCAACTGCCATCATCACATAATTAGTAATATCAACTATAGCATTTATTGGTCGCATACCACCATTAGTTATTAAAGCTTTCATCCACATTGGACTTTCTTTTTCATAAACATTTTCTATTTCAATCGCAACATATCTATTACATTTTTCCTTTTCTTTTATTTCCACTTTATATTCTGGCAATTTAGAATCTATTTTGACTTCATCTAATTTTTTAAGAGGTAAATCATAAATAGCTGCCACTTCTCTTGCCACCCCATAATGTCCCCACATATCAGGCCTGTTAGTAAGTGACTTATTATCTATTTCTAAAACGGTATCATTCATACAAACTAGTTCAGCTATATTTTGACCTGGATAACAATCAATACCTTTTAAATCAACTATTTCTGTTTCTTCTTTAGCGGGAAAGAAATTATCTAAATATACCTCTTCTGCTCCACATATCATCCCATATGAAGTCTCTCCGCGCATTTTTGTTTCTTTTATTTTAACTGGTTCCCCTTCACCATGCCATACTACTTCAGAACCAGGAAGAGATACAACTACATATTCTCCTTCATAAAGATTAGAACCACCACAAACAATCTGAACTGGTTTTTCTTTTCCAATATCGGTCATACATATTTTTAATTTATCAGCATTTGGATGATTTTTTATCTCCTTAATTTGACCAACTACAATATCATGATATTTCAAACTTGTATCAATAACATCTTCTACTTCCACAGTCCTTAAAGTAAGGTCATATGCTATTTGTTTTGGGGTTAAATTTTTTGGCAAATCAACATATTTTTTTATCCAATTTAATGATACTCTCATACTTATCTCCTCTCCTACTTAAATTGCTCTAAAAATCTTAAATCAGCACTATGGAATAATCTTATATCATCCACTCCATATCGCATCATTACAAGTCTTTCTAGTCCAATATTGATATAAAATCCAGTCCAAACTTCTGGGTCTAAATTGGCAGATTTTAATACATTTGGATGTATTACTCCACCTGGCATTACTTCTATCCAACCATTATGTTTACATACTTTGCATCCTTTTCCATTACAAACTAAACATTCCATATCTATTTCATATCCTGGTTCAGTAAATGGGAAAAAACCTTCTCTCATTCTAACCTTTACTTCCCGACCAAATACTTTTTCTAGAATTGTTTTTATCATAACCATTCCTGATGAAAATGAAATATTTTTATCTACTATCAAAGCTTCGTATTGGAAAAAGGCTCTTTCATGTCCTGAATCGACATTTTCATTTCTGTATACTCTACCAGGATATACAAACCTAGCTGGTGCACCATGTTTTAATAAGTATCTAACTGAAGCTCCAGTCAAATGTGGTCTTAAGCAAAGTCTTTCATTGCTTTCTTTATCTTCAGTTCCTTTTATCCAATAAGTATCCATCATCTGTCTAGCTGGATGATCTTTCGCAAAATTCAAATTGTCAAAAGCATATTTTTCACTACTTATATCATCTTCACTAAATACTTCAAAACCTAAAGATAAAAAGGCATCATTTAAATCATAACACATTTGAGTTACAGGATGTAAACCTCCACTTTTTATTTTGTTTCCTGGCAAAGTAATATCTAATGGTTTATCTAAAACACTTTTAGAAGCAATTATTTCTTTTTCTCTTTCTTCTACTTTTTCATTAAAAGTATTTCTAATATCAGTAGCTTTTTTACCTATATTTTTTTTAGTTTCAATATCCATTTGTCCAAGAGATTTTAACACTTCACTTAAAGGACTTTTCTTACCAGTAAGTTCTTTTTTGACGTTTTGTAATTCTTCTACATTTTTTGAGTTAGTTATTTTTTCTAATCCTTGTTTTAAAATATCTTCTAATTTTTTTTCCATAATATATTCCTTTCTATAAAAAAACAGTAATCATCCTATAAAGGACGAATTACTGTTAAATCCGCGGTACCACCTTTGTTCTAGTTACCTAGCTCTTTAAATAGATTAACGCTCTAACACGATTTGACTCCATTATTGAATTTCATTAATTTGCTTATCTAATGAGGCTTTCAGTCTCTGGCCTCATTTCCCTTTAAGAGTTTCAAATTAACTACTTAAGATAACTTCTTTGTCAACAATTGTTTTAATTATAAACCTATATTACCTGTTTGTCAAACATTTTACATAAGAGTTTTATAAAAGTTATTTAAATTTGGAATTGAAAAATCGTCTAAATTTTTATGACTACATAAAAACCAAGTATTTATTTCTTTTAAATTAGGTACATATAATCTATTTAATTTAGTGTTTTTAAATAAAAAGTCACTACCTACTTTTTCTAGTAAAGGAAGATACAATTCTTTAATTGAATCGCAATTATAAAGAAAATAATTGCCAATTTCTAAAACATTAGGTAAGGATAATGTTTCAATATTGTTGTTGTCCGCTAAAAACCAGTTATCAATAATTTGAACATTAGGTAAAGATATATTTTTAATCGAATTATTACTTGTTAAAAACATACCACCAATTTTAATTACTTTAGGTAGTTTAATATCAACTAATTTTTTATTTTTATGTAAAAAGGAAGAACCTATGTATTCTAATTTTAAAGCTACAAATTTCTCTAATTCTTCATTTTCTTCTAAAAACATATCATCAATATATTTGATATTTGGTATATATAAATCTTTTAATTTTTTATTTTCTAACATAAAATTTTTGGAAATTTTTTCTAAGTTAAAAGAAATAAATTTAGTTAATATTTTATTATTTGCTAAAAAGGAATCTCCACATATTTTTAAACTAGGTAGTTCTAATTCTTTTAAAGTTTCATTTTCATATAAAAACCGTTCTCCAACAATTTCTAATTTAGGTAAATATACATTTTTTAAAAGACTATTAAATGCTAAAAAGTCATGACCTGTATACATTAAATTAGGTAAATATAGGCTTTCTATTTTATTATTAGTATGTAAAAAGTAGTCACCAACTTTTTTTAAAGATGGCATTTTTATTTTATTTATATTATCATTACTTGATAAAAAACTACTTCCAATTATTTCAATATTTGGTAAATTAAGATTATCTAATTTTTTATTGATAAATAAAAAAGCATCCCCTATTTTAATTACCCTAGGTATTTCTAACTTATTTATATCTTGATTAAAACATAAAAATTTATCACCAATTTCTAATACATTAGGTAATGTTAAACTTCTTAAAAGATGGTTTCGAGCTAAAAAATCACTACCAATTGATTTAACTAATGGTATAGATATATTTTCTAAAAGTTGATTTAAGCCTAAAAAACCATCTCCTATTTCTGTTACTTTTAAAAGATTTATTTTTTTCAAAAATTCGTTTAAACATAAAAATTCATTAGTTATTTTTTTGGTTAAATCATCTTGATATTCAATCATTACATTATTTTTATTTACTATCAATTCTACTTTATTATTGTCTATAAAAAGATTTATTTTTTTTCCATTATCTATTTTTTTTATATAACATTTATCAAAAATACCAATTCTATTAATAAAATCATCAGTTAATGATTTATCATAAACATCCAAAGTTTTATTAACTAAATCGATAATAAAATAATCAATAATAAGATATTTTTCTTTATCAAATTTTTTCACTTTAAAATTATCGATAATAATATTATTGGTACAATAATAAATATTATTTATTTCATAGTTATACTTATAATATTTTCCTCTAATAGATACATAGTTAGGTATTTCAAAGGAATCATTAACATATCCTTGTTTTAGTCCATATGTATTTTCAAATGATTTGGTTAGTCCTGATATAATATTATCTAGGTTATTTGAAAATGTCGCATCTGGATTTTGAACACTATGATTATATCTATTTTTAATAGATAAGGTATGATTTTTATCTTTTGTAAATTGTATGCTTATAACACTTGTTCCATATTTATCTTGTCTTTTAGGATTTATAAAATTACATCTTTTTATTTTATCTACATCTTTTTTAACCGCAAAAAAAACATAACATTTATCTAATCTACCACCATGAAAGGTGCATAATTCTTCTTCTGGATGGTAATATTTTTTAAATTTATTTATATCTTCTTCGGTATAACATTCATATAAAATATAACCAGCTTCACTTAAAAGTTCACTTGGTGTTTTAAAAACTTCTTCTTCTTGTTCTTTTATTTTGGCTAAATTACAAATATAATTTTTAAATTGACCTATCAAGTTATTAGAAACTATATCATTATATAGACTACGATTTTTAGAAAAATGATTAAGCATTAATTTAGCAAGTAATCCATCATTTTCTAAAATACTTGGAAATAATTCTCGACATAAATGAGCCATTTTTTCGCCATATTTTTTTTTAATTATTTTTAAATCATTCATATTTTCACTTCTTTTCATTTTAGTTATTATTTTAACATAATTTAAAGTCAAAAAAAGTACAAGATTAACTCTCATACTTTTAATATCACTTTTTTAAAAAAATGATTTTATCTTTTTATTTTTTTTACCAATAAGGCATGAACTACTAATCTTTTTTCATCATCATAACAAGTTGATAAAGTCAAAATAGATTGGTAATCACTTTTCGGCATTGTAAATTTTATTTTACTCCTTTTAGTTATTTTATCAATAAATGATTTAAACTCATTTTCTTTAAAACTAGTAGTTAAATAGTATAATTCTGGTTTAATTGTATATGTACTAAATATTTCATATTGTAATTGATAGTTTGGTGTTACTAAAGTAATATATTTATTATTATTGTTACTATAATGACTTTTTTGAGCTAATTTGCTTAAGCTACCAAACATTAGTCTATTCCACAAACTATGTCCATATATAATAGTGTTTTTATTTAATTCGGCACTAGTATTACGATAATCCATATATACCCAACCCGCAGAATTTTTCTTTTTGTTATAAGAATGACTTAAATAATAATCATTATCTTTTGCTTGAACTATTGGATAATTTATTGACGTTCCATTTACTTTTAACCAAGCTACTGTATCTTTATTTTTTTTCTTCAATTCAGAAAAAGATAGATTTTTTAATTCTGTATCTAAGAATTTATGATAAATATCATCATTTCCACCCATTTGACCTTCACTTGAAGCGGTAGCTCCTGCTATGTTTAAACTAGCCATACTAGTATCATCAATAACACTATTAATTTGAGCTTTTACTTCTTGTCTATCCATAAACCAAGCTACTATTTTATAACTATTTACGAAAAATAAAGTTAAAGCAAAGAAAAGAGAAAAACAATAAGCAAATATTTTTTTATCCTTATGTTTATGAGAGATTACTGGTTTAGATTTTTCATCTTCTAAAGGTAATGCTTCAACAAAGTCATCATCTTCAAAAAAATCATCAAAAAATTGGTCATCAGTTACTGATTTTGGGTCCCAATTTTCTAAATCGTTCATAGTATCCCTCCCTCTCTTTTAAAAACAACTTCAATTAAGAAGTTGTTACATTCCTTTTTTTATTACTCGGATTTTCAAAATGCTATATCCAGCTATCGCTAAAGCAACCAAAGCTGAAGCAAGTACTACTGAAACATTCAAGTCAGCTGTTTTAGGATTTTTTGTAACATTAGTAGTTTTACTTGGTGTTGGTGTTACTGGTTCAAAAGGTTTAAAATTGTTCAAATCAATTTTTAAACAAGTATAATAACGACATTCATCACCAGTTCCTGCTACCCCAGCTGAACAAGTATTTGATGTAAAATTAACTTGCATACCATTGTTTTCTAATGTTAATCTTGAAAGTTCATCTCTTGATGAGCCATTAAACCAGTTCATCAATTTAGTTTCATCTAATTCTAAAATTTTTCCAACTGATCTTACTACATCAGCTAACCAAGGTGAAGCTGCAGAATCACAGAATTGAGTTTGTTCTTTTTGTCTTACATATTCTAAAACATTGTTACTATAATTAAAGAATACTTTACAAGTATATTTACTTCCTATATTTCCTGTATATCCATAATCAATAGATAAACTTTTATCTGTTGTTACAATATTGACAGTATAATCTTGTTTAGAATATGTTTGATAAGAAGTTGTATTTTTTAGTTCATTAGCTAATTCAGTTAAAGAAATATCCTTGGCATTTACCTTACTTACTCCAACTAGTAAACAAGCTACTAACAATAAAATGTACTTCTTCATATTTACCTCCTATTCTATCATAATAATCATACAATAAAATGTCTGCTTTTGTCAATCTCTAAAATAATTTTATAAAATTTTCCTTATTGGTTTAAGCATCAAAATATTTTGATGCTTATTATTATTTTCCCCAATCATACTAAAACAATACTTTTTTAAGAAGAAAAACAACCTCATTGAAGTTGTTTTATAAACCTTTTTTAACTTTTAAAATTCTAAAAATACTATAACCAGCTACTGACAAAGTTGTAAGAGCTGAGCCAAGAAATATTGCAATATTTGAATCAGATGTTTTTGGATTTTTCTTAGCTTTTTTTTCAGTACAATATTTTTTTATTGCTTCACCACAATTACTTCCATCAGCATTCATTTTACTAGTTATATCTTCATTTGCATTTTCCATGTCACTTGGACAGGTACAAACTATTTTTTCCTTACAATACTTCTTAGTAGCTTCACTACAACTACTTTTATCTTTTTCCATTTTACTAGTTATGTCTTCATTTGCGTTTTCCATATTACTTGGACATTTACATACTTCTTTTTCTTTGCAGTATTTTTTAGTGGCTTCTTCACAGTTTATATTATCTTGAGTCATTTTTGAAATTAAATCTTCACCTGCATTACTACTTTCAGCTGGGCAAAAACAAACCTCTTTTTCTTTACAATATTTTTCTTGAGTAGTTTTACAATCTGTTCCATCTTCATTCATTTTAGGAACGATATCCATTCCTTCATTCATAGTTCCTTCTGGACAGGTACAAACTACTTTTTCCTTGCAATATTTCTTAGTAGCTTCACTACAACTACTTTTATCTTCTTCCATTTTACTAGTTATATCTTCATTTGCATTTTCCATATTACTTGGACATTTACATACTTCTTTTTCTTTGCAGTATTTTTCCTGAGCTTGATTACATTCTAAATCTTCATCAATCATTTTATCAGCTAAGTCTTCACCCGCATTTTGCATATTGCTTGGACATTTACAAACTGGTCTTTCACGGCAATATTTTTTCTGAGCTGTTTGACAATCACTCTTATCTTTGATTACGTTATCAGCTATATCTTTATTAGCATCTAAACTATCACTTGGACAGGTACAGACTGGTTTTTCACAGTATTTTTGTTGAGCTTGTTCACATGTTGTACTATCATTAACATGACTAGCTATATCCTCGCCTGCATTTTGCATTCCTTCTGGACAAGTACAGACTACTTTTTCCTTACAATATTTCTTTTGCGCAGTAGGACAATCTGTTCCATCTTGAGTCATTTTATCGGCTATGTCTTCATTTGCATTTTCCATATTACTTGGACATTTACAAACTGGTTTATCTTGACAGTATTTTTGTTGAGCTTGTTCACATGTTGTACTATCATCAACATGACTAGCTATATCCTCACCTGCATTTAACTTACCTTCTGGACAGGTACAAACTACTTTTTCTTTACAATATTTTTGTTGAGCAGTAGGACAGTCTGAAGAGTCTTGAATCATTTTATCAGCTAAGTCTTCACCTGCATTTTGCATATTATCTGGACACTTACAAACTGGTCTTTCACGGCAATATTTTTTCTGAGCTGTTTGACAATCACTATTATCAGACATTACTTTATCAGCTATATCTTTTCCAGAATCTAAACTATCACTTGGACAAGTACAGACTGGTTTTTCCCGACAATATTGTGTTTTTGCTTGCTCACAAGTAGTACCTTCAGTAACATGTTCTGTTATATCTTTATCAGCATCCCAACTATCACTTGGGCAGTTACAAGGTAATGGTTTATATGGGTCAAAATTATTTAAATCAACTTTAAATCCTGTAAAATAACGACATGTTCCATATGAACAAGTATCTACAGTGAATTTAACTTGCATACCATTGTTTTCCATAGTTAATTCTTGTAGTTTTTCTCTTGATGAATCATTCCACCAATTCATTAGTTTAGTTTCATCTAATTCAAGTACTCTACCTATAACTCTTACAATATCAGCTAGCCAATTAGCATTTGCTGAAGCACAGAAAGTATCTTCTCCACTATCCCTTTGATATTCTAAAACTTGATTTTCATAAGTAAATTTTAAATTACAAGAATAATTTTGACCAACACTTCCATTATAACCATGTTTAATAGTTAATGTATTACTAGTAGTTTCTACGGTAGCAAAATATCCTGCATATTGGTTAGATGTATATGAAGTAGTTTCTTTGATTTTCTCAGCTATTTCTGACAAAGAAATTTCTTTAGCTCTAGTACTATATAATCCAACAAATATACAAATCATACATATAACAGCAATCAAAATATACTTCTTCATAAATCCTCCTATATTATTATGATAATAATACAATAAAATAGCTAAATTTGTCAATAAGTCTATTTAATGCATAATTTTTAAAAAACATCAAATAATAAAAAAAATAAGTTTAATATTCAATGTCTATTTATAGTTTTTCCAATTATAGAAAAGCCATACTATCTCATTAAATAATTAACTTATTTTTACAAATTGTAAATTATTTCATTTCTTCCATAATACAAGGTATAATTTGTTTTTTTCTGGACACTAAACCATCTAAATAATAACCTTGTTTTAAATTTTCTATATGAAAAGCATTTTCTAAAATGTCTTTCTCATTTTCAGTATAGAAAAGATATGAACCATTTTTCAAAATGTCGGTAACAACTAATACAACCATTTGATAATCCATGTTTTCTTTCATTTTTTCAATAATTTGTTGATAAGTTTCTTTTTCTTTTAGAATTTTTTCATAATCTAAAGTAAATACTTGACTAACAGCTATTTTACCATTATTTATTGGATATAGTTTAATATCTGTATTTATTACTTCTTCTTTGCTTCTTCCCGAAAGTGATGTCCCTGCTTTAAACATTTCAATAGCATATTCTTCGGGATTTACTAAAGCTATTTTTGAAAGTTCACTAACAGCTTCTTCATCCAAACTGGTTTTAGATGGACTAGTCAAAGCCAAAGTATCTGATAAAATACCAGATAACATTATTCCAGCTATTTCTTTAGGTATTGGTGTTTTAGTTTCTTTATATTGTTGATATATTATTGTATTAGTACTACCTACTTTCATATTTCTAAAGTTAATTGGTTTATTAGTAGAAATGTTACCTATTTTATGGTGATCGATAACTTCAATTATTTCTGCTTCTTCTAACCCTTCAACACTTTGGTCTGATTCGTTATGGTCAACCAATATAACTTTTTTTCTTTCTATATCAGTAACTTCTGTTACTCTAAGTAAACCTTTACAAATATTTTTTTTGTTGACGATAGGATAGTTATTATGTTTTAGTTTGTTACTAGCTTTGATAAAGTCATCGTAATAATCTAGTTCATTAAAAGTACAAATTCTACCATTAGATAAAATATAATAAATATAATTGCTTATTCCAATCAATCTACTTGTTCTAAAAGTATCATAAGGACTTAATATAATATTTACTTTATTTTCATAAGCTAATTTAATAAGTTCATCAGGTATATATCTACCACCAACATTAATAATTAATTTTACTTTGCTTAAAATAGCTTTTTTTAGTATTTCTACTCTTCCACCAGCTATCAAGATATCATTTGAACACAAAGTTACGGTATTTAAAAATGTCTCTGTATCATAAGCAGCTATTAAAATATTACCATTTATTTCTTCATCAACTCTAACTATCTCTTTACCATCTAATGTTTTTAATATATTATCATAAGATGTTTTTAAAAAGTTAAAGTTACCATCTATTAAATCATTGGTTATATTTTTTATGGTAACCAAAGTTATAAATTTACCATTTTCATCTACTAAAGGGACACCTGTAATACCATGTTCCATCATAAAATCATAAGCTTCTTTAACACTAGAACTAGCTTTAATAAAATAATTTTTATGATATTTTATATCTCTTATTTGTAATTTTACATCGTTTAAATACTTTGGTGATGGTACTTTAAAATAGTCTAAAACAAATTTGGTTTCTAAGTTGATATCACCTAAAATTCTAGGTTCTGTTTTATAACCCAATTTATTTTTTAAATATGATAAACTAATAGCACTCGTTACTGAATCTGTATCTGGTTTACGATGTCCAAATATATATATTTTATTCATAACATACTCCTTTTTACCTTTGCTTATTATACAGGATATATAGTTTAATTACAAGTTAACTAGTTATCAATTTATCAATTTTATCTAATAATTTATTTAGTTTTTCTTCTTGTTTTTCAATATCATTATATTTTAAACAATTGTTAAAATATTCTTCTAAAACAACATTTAAAGAAGCACTTTCAGCAAAGTTAGTTAAGGATTTTAAAGCTTTTGAAGAACTGTATTCATCACTACAACTACTACCGATAGCTATAGCTATTAATTTTTTGTTTTTTAATGTTCCTTTTACATACAAAGGATTTAATCTATCAATAAATATTTTTAAATCACCAGATAATAAGTTCCATCTAGTAGGTGTTATGATAATAATATAATCTGCATCTTCAATCAGTTTAATATTTTTTATCATATCATCTTTAAAATCACAAACTCCTTTTTTATCACAATCCATACAACCTGTACAAACATATATTTTTTGATCACCTGGTACAATTATATTACTTACTACTCTTTTTAAAGCTAGTTTTTCTTTGATTTTGGTTGCTAAATAATTACTATTTCCATCTCTTCTTGAACCAACTACTATTAATGTTTTTGCCATATTATCACCATTTTTATTATGCTTTTTTTATTTTAATTTATACAAAAAGGTTAAATAATAACGCTTAAATTCTATCTTTATTTTTTAATAGAACTTTTTAGATAGTTAAAACTCTTTTGATTGGATTTTTAATCGAAGTTAAGATAAAAAAATACTGTCTTAATCAAAACAGTATTTTATAACTTCTTCCCACTCTAATGGTTTAAAACCAAACAATACTTGATTATTTATTAATAATATTGGTCTTTTAACAAGCATACCATCACTTGATAAAAGCTTTAACATATCATCATTTGTCATGGTATTTAACTTATCTTTTAAATTCAATTCTTTATACTTATTACCACTAGTATTAAACATTGTCTTAATTGGTTTATCTATTTTACTAAACCATAATTTCAACTCTTCAATATTAGGATTATCTTTTAAAATATCCCTTTTTTCATAATTTATATTATGTTCATCCAAAAAACTAATAGCTTTTTTACATGTTGAACATCTTGGATGATAAAACAATACTACTTCCATACCTTACCTCTAAAAGAACCACTGAATAACATCTTTAGAAAAGTGCTTCCCCCTTCTTAATAACCAAGTATCATAAAAAATACTTTTTTCATTATAATTAGTTCCTTCTTGAAAAACTTCACTATTACTATCAATTTTAAAACCAAATTCACATTCATCTGTTTTCTTATAACTAGATAACTCTTCATGTTTTAACTGCCATTGTTCTAAATGTGTAATAACTCCATCTACTCCTATTTTTCTCATAATTAGTCCTTCCATTTCTATTTTGTTTTTACTACACAATACACACGACGATATAAGTATATCATGTATTTACTAATTATGACAAATATTTTTTACTTTTTTTATTAAAAATGTCAATTTTTCTTAATAATCAATTTATCTAACAATACCAAAATAGAAGGTAATAAAAATATAATTAGAATAACAGAACAGATAGTTCCTTGACATAAAGTAATACATATTTTACTAGCAATATCCTGAGCAAATACCCCAACTGTAAAAGTCGCAACTATTAAAATAGATGAAGATGTTAAAATTGTTGGGATTGATTTATTATAGGCTAAAATTACCGCTTCCATCTGTTCATAATCTTTTCTTACTTCTTCATAATAAGCAGTAAATACAATTGCATAATCGATAGTGGCTCCCATCAATATACTTTGAACAATCAATAAAGCAATAAAATAAACACTTCCTCCTAGTAACGTTAGTACTCCCATAGTCACAAAAACAGCTGTTTGAATTATCAAAACTAAAATAGTTGGGATTGAGATTGACTTAAAAGTAAGAGCTACTACCATAAATATAGAAATCATAGTTAAAATAGTAATAAAATTAAGTTCACCATCAAATGTATCATTCATTTCATAAGCCATCAAAGAATCACCAACAAAATAAACATCTTTATTTTTAATCATTTTTTTAACATCTTTAATAAACTTAAAAGTCTCATTTGATTCAGCATCTAACTTAGTATTAATTATAGCTCTAGAATACTTACTACCTACTAAATTATCTTTGGCTTCTTTAATAGTTTTTTTAGCATCTTTTATTTTATCTTTAAATTCTTGATCAATAAATTCTTGATACTTAGAATCATTTAAAATATCATCATTTAAATAATTAATCAATTTTTCAATTGTTAAAGTATAATTATTTTGATAATCATAAACACTTCCATAATATAAATATAGTAAATCAACTGTATCTTGATTAATACTACCATCTAATTTATTTATTACATTTTTAAATTCCAAAGATGTATATTCTTTATGATTTTCTAAATCATATATAATTTGTCTTAATATCTTTAATTTATCTAAACTATCCAAAGAAAATAAACTTTTATATTTAGAATCAGTAATTACATCATCTAAAATAAAATTAATTAACTCTTTTAAAGACATATTTATATTATAACTATTTTTATTTAATTCATAATAAGAATATAAAAGTTTTAAATCTTGTTTATTCATATTAAATAAACTAGCTATTTCTTTATATGAATAAGTTTTATTATTAATAATACCATTCATTACTTCTTTTAAAGTTGTAAGTTCATTTAAAGTCTGTTTATTTATTTTTCCTTTTAATAAATCATTTTGACTGTTTTTCAAAATGAAATCTACTACTTGTTTAGGAGTCATCGTTAGTTTATTATTCGTTAAATCATATAACGAGTAAATACTTTTGATACTATCCAAACTAACATTTAAAATACTAGCTAATTCACTATATGTATATACTTTATTTTGAATAGTACTATCCATTACAGTTTTAACTAAATTTAAAGAACTAATCATTTTACTATCTAA
>CANRBE010000028.1 GCA_947628785.1 uncultured Bacilli bacterium
GAGTCAGGATTAACAAAAGCTGATGCTAGTAGAGCTTTAGAAGCTTTAATCAAAGGAGTAGCTAAAGGATTAAAAGATGAAGGGAAAGTAACTATTACAGGATTTGTTACATTTACTGCTAAAGATAAACCAGCTACTACAGGACGTAATCCTAAAACTGGAGAAACAGTTCAAATTCCAGCAAGAACAGCAGTTACTATCAAAGCTGGATCTAAACTAAAAGAAGAATTAAACTAGAATAGATTATCTATTCTTTTTTTTCGAAAAATGATATAATAAAAGCGGCTTTTGAGGTGAAATATGGAAGGTTTTGAAATATGTAAGAAATTAGTAAAAAATGGTTATCAAGCTTATATAGTCGGTGGTTATCCTAGAGATTTATATTTAGGAATTAACACTACTGATATAGATATTTGTACTAATGCTAGACCAGAGGAAATAATAAAATGTTTTAAAAAGGTCGATAAAGTAATTGAAAAGTTTGGTACAGTTATAATAGATAATGTCCAAATAACAACATTTAGAAAAGATATATCATATAAAGGACATTATCCTGATGTATGTTTTGTAGATACCTTAAAAGAAGATTTACAAAGGAGAGATTTTACTATTAATACTTTATGTATGGATATAAATGGTAATTATATTGACTATTTCAATGCTTCTAAAGACCTTGATAGTAAGATTATAAAAACAGTGGGTAATCCTTTCTTTAAAATAAAAGAAGACCCTTTAAGAATTTTAAGAGCAATCAGATTTTCTGTTTGTTTAGATTTTAAAATAGATGAAACTTTAAAAGAAGCTATAAAAAAATATACTTATTTAATTGATGAAATACCAATAAGTAAACTTAAATATGAAAAAGAAAAAATATTAGAAAAAGTAGATATCCAAAAATTCAAACAAATTTGTGATGAATGGGATTTAAATAGATGGGAGGAATTATGTTAGAAAAAGTAATAGAACAACTAAAATCAGGAAGTATGGTAATACCAAGAGTTTTGTTTGATTCGTGTAAAGAATTAAAAATAAATCATCAAGAATTAGTATTTTTTATTTATTTACTAAATGATTCATGTAGATTAGACCCTGCGATAATGAGTAAAAAATTAAATCTTTCTCTACCAGAATTTATGAGAATGATTGATAATTTAATTGGCAAAGGCTTAATAAAAATAGAAACTAATGGTTTAAAAAAAGAAGAATGGATAAGTTTAGAACCCCTTTATAAAAAATTAGCTTTATTTTTAGTATCAAATCAAGAAGTAGATGATAAAACCACTAATTTATATACTGAATTTGAACAAGAATTTGGACGAGCTTTGTCACCATCTGAATATGAACTCATTTGTAGTTGGATATCAAATGGAACATTAGAAGAAACTATTAGATTAGCTTTAAAAGAAGCTGTATACAATGGTGTTTTTAAATTAAAATATATTGATAGTATTTTAACCGAATGGGAAAGGAAAGGTATTAAAACTAAAGAAGATGTTTTAGAAGACAGAAAAAAATTTCAAAATAAAAACAAAAATAAAAAAGTAGAAATATTTGATTATGATTGGTTGAATGACGATGACGAATGAAATTATTAAATATTTAGATACTTTATTTCCCGAACCTAAATGTGAATTATTATACGATAAGGACTATGAACTTTTATTAGCTGTAATGTTAAGTGCTCAAACTACTGATAAGAGAGTAAACCAAGTAACTAGAGTATTATTTAAAAAATATCCTAGTTTGAAAGATTTAGCTTTAGCTGATACTATTGATATAATAGATATTATAAGACCTATTGGTACTTTTCAAAGAAAAGCTTTATATTTAAAAGAAATAGCTAATCATTTGTTGAATGATACAAATGGAATAGTACCAAATGATAGAGCTTATTTAGAAAGCCTACCTGGAGTTGGGAGAAAAACTGTTAATGTTGTTTTAAGTAATTTATATAACATGCCTTGTATAGCAGTTGATACCCATGTAGCTAGAGTAAGTAAAAGATTAAAACTAGCTTATTTAAAAGATGATGTCTATACTATTGAAAAAAAACTGACTAAAAAATTTCCTAAAGAAAAACTAGGACGATTACATCATCAACTTGTTTTATTTGGTAGGTATTATTGTAAAGCTAGTAATCCTAGTTGTAGTAATTGTAAACTTCAAAAATATTGCCGAGAATATAAAAAATAAAAATTTATCTAAAGAAAAAAGATAACGAGAATTTTCGTTATCTTTTTATGGTAACATTGGAGTAGTTTCTTCAGGAGAATCACTATCTTCAGGTTCTGGTGTAATTGGTAGACCAGATAAATCAACACTAACAGATATTCCATTTGAATCTAGGCCACTATAATTTGAATAAGAAGTTTTAATCGTATATCTACCACTAGAACTAGCTGATGGAATAAATGATACAGTATTATCTTGGGTACTAGTAATTAAATTAGAACCTTCATATATTTTATAAGTAACATTACCAAAATAACTAATTTGTTTATTTACAGCATTATTTAGATAGCCACTATTTTTATAAAGTTGTGATAAAAGGGAAGTAACTTTATCTTTATTAATATTATCTGGAGTAGCAATTGGCTTCCAATTTAAAGTAACTTGACCATTAGTTATAGAAGCAGTAGCATTGCTTACATCAGTTAACTTAGTAAATCTAGTTGATACTTCATCTGGTTCAGTACCTTTTTTAAATAAATCAGATACTTTCATACTACTTGGAGTTAAATCACTAGCTAACATTACTGGGTAAGTTTCTTTTTCAATAGTAGCTTTAACAACTCCACTTGGTTGACTAACTTTACTTCCTTTTTTGAAAAATCCTTTAGCAACTGCTTGGAATAAAGTACGATGATATTTTTGTCCCATTTTATTGCAATATTTTTTAGAGACATCTTTTTGGTCATAACCATACCAAACAGCAATAGAGTAATCTTTAGAAACACCACAAACCCAATAATCGTTGATAGCACTACTAGGAAGACCTTTTGCTTTTAAAGTAGCTTCATCATAATTAGAAGTACCAGTCTTAGCTCCAAATTCAGCTCCGTTAATTTTAGCTTCACTACCAAGACCCCAAGTACCAGCAGATTTTAACATATCGTAAACGATATAAGCTGTCTCTTCACTCATAACTCGTCTTTTTTCTGGTTTAAATTCTTCAACTTTGTCATTAGAATCATCACCATCACTATCAGTGTAAATTATTTTAGTAAAAGTATGAGGTTCAATATAATATCCACCATTAGCAAATGCGGCATAGGCAACAGCCATTGAAAGTGGAGACTCACCAGTATATCCACCAATAGAATGAGCTTCATGTAAAACACCATTGCTTCCTGTTTCAGGATGTAGTCCTAAACCAGTGACAAATTTCTTGATATTTGAATTTTTGTTAACTTGGAATAGTTTCAAAGCTGGAATATTTCTCGATTGAGCAAGCGCTGTTCTTGCGGTCATTAAACCATTGTATTTAGAATCCCAGTTATTTATTTTATTACCGTTAGAGTAACTAATTGGTTCATCAACAACAGGGTAAGCAGGAGACCAATTTTCATATTCAATAGCTGGACCATAGTCATATAAAGGTTTAGAAGTAGAACCGATTTGATTACTTAATTGAGTAGCATTGTTAAAAATTCTTGCTCCACTTTTTCTACCAGTTCCAACTGCAGCAATCGAACCATCTTTGACATTAATAGCGGCAATTCCAGCTGTTACAACATCATTTTGCCATTTGTAGTTTTTACCATTCATAATGTTGTTCATATAAGTTTGTTTATCAGGGTCCATAGTAGTATAAATTTTCATTGGTACATCGTATGGACTATTACCAGTTTTATTTTTTACATCACTTATAACAGTGTCAATAAAACCTTGGAATTCTTTTTTAGTGCCGTTTCCAGAATCTGAATTATCATCAGAGACTACTAAATCTTTTAAGTCGATAGCTAAAGCGGCATTCATTTCTTCTTTAGTTATGTAACCATGTCTATTCATAAGTTGTAAAACTATTTTTTGTCTATCTTTAGCAGCGTCGATATTTTTAGTAGGGTCATAACTATCTGGAGCTTGGAATAATCCAGCCAGTAAAGCAGCTTCGGCTAGGTTAACATTTTGAACATCTTTACCAAAATAAGTTCTAGCTGCTTGTTGCACCCCACTAGCACCACTACCTAGATAATATGAATTAACATAAAATTCCATAATTTGTTCTTTAGAATATTTTTTTTCAATTTTATTTAAAGCGATATAAACATCAGTAAATTTTCTTTTGATACCAGCTAAACCAGTTCTTTGATTAGCATCTGTAAAAGCATTTTTAGCTATTTGCATAGTTAAAGTAGAAGCTCCACCAGCATCACTATTTCCAAGAAGTTGTCCAATACTAGCTTTTAAAAATCTAGCCCAGTCGACACCACTATGTTGGAAGAATCTAGAATCTTCTGTTGCCACAATAGCATTTATTAATACTTCTGGTAGGTCATCATAAGTAACTAAAGTTCTATTTTCACTACCTAATGTAGCGTAAACATCACCTTTAATGTCATATAAAACGGAAGATTCCTTTTTATAAAGTTCTTCAGCTTTAAAAGCTGGAGCAGTTGAAGCAATATATAAGTAAAAAGCTACACAACCTAAAACTAAAGCAATACAACCAATACAAAAGATAGTAAATAAAATACGGATAATTATTTTTTTCTTTCTGCTTGTCATTTTCTTTGGTTTATTAGTTTCTCTATATTCTTTTTTATTTTTACTACTTTTCATAGTTTTTCTTTTTCCTTTCAATAAACGGGGAATGATAAATGTTAAATCAACAATCCCGATAATAATTAAAGACCACAATATTCCGATGGATAAACATCCTAAAATAAATGCGACTAAACTAACTAAAGCAACAATTATTATATCACTATTTTTTTTTACAAACTTTTTCATAGTAAATCTCCTTTATAAAGTTTATCAATAACTTGTAAGTAATCAACTCGAGGTTGGTATTTATCTTTAATTAAATGTCCTTGTTTTTCAAAGTAGGCAAGTGGTATCGATTTTCTTTTAGTTGTATCTAAGAAACTAAATAGTTTATTACTTTCTAAAAGAAACGTTTTATTAAATTTAACAAACCTAACAATTAGAAAGCCTATTCCTCCATGTTCTTCAATTTTCCTTAAATGATTTATTTGATGTTCGTGGATGTTAGTTAAAGGAAATGATGTAAGTTTAGTTTCTTTAGCTTCAAAATCGATATATTTACCCTTATAAATACCATTATAGTCTGTAGTTGATGGTGTTTTAAAATAAGCTTCTTTGATAACAGCATGTTCCCGATTAGGATAATTTACTTTAACAATAGTTATGGGAGTGGGTTTTTTATATATGACAGCTTTGTTTTGGTTTAAATAAAATTTATTAGAAAGATTTATATCATCTTCTAAATTCATACCCCTTTTTCCATAATTTGTTATTCCTAAACTAGCTGTGTTTTTAAAACGCATGTCATCACCATTTATATTATACTATATTTTATTTTATTTTTCTATATTAAAATATATTTGTCACAAATTTGTCACAATAGTTCTAGTTTTGTCGATATAAACTCAAAACAAAAAAAATATGATAAAGTAGTAGTGAGGTGATAAAATGCAAGATCACAAAGAAGTTTATCAAATTTTTGATGAAATGTTGGATGATGTTAGATATATTAAAAAAAAGACGTTTATTATGCCTTTAAAACCTTTTGTCGTATATTGACAAAAGGCCTTTTTTTTTATACAATATTTTTAAAGAAAAAGAGGTGGAAATAATGTATCAAGAACGGATTTTACTAACTAGTAAGGACATTTTGGAAAAAGAGTTTAAGATTGATACTAGAGGATATCGTCCCCAAGAAGTTGATAAGTTTTTGGATGCAATTATAAGAGATTATGAAGAATTTTTTGAAATAATTAAAGAAATAGAAAATGATAAAAAAGAATTAATTGAAGATAATATAAGATTAAAACAAGAAATTAGAGCATTACGTACTAAATTAGACGTTTTAAGAGAAGATTCAGAATCAGATACATCTGTTGGAAATGCTGACTTACTTAGAAGATTATCTAATTTGGAAAAAGTAATTTATGGTAAAGATGAATAATATTCTTGGTAAACGCTGCTTTTTTTTAAAGTAGAGGAAAGTCCATGCTCGCACCATCTGCGATGATGGTAGTGTTTGTGCACAGGGAAAAAATAACCTGTGGTAAGGAAACTTAACGGCTCCGAGGTTACCTAAATCATTGGACATGGTAATAGTAGGTATAAAAGTGCCAAAGTGACGAATAAACTAGAAATAGTGAAGTGGAACGAGGTAAACCCCGCAAGCGAGAAACCCAAATTATGGTAGGGGAGCTTAGATAAGGAAAATGAACCAAGTCTAGGATTGTTTTTAAACAATAGATAAATGTTTACCGCCGAATCGGTACAGAACATGGCTTATAAGATATTATTTTTTTTTAGGAAGAAGGTGTCTATGAAAGAAATAGGTGAAGTCTTAAGAGAACAAAGAGAAAGTATTGGCTTATCAATTGAAGAAGTAGCCAATGATTTAAAATTAAGACCAAATCAAATAGAAGCTATTGAAGAGGGAAACAAAGAAGCTTTTAAAGATGTTTTCTATTTAAAATATTTCATTAGAGATTATTCTAAATATTTAGGTTTAGATTATGAAAGTATGATAGATGAATTTAATGAGTTTTTATTTGATTATACATCTAAAATTTCATTGGATGATATTAAAAAAGCCCAAAAGAAAGCTGAAGTCAAAAAGGATAAAGAGGTTCGTAAAATAGCATCTCCTTATACATTAGAACACAAAAAGGAACTTAGAATTTCACCAATAGTTTTTTATGTTATTATTTCCTTTTTAATAATAGCTTTAGGTTATTATATTATTTCTTCATTCCAAAGTCCTGACTTTGAAAAAGAAGAAGTTGAACAAACTAATAAGATAGGAGACTAATATGAATTTACCGAATAAGATTACTTTTACAAGGATACTTTTATCCTTAATTCTAATATTTATTTTGCTTTTTCCATTTGATGCAGCGGGTTTTATAACTCCTAAACTTTTTATAAATGAAGCAATAGTAGTAGATATTAAATATATAGTAGCTGGGGTATTATTTATGATTGCCTCAATGTCAGATTTTGTTGATGGATATTTAGCTAGAAAATATAATTTAGTAACTGATTTAGGAAAAATGATGGATGCGATAGCTGATAAAATTTTAGTTGACTCAGTTTTGATTATTCTAGCAAGTGTAGGTTTTATTTCTGTAGTTATACCAGTTGTTATTGTAATACGTGATATTTTTGTCGATTCTGTTAAAATGGTAGTTGGTTCTAAAGGACAAGTTGTTGGAGCTATTTATACAGGTAAGGTTAAGTCAGCTTGTTTAATGGTTGGAATTGTGTTAACTTTATTTTACAATTTACCATTTGAACTTTTGAATTTTAAAGTAGCTGATGCTCTACTTATGATAGCTTGTATTTTATCAATTATATCAGCTTATCAATACTATGGAATGGCTAAACCATACTTGTTTCCAAAACCAACTAAAAGTAAAAATGAAAAACCAAAAGTTTTAGAAAATGATGATATTATTGTCGATAAGAGTATCAAAGATGAAATGATTGAAAGATTAAAAAAAATAGAGCAAGAAGATAAAATGGAATTATAGATAGTTTAAAAAATGAGACTATCTTTTTTAATTTTTTTAAGCCAATTTTTAAAAACAAACGTTCGTAAAAAGTGTTGACAAGAAGTGTAAAGTAGTTTATAATTAAATTAGATTTACAAGGAGGAAAAAATATGGCAAAAACGACAAATGATAAGACATTAGATCAGGTATTAGCCGATATTGAAAAACAATTTGGAAAAGGGGCGGTAATGAAGTTAGGAGAACATCCTAATCAAAAAATAGATGTGATTTCTACTGGCTCATTATCTTTAGATATTAACTTAGGAATAGGGGGATATCCTAAAGGTCGAATCATTGAAATATATGGACCAGAAAGTAGTGGTAAAACAACTTTTGCTTTGCATGCAATAGCCGAAGCTCAAAAAAAAGGTGGACGAGCAGCTTTTATAGATGCTGAACATGCTTTGGACCCTGTTTATGCTTCTAAATTAGGGGTGAATATTGATGAGTTATTATTATCTCAACCTGATAATGGCGAACAAGCTTTAGAAATATGTGAGGCTTTAGTTAGAAGTGGAGCTATTAGTATAGTAGTTATCGATTCTGTAGCTGCCTTAGTACCTAAAGCAGAAATTGAAGGAGAAATGGGGGATAGCCATGTTGGACTTCAAGCTAGGCTTATGTCACAAGCTTTAAGAAAACTATCAGGTGTTATTAATAAAACTAATACTGTAGCAATTTTCATCAATCAATTGAGAGAAAAAGTTGGAATTATGTTTGGCAATCCTGAAACTACGCCAGGAGGAAGAGCTTTAAAATTTTATTCATCAATTAGGTTAGAGATAAGAAGGTCAGAACAAATTAAAGATGGCACTAATGTAACGGGGAATAAAACTAATATTAAAGTAGTTAAAAATAAGATGGCGCCACCTTTTAAAACCTGTACAGTAGATATTATGTATGGTGAAGGTGTTTCTCACGAAGGAGAGATAGTCGACTTAGCTAGTGAATGTAGTATTATTGAAAAAAGTGGTGCTTGGTATTCTTATCAAGGAGAAAAACTAGGCCAAGGTAAAGAAAATGTTAAAGAACTTTTAAAGAAAGACAAAGCTTTAGCTTTAGAAATAGAAAATAAAGTTAGAAGTCATTATGAAATAGGGGAAATAACTAGTGAAGACTAGTTATTTTTACATTCTAAAAATAAGGTATTAAAATATCAAATTTAAAAAGGAGAAAATAAGGTATAACTCTTCCGATTATTAAAGGTACCATTAAATATTTAATTTAAAAAAGTCAAGTTTAAATTCTTGGCTTTTTTAAAATTAATAAGTAAGGAGCATTGATATTATCAGTATTCCTTTTTATTTCGTAATTATAATCATGTTTTTTTAAATAATTTAAAATAGTATTAGCTTCCTTTTTACCTTCTTTATGAGAATAAAAAACTATTAATATCTTACCCTTATTATTTAAAAGTTTTAAACTATGTTTAATAGCTTTTAAAGTAGAAGAAGATTTAGTAGTAATATCTTTATTACCACCAGGTAAATATCCTAAATTAAATAAGATTAAACTAACTTTATTTTTTAAATTTAATTTATAAATATTTTCATGACTCTCATTAAACAAAGTAACATTACTAAAATTTTTAACTAAATTTTTAGTATTATCAATAGCTTTTTTTTGAATATCGTAGCCAATTACTTTACCTTTTGGTACTAAAGATGCTAAAAACAAAGTATCATTTCCATTACCAACAGTCGCATCTATTACAATATCTTTTTCTCTGACTGTTAAAATAATTTGTCTTTTAACTTCATTTAAAATACTTTTTTTAAATCCTTGATAAGTTAGTCTTTTAGCTAGTTCTTTATCAATATCATTTAAAAATGTTAATTTTTTAGTAAGCCATGTCGGGGCAATTAAATCAGAAACATTAGGATCCCCAGTAATTCTATGAACGACAATATTAGGATTTAAATATTCTAATTCATCACAAACAATATTTACATATTCTTCCTTAGATAAAATATGGAAATTATTTTCTAAATACATTTTAGCTAAAACAGTATTTTTTAAAATATGTAACATATGAATTTTAATACCTTGAATATCTAAAGAATTCAAATGTTTTACAGTTTCAATCATCATATCTTTAGTTTCATAAGGTAGACCATTAATAATATGGACAACAACATTTATATTTCGTTTTCTTAAATTTTTAACACAATCATCAAAACATTTTAAAGTATGACATCGATTAATTAAAATGGAAGTTTTTTTGTGAATAGTTTGTAAACCAAGTTCAACTGTTAAATAAGTTCTTTTGGATAAATCTTCTAAATAGTTTAAAATATCTTCATCAATACAATCAGGACGAGTAGCTAAAGCAAGACCAATAACATCATCAAACTTTAAAACACTTTCATACTTTCCTTTTAAAACATCTAGGGGAGCATAAGTATTACTATGAGCCTGAAAATAAGCAATATATTTACTATTAGGCCATTTTTTATCTATTACTTTTTTAACATCTTCAAATTGTTTTTTCAAACTATCGGTTTGTTTTCCCGCAAAATCACCACTACCTAAACTAGAACAATAAATACATCCTTTATATCCTACTTTGCCATCGATATTAGGACAAGTAAAACCACCATTTAAACTTATTTTAACTACCTTTTGTTTAAAATGTTGTCGGTTAAAATAATTTAAAGTATAATATCTTTTATTATTATCGGTAAAAGAATATAAATTCATAATATCACCTAGATAGTATTATAGACCACTTTTCTTTAAAATTAAAGACAAAAAACTGTGAAAATTTTGTTAAAATATGGAAAATATTTGCATATTTACATTAAAAAATGTTATAATTTACTTGGAGGTATTATAAAATGAAAAAAAAGGACATATTAATAGCAGTTGGGGTTTTATTTTTACTTTATGTTGTCCTAACTTGGATTATACCTGGTGGTAGCTTTTCTGGGGCTACTTTAACAACAGATACAACCACACCATTAGGACTAGCAGATATAATAATGTATCCAATTGCCACATTCTTTAGCACTAATTTTATTGGAATATGCTTTTCAGTATTTGGTGCTATAATATTATTAATTGGTGGATTATATGGAGTTATGAATAAAGCTTTGGTATATCCACAACTAGTTGATAAAACTGTCAAAAAATTTGAAAAACATAAAAAATTATTTATTTTAATCAGTGTTTTATTGTTTGCTATTTTATCATCATTTACAACTTTATCTTGGCCACTACTTGTATTGGTACCATTTTTTGTAACAGTAATATGTTTACTAGGTTATGATAAAGTAACAGCTTTCA
This sequence comes from uncultured Bacilli bacterium, assembly GCA_947628785.1. Taxonomy (GTDB): domain Bacteria; phylum Bacillota_I; class Bacilli_A; order RF39; family UBA660; genus HGM10857. The sequence goes on from CANRBE010000028.1 coordinate 11,040, forward strand.
TGGCAACTGTAGGAGCTATGTTAGTAGGTAATTTAGCTAATATTTTTGGATACCAAAATGAAACAGTAAATTATTTTTACATACTATTTGGTAATGATACACTAGATTACATGATTATGAAAATAACTTTATTTGTTGTTTGTATCTTAGTTTTATTATTATTCTTATTAATTAAAAAACCAGCTAAAACTAAAAAACAAACAAGTAAAGTATCCCCTAAAAGAGGTAGAGCTAAAAAAGAAGAAACTAAAGAAAAAATTAAAGAAGAAAAAACAACTTATTTATTATATGAGCCAAGTACTGGGGAAAAAAGAAAAGTTTGGCCTTTAGTTTTCTTAGTTACATTCCTTGTATTAATTAATTTAATTGGTATGTATAATTGGACTGGAGCATTTAACTTTAAATTTTTCCAAGATATATATAATGGAATAGTTAATTTTAAAATAAATAAACATGCTATATTTGCTAATATTTTAGGAACTGGTAATAGTTTATTTAAATATCAAATTGGAGCTTGGGGTAACTATAATTTATTAATTACTTTAATTATAACTATTTTAATACTTGCTAAAGGATATAAATTATCTTTTAAAGAAGCTTTTGATGGATTTATTAGTGGAGTTAAACAAATGTTACCAACTGCATTAGTAGTAGTGTTAGTTAATGTAATATATTGTGCAATTATATCTTCATTTGCCGCTGGAAATTCATTATTCTTCTCAAGCGTTTCTGGTTTCATCTTAGGTAAAACAGCAGGATTTAATATAGTTAATGTATTAAGATTAATGGGAACAACTGTAGTTAGTTCAACAATGTTCCAAGAATTACAATATGTTGGTATGATATTACAACAACCAATAACAACAATATTCTCTGGTCATACTGCTTTTGCTCAAGTTACAATGGCTAGTGTATTTGGATTTATGATGATGATTTTACCAACTAGTGCTGTTTTAGTAGCTGGTTTAGGTTTATCAGATTTAACTTGGAAAGATTATCTAAAAGGAGCTTTCAAAATATTATTAGTGCTTCTATTAGTAATAGTATTAATTAATATATTATTTATCTTTTCACCAATAAAATAAAAAAGAACTTAGTTCTTTTTTTCTTGGAGGATTTATGAATTATAAAATAGATGATTATGATGTTACAATAAAAATAGAAAAGAAAAAAATCAAAAATACATATATAAGGGTAAAAGAAAATAACATTATTCATGTAACAACTTCATATTTAGTTACTAATAAACAAATATTAAAATTAATTGAAAAAAATAAAAAATATATTCTTAATTGTTTAAATAAATTAGAAAAAAAACAAGAAAAAAATCAAAAATTTTATTTATGGGGTAAACCTTATGAAGTAATCATTATTCCAACTTCAAAAGAAGTTACAATAAGTGATACTATTATAACTCCTTCTTTAATTACTTTAGAAAAATGGTTAAAAAAAGAAATAGAAAAAGTTTTTAATCAACAACTAGATTATTGGTATAAAAAGTATCAAGAAAAAATACCTTATCCTAAATTAAAAATCAGAAAAATGAAAACTAGATGGGGAGTATGTAATAGAAAAAATAATACCATAACTTTAAATAGTGAATTAGTTAGATATAATAGGGAATGTTTAGATTATGTTATTGTTCATGAATTAAGTCATTTTGTATTTTTTGACCATTCTAAATCTTTTTGGAATCAAGTAAATAAATATTATCCTAAATATAAAGAAACTAGAAAAGAATTAAAGGATTGACAAAAAATTCTTTTTTCTTTTGTTAGAATATATTTGGTGATTAAATGAAAGTTAAAGTAATTGATGAAAGTCATGAAAAAGACTTAGAACAAAGTATTAATGAATTTATTAGTAAAAACTCTAATGTTGTCGATATTAAATTTCAGGTAGCTATAGCTATATCTGGAGAAGAACAAATATATTGTTTTTCAGCATTAATTATGTATGAAGATGAACAAAGTACTTAAAATGAAGTTGATTTTAAATTTATCAAATAAAAAAGCCACTATTAAGTGAAAATATATAATTATTGAAACTGGAATTTACTTTTTCAGTTAACAATTTTAAATTTTCTTTAAAAATTTCGTTAAAAGTATTAGTAAATTCGTTAATTAATGGTATAATTTTCATAGGTTAAAA
>CANRBE010000029.1 GCA_947628785.1 uncultured Bacilli bacterium
TTATCTTCTAAAAACGGCATTAAATCTAGTAAAGAAAAAAATCCGTTAAAAAGCGGACTTTAGTCTAAAAATTTACGAAATATTGTTAAAAAAATAAAAAAGTAAACTAATATATGTTAAATATAAAACAACAATAATATTAATAAAATCAATATATCCTTAGCTGGTATTTAACTTAAAACATTGCTTATAAGTATTCCATATGTTATAATAAATCAAGGAAAAAGGTGATACAAATGAAACAAGAAAACATCCGTAATTTTTCAATTATAGCTCATATTGACCATGGGAAAAGTACTCTAGCTGACCGTATACTAGAAAAAACAGGAGCTATTCAAGAAAGAGAAAAAAAAGACCAACTTTTAGATAGTATGGACCTTGAAAGAGAAAGAGGTATCACCATTAAACTAAATGCAGTCCAACTAAAATACCAAAAAGATAATGAAGAATATTTACTTCACTTAATTGATACACCAGGTCATGTAGATTTTTCCTATGAAGTATCAAGGTCTTTAGCTGCTTGTGAAGGAGCCATTTTAATTGTGGATGCAGCCCAGGGAATAGAAGCCCAAACACTAGCTAATTTATACCTAGCTTTAGATAATAACCTTACTATTATCCCCGTTATCAATAAAATAGATTTGCCAAATGCTAATATCGAAAAAGTAACTAAAGAACTAATGGATACTTTTGGGTTTGATAAAAATGAAATAATTTTAACTAGTGCTAAAACAGGAGAGGGTATTGATAAACTTTTAGATGCAATAGTAGATAGAATAAGTCCTCCTAAAGGAGATTTAAAAAAGCCTTTGCAAGCTTTGATTTTTGATAGCTATTTTGATTCTTACCGTGGGATAGTTGCTTTAGTTAGAGTTGTAAATGGTTCGATTAAATTAAAAGACAAAATTGAAATGAAAGCTACTCATGCAACATATGAAGTAGTAGAACTTGGAATACATAATCCCCATGAGATAAAAAAAGATGAACTAAAAGCTGGTGAAGTTGGATATGTTTGTGCAGCGATAAAATCAATAGAAGATGTAAAAGTGGGGGATACTATTATTAAATCAGGTAGTAAAATAAAAGCCCTACCTGGTTACAAACCGATGAAACCGATGGTATTTTGTGGATTATATCCAACTAGTACTAATCAATTTGAAGAATTAAAAGAAGCTTTAGGAAAACTAAAACTAAATGATGCCGCCTTAGAATTTCTACCAGAAACATCTAAAGCTTTAGGTTTTGGATTTAGATGTGGTTTTTTAGGACTTTTACATATGGAGATAATAGAAGAGCGAATTGAAAGAGAATTTGGAATAAATATTATTGCTACTTCTCCTTCAGTAATTTACGATGTATTAAAAACCGATAACACTAATATCTTAATAGATAGTCCAAGCACGATGCCAGATAGAGCTATGATTGCTGATATTAAAGAACCATTTATTAGAACATCTATTTTTGTTCCAAGTATTTATATTGGACCTATTATGGAACTATGTCAAAACAAAAGAGGTAAATATATCAGTATGGAATATTTAGATGAAAAAAGAGTTAATATTCACTATGAAATACCCCTATCAGAAATTGTCTATGATTTTTTTGATCGATTAAAATCTAGTACCAAAGGATATGCATCTTTTGACTATGAACTAATCGGTTATAGAAGTAGTAATTTAGTTCGAATGGACATTTTAATAAATGGTAGTATAGTCGATGCTCTAAGTTTAATAGTCCATAAAGATTTTTCATACAAAATAGGTAAAAAAATAGTAGAAAACTTAAAAAAACAAATACCAAGACAACAATTTGAAGTACCTATTCAAGCAGCTATTGGAGCTAAGATTATAGCTAGAGAAACAATTAAAGCTTTAAGAAAAAATGTTTTAGCTAAATGTTATGGTGGGGATGTCAGTCGTAAAAGAAAACTTTTAGAAAAACAAAAAGAAGGTAAAAAACGAATGAAAATGGTAGGTAATATCGAAATACCTCAAGAAGCATTTTTATCAGTTTTGAAAATAGATGAGGAGTAAATATGTATAGTTATATATGTGGAATTATAAAAGAAATAGAAAGTGATGCTATTACAGTAGAACAAAGTGGTATTGGTTATAGAATAAATACCGCTAGTCCTTATTCTTTTAAAAAAGATGAAATAGTTAAAATATATGTATATCAATATGTTAAAGAAGATGAAATATCACTATATGGTTTTAAAAATATCGAAGAAAAACAACTATTTTTAAAACTTATCAGTGTTAAAGGGGTTGGCTGTAAGATGGCTCTTCCTTTTTTAGCGAGTGACCATAGTCAAATAATTGAAGCCATCGATAATGAAAACGTTAACTTTTTAAAAAAATTTCCTAAAATTGGCGATAAAGTAGCTAGACAAATAATCCTTGATTTAAAAGGAAAACTTGTAACTTGCCAAAATACTAATTTAATAAAAACCGAAGAGTTAGAAGAAGCCTTACTAGCTTTAGGATATAAAAAAGGTGATATAAATAAAATAACTCCTAATATCACTAGTAATAACTTAGAAGAACAAATTAAAGAAGCATTAAAATTACTATTAAAATAGAGGTGAATATGGATAGAATAATAACTAGTGAAATACTAGAAGAAGATAAAGATATAGAATTAAGACCACAGATAATGGATGAATATATCGGTCAAACTGAAGCTAAAGAAAACATAAAAATTTTTATTAAAGCAGCTAAATTTAGAAATGAAGCTTTAGACCATGTTTTACTATATGGTCCACCAGGTTTAGGAAAAACAACACTAGCTCATATAATCGCTAATGAAATGGGGACATCTATTAAAACAGTGACTGGTCCATCAATAGAAAAATCAGGTGATTTAGCGGCGATACTATCTAGTTTAGATGATTATGATGTTTTATTTATTGATGAAATACATAGAATTCCTAAATACATCGAAGAAATACTTTATTCAGCAATGGAAGATTTTAAATTAGAAATAATGGTTGGTAGTGATAGTTCAACTAGCCGAAATATCACAATTGACCTTCCTCCATTTACTCTTGTTGGGGCAACTACTAGAGCAGGTGATTTATCAAGTCCTTTAAGAGATAGATTTGGAATAGTTGCAAAATTAAAATTTTATAATGACTCAGAATTAACAGCAATTGTAAATAGAACCAGTAAAGTTTTAAACTGTCCTATTACTAGTGATGCGGCATTAGAACTAGCTAGAAGAAGTAGAGGAACTCCACGTATTGCGAATAGATTATTTAAAAGAGTTAGAGATTATGCCCAAGTATTAAGTGATGGTAATATCGATTTAAAAATAACTAAATTAGCTTTAGATAAATTAAAAATAGATGAACTAGGTCTTGATGATACCGATTACCATTTACTTAAAAGTATTATTGAAAAATTTAATGGGGGACCAGTTGGGATTGAAGCTATCGCCTCATCAATTGGGGAAGAACAAACAACAATAGAAGATGTCTATGAACCATACTTACTTCAAAGAGGACTTTTAAAAAGAACGGCTAGAGGGAGAATGGTAACTAAGTTAGCTTACGACCATTTAAATATCCCCTTTAAAGGTGATAAGTGAAAACTGGACTAATTAAAAAAGATGGTTCTTTTATACCTATCCCTTATTATAATTTACTTAAATATTCAAAGTTGTTAACTGAAAAATATTGTCAAGAATCTTTAGAAAATAAACAATGTTTTTTAAACTTTTCTAAAAACTATCATACCTTTACTCCCTATTTAGACTTTGTAACTAGAAAGCTAGGGTATGTTATTTATAATCCTTTTTTAGTTAAAAATACAATTTTAGGTAGACAAGGTCTTATTTTAGAAATAGGTAAAAATAAAGCTTTTAAAATTCCCACTTTAGATGATAAAACTTTGAATATACATAAACTTAACCTGCCCTTAGAAAACTCAGTAATTGATTCTAATGGTTTAGTTTATACCTTAAGTAGAGAAGATAGACATCCAATTTATATGTTAGCTTTATTAAACTATTACTTAGCAAGTGATTATAATCTTTATCAAAAATATTTAGACTTTTCTTATGACAAAAACTTAAATGAAATAATTGCCAATATAAGATTCTTTATGTATCAATATTGTGGAATTTCAGATATTTCTAAATATCCAGATGATAGTTTAGTAGTTATCGCTAATGAAAAATATCTAACTTTAGAAGATATTAATATTTTAAAAAATGAAGTAAGTAAAAAAAGTGGTAGTTTATATGAAGTAGTACCAGATAATAATAAAGTAAAGGAGAATTTATGAAAACTGAAGACTTTGATTTTGATTTACCTAATGAATTAATAGCTCAAACTCCTGTTGAAAAAAGAAGTGATTCAAGACTTTTAGTATTAAATAGAAAAAATAAAACCATTGAACATAAACATTTTTATGATATAACTTCATATTTAAATGAAAATGATGTTTTAGTTTTAAATGATACTAAAGTAATGCCAGCTAGACTTTATGGAATAAAAGAAGAAACTAAAGCTTTAATAGAAATATTACTTTTAAACGATTTAGGATGTAACAAGTGGGAGTGTTTGGTAAAAAAAGCTAAAAAAATAAAAAAAGGAACTATTATTACTTTTGGTGATGGCATTTTAAAAGCTAAATGTCTAGAAAAAAAAGAAGAAGGAGTATGTATTTTAGAACTTATATATCAAGGAATACTATATGAAATACTAGATAAACTAGGTGAGATGCCCTTACCTCCATATATCCATGAAAAATTAAAAGATAAAGATAGATATCAAACAGTGTATGCTAAAAAAATAGGTAGTGCAGCAGCTCCTACTGCTGGGTTGCATTTTACTAAAGAACTTCTTTTGAAACTAAAAGAAAAAAAAGTAACTATTTGTTATATTACCTTACATGTTGGTTTATCTACTTTTAGACCAGTTAGTGTCAGTGATGTTACTAAACATAAAATGCATAAAGAATACTACCAAATGGATAAAAAAACTGCTTCAATTTTAAATGAAGCTAAAAAAAATAACAAACGGATTGTAAGTGTTGGAACTACTACTACTAGAACGCTTGAGACCATCATGAATTTATACCATGAATTTAGGGAGTGTAGTGGTTATACAGATATATTTATATATCCAGGTTATAAATGGCAGGCTGTCGATTCTTTAATAACTAATTTTCACTTACCAAAATCTACTTTAATGATGTTAGTTAGTTCATTTGCGACAAAAGAATTTATCATGCAAGCATATAAAGAAGCAATTAAAAATAAATATCGGTTTTTTTCATTCGGCGATAGTATGTTAATTGAATAGGTATTTATGGAAAAAGTAATTGTTATTTGTGGACCAACTGGAGTTGGTAAAACTAAACTAAGTATAGAACTAGCTAAAAAATTAAATGGAGAAATTATAAATTGTGATAGTACCCAAATTTATAAAGACTTAAATATCGCAACAGCCAAAGTAACTAAAGAAGAAATGGAAAATATCCCTCATCACTTATTAGATATTAAGGATATATCAGAAGATTATACAGTCTGTGATTTTCAAAAAGATGCTAGATTAAAAATAGAAGAAATAAAAAAAAGAGGACACGTACCAATACTAGTTGGGGGAACTGGTTTATATATTAAAGCTACTCTTTTTGATTACCAATTTAAAAAAGAAGAAAAAGTAAATCTTTATGATAATTTATCTAATCAAGAACTTTATGATAAAGTAAAGAAAATAGATAGTAAGGTAGATATTCATCTAAATAACCGTAAACGATTAATTAGATTTTTAAATTACTACCATAATCATCATACTTCAATTAGAGAAAACAAAACTGATAAATTACTTTATGATACAATTATAATTGGTCTTACAACTGACAGAAAAACTTTATATGAAAGAATTGATAAAAGAGTAGGTATAATGGTAGAAGATGGTTTATTAGAAGAAGCTTTTAAATTATATAAAAAAAATATCAAAACCAAAGCTATTATGACACCGATTGGCTATAAAGAACTTTTTTTATATTTCGAACATAAAATAACTAAAGAAGAAGCTTTAAATAAAATAAAACAAAATAGTAGAAGATATGCGAAAAAACAATATACGTGGTTTAATCATCAATTAGATGTTACTTGGTTTGATGTAAACTTTACTGATTTTAAAAAAACTATTGATGAAGTTTTAAAATATATTAATAGCAAAGATGATAAATATTTGTTATAATAAAAATAGTGAGGATGGTCTTATGCTTAAAAAGAATAAAAATAATCAAGGTATTGATATACCTAAAATTAATGAAGTTTTATCATTATCTAAAAACATATTAAAAATAGTTTACTTTTTGGCTATAATAATAGCTATTTATTTAGTAACAATCATTTGTAAAGAGTGGAATATTATTAAAACCATTTTGTCAATTCTTGGAATTGTCTCTCCACTTTTTATCGGTTTTTTCATTGCTTGGTTGTTTAATCCCTTTGTAACTTTTTTAGAAGAAAAGGGGGTAAGAAGAGGACTAGGTACTTTGCTTACTTATATTTTACTGCTTGGCTTTATCTATTTACTTTTAAGTACAATAATACCTCTTTTAGCTGACCAAATAAATGATTTTGCTAGTAATATTCCATCAATTTTAAATACTATTTATGATTGGGGAGATAACTTATTTAGTAAATTTCAAAGTATCGATTCAATTGATATAACTAGTATCAAACAAAATATTTATAATTCAATTGAAAATTTTGGAGAAAATTTAACTAAATCATTACCAGAAGTTTCTTTTAAAGTTATCAAATCAATTTTTTCAGGACTTGGTTTTATTTTAGTTGGTTTGATAATTGGTTTTTACCTTTTAATGAATTTTAAAGAAGCTGAAGCTTGGATAGTATTTATTCCAAAAAAACTACGTCAAGATACAGAAAACTTACTTAATTTAATCAATACTACTTGTCGTAATTTTGTAACTGGAGCAATACTAGATTCCTTACTTATTTTTATGGTTAGTTCCATAGCCTTTTTCCTAACAGGTTTAAAAGCTCCATTACTATTTGGACTTTTCTGTGGTATTACGAATGTAATTCCTTATGCTGGACCTTATATAGGTGGTATTCCAGCTGTTATAGTTGGTTTTTCAATTAGTCCATCTTGTGGTATTTTAACACTTATTGCTTTAGTTTTAATACAAGGACTTGAAGGAAATCTATTACAACCTCTTATCATGGCCAAATCTACTAAATTACATCCCGTGACAATCATGCTAGGGTTACTTGTTTTTGGACACTTTTTTGGTATTCTTGGAATGGTTATATCAACTCCTACTATTGGTGTTTTAAAAGCTATATTTATGTTTTTAGAAGAAAAGTATGATTTATTCGATTATTTAGAAGAAGAGGGATTAAATGAAACTTAAAAAAATATATATCATATGTGGTAAAGCTAGAAGTGGAAAAGATACGTTAGTAGATATATTAAAAGAATATTATAAAGATAAAAAATATATTGAATTAAAATATACTTTTTATTTAAGAAAATACACTAAAAATATTACAGGCTGGGATGGATTAGAGGAAACTAAACCGAGAAGTTTTATGCAAAAGGTGGGTACTTTAATAAGAGATTATGACCCCTTTTACTTTTCAAGGAGAATGCTAGAAGATATTTATATATATAAAGATTTTTATGATGTTATATTTATTGATGATACTAGAATGGTTAATGAAATAAAAGAAATCAAAAAAGTTTATCCAAATAGTGTAACAATCCTTATTAAAAGAAAAACAGATGAATTATCGAAAATTGAGAAAAATCATATAACCGAAACATCTTTAGATAATTACCATGATTTTGATTTTATTATCGATAATAATTATACTTTAGAAGATTTAAAAAACAATGCTTTAAAAATAGTAAGTGAGGTAGAAAATGAAGAAATTAACAAGTAATGAAATAAGAAATTTATGGTTTACATTTTGGAAGAGTAAACAACATTTAATAATACCTAGTGCACCACTAATCCCTGAAAATGATAAATCACTACTTTGGATTAATGCGGGAGTAACTCCTTTAAAAAGTTATTTTGATGGAACTTTAACCCCACCTAGTAAAAGGCTTGCTAGTAGTCAAAAATGTATTAGAACTAACGATATTGAAAATGTTGGCTTGACGGCGAGACATCATACTTTTTTTGAAATGTTAGGTAATTTTTCTATTGGTGATTATTTTAAAAAAGAAGCTATTTTTTGGAGTTATGAGTTTTTAGTTGAATGGTTAGAAATGGATAAAAATAAACTATATGTAACAGTTTATCCAACTGATATGGAAGCTTATAATTACTGGATAGAAGCTGGTATTAGTGAAGACCATATTATCAAATTAGAAGGTAATTTTTGGGAAATTGGACCAGGACCAAGTGGACCAGATAGTGAGATTTTTTATGATAGAGGAGAAAAATATGACAAAGATAAACTTGGTATTAAACTATTAACGGATGAAATAGAAAATGACCGTTATATTGAAATTTGGAATAATGTTTTTAGTCAGTATAATGCCAAAGAAGGAGTTGATAGAAAAAATTACCAAGAACTTCCTAGTAAAAATATTGATACAGGTATGGGCTTAGAGAGAATGTGTCTAGTTTTACAAGAAAAGGAAACAAATTATGAAACAGATTTGTTTATGCCAATTATTCGTAAGATAGAAAGTATTAGTGGCAAAACATATCATGGTGAAGTAGCTTTTAAAGTTATCGCTGACCATATTAGGGCTTTAACTTTTGCTTTAGCTGATGGGGCTAGTTTTGGTAATACCAAAAGAGATTATGTTTTAAGAAGACTTATAAGAAGAGCTATAAGATATGGAAAACAATTAGGTATTGATAGACCATTTTTAAATGAATTAGTTGATGTAGTAGTTTCTAATATGTATGAAGCTTATCCAGAAATTAAAGATAATATCAATATTATAAAATATAAAATTAGTCAAGAAGAAGAATTATTTAGAAGAACTTTAGAAAATGGACTTAAAAAACTAAATGAAATATTTTCTAAAACTTCTGATAAAAGAATAAGTGGTGAAGATGCTTTTAGATTATATGATACTTATGGATTTCCTTTTGAACTTACCTTAGAATTAGCTAAAGAAAAAGGTTTTTATCTATCTAAAGATGATTTTGATGATTTTATGAAAAAACAACAATCTTTATCTAGTCAAGCTAGACAAAAACAAAATAGTATGCATATGCAAAATAAAGAACTACTTGATTTTAAATTACCAAGTAAATTTGTTGGGTATGATAAATTAGAAAGTAAAAGTAAAATAATTGCGATATTTGATAATGAAAAATTTATTGACACTTTATTTGGTGATGGATACATAGTTTTAGATGAAACACCATTTTATTCAGAAAGTGGAGGACAGGTATCTGATAGTGGTTTAATTGATGATATAAAAGTACTCGATTTATTTAAAGGACCAAATGGACAAGTATTTCACCATGTTATCTCATCCAACCCTTTTAAAGTAGGAGATGAGGTAATAGCTAAAGTTGATCAAGAAAAAAGAGATAAAATAAGAAAAAACCATAGTGCTACTCACTTACTTCAAAAAGCTTTAAGAGATATTTTATCTACTGATGTTCATCAAATGGGTTCTTATGTTGATGATGAAAGACTTAGATTTGATTTTAGATATGAATATAAAATATCTAGAAAAGAGATTGTAAAAATAGAAAAACTAGTAAATGATAAAATCAATTTAAATGTCGATACTAAAACTGAAATAATGAGTTTAGATGATGCTTTAAAAACAAATGCTATGGCATTATTTAGTGATAAATATAAAGATAAAGTAAGAGTAGTTACAATTGCTGATAGTGTGGAACTTTGTGGGGGATGTCATGTTTCAAATACTAAAGATATAAATTCATTTGCGATTAAATCTTTAGAGTCTAAAGGAAGTAATTTATATAGAGTTGAAGCAGCAACTGATACTAATATTAATAAAGTTTTATTTGAAAGTATCAAACCTTATAATGATATTATGATGTCTTTACTAGAAAAAGCTAAAAAAATAATTGAATCATCGGCTAGTCATGGACTTGATTTAAAAGTTGATTATGAGATATTTAATATCAATAATGATGCTCCTAAATGTTATCAAGATATTATTTTTAATATGGAAGAAGTAGATAATATTAGAAATATAGTTAGTTCTTTAGAAAAAAATTATCATAAATTAAGAGTAGAACAAGCTTTAAAAGATGTTGATAAATTTGATGAGTGTTTAAAAGAAGTAAATGGTTATAATACAATTATTATGAAAATAGAAAACTATGACTTGGATGCTTTAAAAGAAGTAGTTGATGCTTTAGAAAATAAACATCAAAATTGTGTTATTTTTATAGCTTCGATTAAAGGTGATGATGTTAATTTTATTGCTAAATCATCTAAAAATGTTCCTTTTGATATGGGTAATTTAGTCAAAAGAGCTTCAGTAAAATGTCTTGGTAATGGTGGAGGTTCTAAAACTTTTGCCCAAGGTGGAGGAACGGATATTAGTAATGTTGATAAGATATTAGAAGCTATATATCTAATTATAGAAGGTAAATATGAATAAAGATATTTATTTAGATTTAGAAAAACGAATGATTAAAATAGAATCATCATATAGTAAATATGCTACTTTAGATAAAGAAAGTATCAGATTTAAAAAAGAAACCAAAGATTTTAGACCTAATTTTTTTAGAGATGTAGATAGGATAATTCATTCTAGTTGTTACACAAGATACATGGGTAAAACCCAAGTGTTTTCTAACAGTTTAGATGATTTAATAAGCAAAAGAATGGTCCATGTTCAATTAGTTTCTAAAATAGCTAGAACAATAGGTAGAGCTTTAAATTTAAATGAAGATTTGATTGAAGCTATTGCTTTAGGTCACGATTTAGGACATGTACCATATGGACATGTTGGAGAACATATTTTAGATAAGATATGTCAAGAAGAAAATATAGGTAGATTTTATCATAATGTTCAAAGTGTTAGAAACATGATGGTTTTAGAAGATACTAATTTATCATTACAGGTTTTAGATGGCATGTTATGTCATAATGGAGAGTTGGAACTTAAAAAATATGAACCTGTTGTTAAAACTAAGGAAGAATTTTTAAAACAAGTAAATGATTTAGAAAAAGGAATTAATATAGATAAAATAATACCGATGACATTAGAAGGTTGTGTTGTTCGTATCAGTGATATTATCAGTTATTTAGGTAGGGATATTTTAGATGCTTGTGAACTTGGTGTTTTAGATAAAAAAGATATTCCAAAAGAAATTACTGATATTTTGGGTAGTACTAATAGAGAAATAGTTAATACTTTAATTTGTGATATTTTAGAAAATAGTTATGATAAATCATATTTATGTATGTCTGATAAGGTATTTAATAGTATGAAAGCTTTAAAAAAATTTAATTATGAATATATTTATAGTAAAGCTAATACTAAACGTCAAATAAAAAACTATGAGAAAATGTTTAGGTGTTTGTTTGATAGTTATTTAAAGGATTTAAATGAAAATAGAAAATCACCTATTTTTGATGTTTTTTTAGATAAACAAAGTACCAAATATAAAAATGAAGATAATAAAAAAATAGTTGTTGATTTTATAGCTGGTATGACAGATAGATATTTTAATTTAGAATATAAAAGAATAAAGAATGACTAAATCATTCTTTATTTTATTTGAATATAAATAAAAAGTATAGTATAATCTTTAAAGAAAGGGTGATTTGTTTGATTGAAAGATTACAAGCTATAGAAGATAGATATCTTGAATTGAATAAAGAACTGATGCAAGAAGAGGTATTATCAGATATTAAAAAGACTTTAGTTTTAACTAAAGAACAAGCAACTTTAAAAGAAGCTTATGATGCTTATCAAAAGTATAAAAAACTATTAGATGATAGAAAACAAGCTATCGAAATGTGTAAGGATAAAGAATTAGGAGAAATGGCTAAAGAAGAATTAGCTTCTTTAAATGACCAAATAGAAAGTTTTGAAAAAGAAATAGAAATTCTTTTATTACCTAAAGACCCTAATGATTTAAAAAATGTCATCATTGAAATTAGGGGAGCCGCTGGTGGAGATGAAGGTAATATCTTTGCGGGTGATTTGTTTGATATGTATCATAAATATTGTGATAAAAAAAACTGGCAAGTAGAAATTTTGGAAAGTGAAGCTAAAGAAGCTGGTGGTTATTCTTTAATTAGTTTTATGGTTAAAGGGGATAATGTTTATTCTAAGCTTAAATATGAAAGTGGAGCTCACAGGGTTCAAAGAGTACCAGTTACAGAAACAGGTGGACGGGTCCATACTTCAACTGCCACTGTTTTAGTTATGCCTGAAGCTGAAGATTTTGATTTTGAACTTGATATGAATGAGGTAAGGATTGATATAACTAGAAGTAGTGGTTGTGGTGGACAAGGAGTAAATACTACTGACAGTGCTGTTAGACTTACTCATATACCAACAGGTATTATTGTCTATTCACAAACTGAAAGAAGTCAAATAAAAAATAAGGAAAAAGCGATTAAAATTTTAAAGACTAGATTATATGATTTGAAGTTACAAGAAAGAGATAAAGAATTAGGAGAAGTTAGAAGAAGTAAGATAGGAACTGGTGACCGTTCAGAGAAAATTAGAACTTACAATTATCCACAAAATAGAGTTACAGATCATCGTATTGGTTATACAACTAATTCTTTAGATAGGGTTATGCAGGGAGAATTAGATGGTATTATTGAAGCTTTAATTGCTGAGGATCAAAATCGTAAGTTAAAAGGTGAATAATGATTGAGTATTTAAAAAAATATGGCAATCCTGATACTTATGAAAATGATTTAAAACTATTAAAACAAGGTATACCAGTTCAATA
>CANRBE010000030.1 GCA_947628785.1 uncultured Bacilli bacterium
TAAAGAGGTGGTTAGATGGAAAAATATGAAATATTAGAATATAATTTTAATGGTTCAACATATGTAGCTTATTATTATAATAATAACATAGTATTTGGTATTAAAAATGGTTCTACTATAGATACTAATTTAAATAAAAAAGAAAATTTTATTATTAGAAGTATTTATAATTTTATCGTCGGTGATAAAAAATATTTATTAGAATTAGAACCTATCAATATTAATGATAAAAGTATTAAAGTATTATATAATGAAAAAAATAAATTATATTCATTTTATCAAATTGTTAATGATAAAATATCATATTTAGATAATGAAACATTAAAATTTTTAAACTGTTTATACAATAATCAAAATAATTATATGAATAAAAATGGAATAAATAACTTAAAAGACAAATTTAAAATCTTAGTAAAAATTGGAGGTGTTTTAACAACAGTTTTAGTATCTTCTGCTATCATTTTAAGTTCATTTCCAATTGTTCCAAATAATGAAGTTGTCTTTAAAATGGATTACTATGTTGATTCTTTATATAAAAATAAAACTATGGCTAAAAATAATAGTGATTATTCATATAATGAAATAATAGAAACTATAAATAACAATACTAATTTAACTGATTCTGAAAAAAATTTCTTAATTAACGGATTAAAAAATGAAATTTTAGAAAATATAGATTATATGGATTTAGAGCAAATAAAACGTAATTTATCAGAATTAAATATAAAATATTTTCCTGTTTTAAAAAATTACGATGAAAAAACAAAAACTTTTGACCAAATAATAAATTCTTACTTTATTAGTGCTCAATATACATTTATGGGAAAAGATAGAAATTTAATTGAAATGTTTGGTTATATTTCTCCTGAAGACTATAAAAACTTAGATAACCATAAAATTATTGGTAATCTTTCAAATGATAGTTATATTTGTAGTAAGTTTGAAAATTGCGATAAATCAGATTTAATTCACGAAGTAAATCATTTATTAAATAAAAGAAAATTTTTACTTTCCATAAATGGTGATTTAGGAGATTCTTTAGAAAAAATATACTTAAATTTAGGTTTAAGTACAAATAATTTAGAAGAAATGATTAATGAATTATTTGCCCGAGAATATTTAGAAGATTTTTCTAATCAAAAAGGAAATGGTGGTTATGAATGGTTGATGCCAATTACCTATGCTTTATGTGAAATACTAGATGAAAATACCATACGCACTTATAAATACGATTCTGATAATTTTTACATAACAGATTACTTAGAAAATATTGGAATAGATAAAAATAATATTCACAATTTCTATAAATGCTTAGATTTAGTTTTCGCTACTTTGGGAAAAGCTAATGCCCCACATCCTACTAGTCAAGACAAAAAAGATTTTAAAGATAACAATGACCAGATATACAAAGCAATAAAATATTTTTATGAAACTAAATATAATTCACCAATGGAAAACGATTTAATAATGATGGCTTATTTTTACAATACCATTTATGTCGATGAAGAATTTAATGAATCATTTAGAAATATTTTAGGAATAGATAATATAGAATCGATTGAACCAAAAGGATATGTTTCAAAAAATTACAAAGAAAAACATCCTGGTGTTATTATTAAAACTAAGGATAATACAATTGTATTAACTGATGAAAATAGATACATAAATTATACTTCTAAAAAGCTATAAAAATGACTTTAATCAGTCATTTTTTATAATTTAAAATATTTAATTATAAATTCTGTTCCATCTTTACTACTATTTACATTTATATTACCATTATCTTCATTTATTATTGATTTAGCTAAAGCAAGACCTATTCCAATACTATCTGAATTAGAATTTTTACCTTTATAAAATCTTTGAAATATATAGGGTATGTCACTTTTTAAAATGCCACTTCCAAAATCTTTTATTTTAATTAAGGTATAAACGTTTTTTTCTTCATAGCTAATAATGATTTTACTGTTTTCTTTAGAGTAATCTAAACAATTTTTAATGATATTACTAATAGCTTCTACTTGCCAATTAAAATCACAATATATTTTAATTTTATTATCTCCTTTAACTATATACTTTATATTTTTTAAATCACAAATTACTGAAACATTTTTTAAAGACTTATCGATAATATCTTTAACTAAATATTCTTTTTTATTAAATTGAATAGTATTAGAATCTAATTTAGATAGTTTCAAAATATTTTGAACTAAAAAATTAGTATTCATAACTTCTCTTTTTAAAATTCTAATAAAATCTTGTCTAGTCTGATTATCCATACTTTGATTATCAATTAAATTATCTAAAATAATTAATATAGAAGTTAATGGAGTTTTTAATTGATGAGATATATCTTCTAAAGATTTTTTTAAATTCTTTTTATCTTTTAAGGAATTATCAGCACTTTCTTTTAACAAGATAGTTGTTTTATATATTTCATTTTTTAAAATGGATAATTCATCTTCAGATATTTCATCGATATGTAAAGTATAATTTTTTTTATTTATTTCTTCTATATATTTAGTTATTTCTTTTAATTGTTTATCTTTTTTCTGTTCATATTTTAAAAATATAGTAATTATAATAATAATTGTAATAATAAAAAGTAATAAATTAATTATTAAAAATAAATAGTGCTTTTGTTCATTTAATAAAACTAAAGATTCTTTATTTATATCAATACCATATTTAGAAAAAATATCGATATTTTTATTTTTACTGTTTAAAATATCCATTATTTCATCTTCTTTAATATTTGGATATTTTTCTTTTATTTTAATAATGATACCAACTATTTTATTGTTATAGTTTTTAGTTATTGTTTGATACTCATTTATATTTAAAATTATAAATATTAAAGTTAAAATAAGTGATACTATCATAGTAAAAAACAAATATTTTTTTAAATCTATTTTATTTTTAAATATCAATTCGATACCCTATTCCTTTAATAGTAATGATAATATCACTTTTGATTTTTTCTCTTATTCTTTTAAAATAGACTGTAACAGTATGATTATCAACATCATTACCAGTCCACTCCCATATTTTATCTAAAATGGTATTTCGACTAACTACTTTGTTGATGTTTAAAAATAACAAATGTAATAGTTTTAATTCTAAAGAAGTTAGATCTATTTTGTTATTCCCTTTTAAAACAATCATTTTATCCATATCAAAACTAATATCTTTAACTTTAATAATACTTGAATTTTGATTGCGTTTTAGTATTTTATTTATTCTTACTAATAATTCTTTGGTACTAAATGGTTTGGTTAAATAATCTTCACCGCCTATTTCTAAACCTTTTACTATATATTCTTCTTCATCTTGAGCAGTTAAAAAAATAGTTGGTATTTTTTTATTTTTTATAGTGTTTAAAAATAGGTCAAAACCATTACCATCTGGTAAGGTAATATCTAGTATTATTAAATCTACTTTGTTTTTATTTAAGTATTCTTTAGTTTCATTAATGGTTGTTTTATAACTAAACTGGTAATTATTTTTTACTAAGGAATACTCTAGTCCTTTAATAATAGATAGATTATCTTCTACAAGTAAAATATGCATATTTCACCCTCTTAAAATTTATATTTAATATATCAAAAATAATTTCATTGTGCAACTTTTAAGGTTTTTATTGTGCAGTTTTTAAAGCTTTTGCTGTGCAGTTTTAATAAGGTAAAAAGGACTTAAAACTAGCCCTTTTAAATATTTTCACATCTTATAGTTTCAATTGTATTTTGTTTATTAATTTTATTAATTGAATACTTCATAATAATTGTAATAAGTAAGAAAACTACTATAATTGAAATTAAAATTGCGACTGTTGGGAAAGTAAACATTTTACCAGGAACTACTAATATTTTATATAATAAGTAAGATAAAATACAACCAATTGTAATACCAAATAGTAATGACTTAACCCCCATAAAAATGCTTTCTAATCTAATCATTTTGTTAAACTCTGCTTTAGTCATACCAATTGATTTAAGCATAGCAAATTCCTGTTTTCTAAGTTCCATACTAGTTGTAATAGTATTGAAAATATTAGTAATACCAATTAAGGAAATAACAATGATAAAACCATATAAGAATATTCCAATTAAAGTAAATAAATTATTCATTATTTTAGCATTTTCTTCAATATTATTAACATAAAATTCAGTATCTTTCATAATATCATCAATATCATCTTGTAACTTACTAGCATCTTTAGCATCATAATATATTTCCATTCTTTCACTAGATACATATTTTTCAAATAAACTATTACTTACTATAAGTATATTTCTTAAATCATCACCGATAAAAGGTTCTTTATCGACAACTTTAGCTATTTCTATTGAAAATTTTGTTTCACTACCACTAACATTACCTTCAATAAAATCTCCTTTTTGATAGTCATATTTTCTAGTATAGTATTCTTTATTTTTCTTATCTTTTTTACTATAATAATTTAAATTCATAGTATCATATAAAATTCCTTTATCTTTTATTTCATTATAATCAAATCCTAAATTTTTAATAAAACTTTGATATTCTTTTTCACTAACAGCTACTAAAAATATATCATTATCTATCTCTAAATTATTTTCTTTTGAAATTTTTAAATAGTTTTTAGAAAATTTAGGTTTATTTATAGTTAAACTATTAGATTTAATAACACTATAATTTTTAACACCATCTAAATTAATAGTTTCTAAAGCTTTACTATGAACATCTTTATCAAAAACTTGCATACTGATATTATAATCATAAGTTATTATATCAGCTTTAATACTTTTAAAAGCTAAATCCATAAAAGTTGAAAGAGCAATAAAAATAGCAACTGATAAAATAATAGATATTACGGTAGTTCGATATTTTTTCTTATTTCTTTTTAAATTCTTATAAGATATATCTCCACCAACACCAAATATTTTTTTAATAAATTTAAAGCTTTTTAACTGTTTAGTTTTTATTTTTATATTAGCACTATTTCTAATAGAATCTATTGGTGATACTTTAGATGCTTTTCTAGCACTTTTAAAAGCTGAAAAATAAATCGTTATAATACCAAGAATAATTGATAAAATAATAGAAACTACTGAAAAAGAGAAATATAGTTTTAAACCGTCCGTTAAAGCTTCACCAAGAAAATGATTACAAACAATAACTAGAATAAAAGTCGCTAAAAGTCCAAATATTAAACCTAGGGGAATACCAATTAATCCTAAAATACTAGCTTCATAAAAAACATTTCTTCTGATTTGTTTTTTAGTAGCCCCAATACTTCTAAACATCCCATATTGTTTAATTTTTTCTGTAATAGATATATCAAAACTATTTTTGATACAAAAGATAGAAGTAACAACAATAATTATTAAAACTACTACTACCGCATAACCTAGCTCGCCCATTCCTTCACTAAAAATAGGATTAGTCTCTAATAACAAAAGATATTCATTACTGATATTTTTATATTTAGCTTTAGCTAATTCAGCATTTATTTTTTCTAATTCTTTTTTACTAAAATTACTTTCTGTTTGACTTTTTTTATAAATTTCTTCATCAATTTTTAAAATAGATGCTGTAACACTATAATTATTTTTTACTCCCTTTTTATTGTATTTAGCATAAACATCAACTTTATCTTTTATATCATTTGAACTAGCATAAGTAATAAATGTATAGCCTGGTGACTCATAACTTTCAATATTATTAGCTGGTCTTTCTATTAACCCAACTATTTTAAAAGTTTTTTTGTAAGTATCAATTATTTTTTCCTGACCGTTACTTAAATAACTATCATTTTGATTTAATTCTTGATTATTTTCTGAAACTCTTTTTCCTACTTCTAAAGTAATTTTATCATTTACTTTTAAATTAACCCGACCATTAGTTTTTAAATGGGTAGGTATTAAAATTTCATTATCATTTTTAGGAAGTCTTCCCTCTTTTAATTTAACTGACAAATTATTTAAAGCTTTATTTGTAAAAGCTTTAATAAAAATATAAGGTTTATCTTTATTTTTTGATTCCTTTAAATTAGCATAACCAATATTTTTAGTTAAATAAATATCTTTTATTAATCTATTATTTTTAAAAATTGTTAAATCATTAACAGGAACATCTAAATAAGCAACATGAAAATCACCTCTTTCATATATTTCAAATTTAATACCCGAATAAATCAAACTAGAATAAATAGATGAAACAGCTACCATTAAAGAAACTGATAAAGTAATACCAATAATAGTTACAATAGTTCTTTTCTTATTAAGTTTTAAATTTTTTATAGTTAATTTATTTAATAACTTCATACTTACCCCCCTGATACAATTTTGCCATCTTCTAGTTTGATTATTCGATCAGCTATTGAAGCTATTTCCATATTATGAGTAATCATAATAATAGTTTGTTTTAAATCTTTATTATATTTTTTTAATAAAGCTACTACTTCATCACTAGCTTTAGTATCTAAGTTACCAGTTGGTTCATCAGCTAATATTATTGTTGGATTAGTTATTATTGCTCTTCCAATACTAGTTCTTTGTTGTTGACCTCCTGATAATTCATTAGGTAAATGATATCTTCTATTTTGTAGACCTAGTAAATTTAATATATCGTTCATTTTCTTTTTAGAGACTTTTCTATTGTCTAATTCTAGAGGTAAAGATATATTTTCTTCAACATTTAAAATAGGAATTAAATTATAAAATTGATAGATTAATCCTACTTGTCTTCTTCTAAATATAGCTAATTTATCATCATCAAAGCTAAAAATATCTTTATCGTCAATATATACTTTTCCTGATGTGGGCCTATCTACTCCTCCAATCAAATGAAGTAAAGTTGATTTACCGCTTCCACTTTTCCCAACAATAGCAACAAATTCTCCTTTATCAACACTAAATGAGACATTATCTAAAGCAACTACTTTAGTAGTGTTTTTTCCATATATTTTGGTCAAATTTTCTACTTTTAATATTTCCATATAAACTCCTTTCTTTCAATACAAGTATATTATATTTAAAGTTACAACTAGGTTACAAAAAGAAAAAATAGGTAAAAACCTATTTTAAAAAGAATCAAAATTTATTTTTACTTTTTTCATTTGATGAACATAAGCGACAGTTTGAATTAAGGTTCTAATAGAATTGGCAGTTGCTCCATTTTTACCAATTATTTTTCCCATATCTTCTTTATCCACTAATACTTCAATCGTAATAAAATCTTCATCATCAAATTGTTTAACTCTAACAGCATCCCTATCAGATACCATATTTTGAATTAAAAATGTTACAAATGCTACTATATCCATATTTAAGCTCCTTTTTTAGTCATTCTATCTTCATGGTACTTTTTCATAATACCTTGATTTTTAAATAAAGAACGAACTGTATCAGTAGGTTGAGCTCCTTTTTTCATCCAGTCAATAGCTTTTACTTCATCTATCTTAATATCGGCTGGTTCTTTCATTGGGTCATAATAACCTATTTCATCAATAGTTTTTCCATCTCTTGGACTACGAGAGTCAGCAGCAACTATACGGTAAAATGGTCTTTTTTTAGCTCCCATTCTTTTTAATCTTAATTTAACGGCCATAAAGCACCTCCTTAATCTAGATAATATTCTATCATTTTTATATATGTCTGTCAACCTTATTTTATTAACACTTATGTTATTTCAAAGATTGACACAAGCTAAATTTTTAATTATAATGTGTAAGAGGTGAACTTATGAAACATTTAGTCAGTTTTTTTCTATCATTGTTTGATGGTTTAAAATCAATGCCTTATTTAATTGTCTTTCTTATATCAATGATTCCGATATTAGAACTTAGAGGTGGAATCTTAGCGGCTTCATCATTTTTATGTTTAGATCCTATAAAAAGTTTTATTATATGTATTATCGGTAATATAATACCAATACCTTTTATTTTATGGTTTATAACACCTATTTTTGATCGACTTAAAAAAACTAAATTTTTAAGTAAAGTGGTCCATAAAGTTGAAAAGAAAGCTAATGAAAAAAAGGATAAAATAGAAAGATTAAAATATATTGGTTTATTTTTATTTGTTGGTATACCTTTACCGGGAACTGGTGCTTGGACTGGTTCTTTGATAGCTTCTTTATTAGATATGGATAAGAAAAAATCTCTTATAGCTGCCACTTGTGGAGTTATTTTAGCTGGTATCATCATGATTATAACTAGTTTAGTTATCAATAAAGCTACTGGATTTTGTACACTATAAAAAAGCACTAAATGTGCTTTTTATTTTATTCTAAAACTATTGTAAGGACTGCTTTTATAAGATACTTCTTCAAAATGCCACCATTCACTTGATAAAGTTTCGAAACCAGCATTAGTCATAATATTTCTTAATTTATTAGCATTTTTATTGTTATATTTTACTAATGAAGTAGTATCTAAGGTATGCATTTTAGATTGCATAGTATATTCTTTTCCTTTAGAATTTGTTAAAGTCATATCTAAAGCAATCCCTCTATTATGGTTAGATACAGTTTGAGCTAAGAACCAACCTTGTCCCCAATAAGCTCCGTTTTTATCATAATTTATAGCTTTTCTTACTTTTGAATTACTATTATATAAACTTCCTAATTTAGAACTAATAGTTAAGGTTATATCTCTTGGACGATAAGTATCGTATATTTTAAAACTATATCCTTCTTTTTTAGCTTTATTATAAGCTTTTTGTAGTTGTTTAGCTACAGGATATAAAAGTGGTGCATAATAGGTTTTTTTATCAATTTTGTTATTTTGTTGTTTTTTAAATCCATATAAGTTTTTACCAGTAATACCAGGTATTGAATAACCAGCAGATTTATAAATACTTCCACTAGAATTAGTTATATTATAATATAAATCAGGCATTACATCTGGTAAGTTAATCATTAAATAACCAGCATACACATATCCAGTTTTGCTTCCATATTTTACTTTTAAATAGTAAGTAGTACTTTCTCCAGATAAAATAGTAACTTTACCACCAGTTGGAACAGTACCGATAATGCTTGATGAAGAGTTAGCTTTAGAACGAATATTTAAAGTTTGATTAGCCCAAGCTCTGGCTCCATATAAGGTAGCTGTAAAGCTTCCCATTTTATCTTGTTTTCTTCCCTTGGAATCAACATATATATAATTTATATAGGTATCTTTTAATTTTTTACCATTTTTATAGTAATAAGTATATTTACCCTCTTTATACCAACCATTTTTTACTTTTTTAGTGGTTGTTTTTGTTGTCTTGTTAGTTGTTTTATTTGTTGTATTATCTGTTGTTTTGTTAGTTGTTTTATTAGTTTCCTCACTTATACTATCTTTTGTATCTTCTTCTGTTTCTATATCTATTATTTCATATAATTTTTCGTCTTCTAAAGTATTATTATCTAAAGTATCATCTTCTTCGATGTCATTTATTTCATACATAGTTGTTCCAGTAGGAATGTTTTGAATTAATACTCCAATATTGTTCATTATATTTTGAACTTTTTTCTCTTGATTTTCATTTATTAAATTATCTTCTGATTTTAAAGTTTCTTCTTGTTTTTCTTCTTTATTACTATTTGATTGTTCTACTTTAACAGGAGTATTACTAGTAATATTAGTTTCCTTTGGTAAAGAGTTATTAGTTTCTTTATCTTTTTTGATTTGTTCACTAGTATTACTTTCGTTTGTTTGTGTTAAATTTAAAGTGTTTTCAATAACTGTTTCATTATTTTCAGTTGATAAGTTATTTTTATTAGCTAACTTGTTTTCTATTTCATCACTATTTTCTATAGCTTGGGTAATTCTTTTGTTGATTTCTTTTTTTACTATTGAATTATTATTACTTTTAAAATATTCTTTTTTAGTTTGTTCTAGATTTTTCTGAGGTAATAAACATATTCCAATATATGAAAATAAAGTAACTAATACTACTCCAACTACTATATGTCCTTTCCCCATTAATTTTCTTTTTAAAGCATAATAATAATCATTAAAATTCATATAATCATCCCCCCTCAAATATGTTTGTTATTGTAACACTTACATACATAATTGTCAATATAAAATTAAAAAAGATTTGATTAATCAAATCTAATTATAATAAGTTTTAATAGACGCAATTACTCCACTTTGTCTTCTTGGTGTTTTAGAAATATTCTTTTTAGTAGTTGATTTTTTTACCACTTTTTTTTCAGTTGTTTTAGTTTCTTCAATTTTGTTATCTTCTTCAGTTGTCTTTTCTTCTAAAGAGTTTTTTTCCTCTTGATTTTGTTTAATAGTTTCATCTTCTTGTTTTAAATCTTCTTGTTTACTTTTATCTTTAGTATTTTTTTTATCTTCCTTTTCTTCTATTTTACCTCTAACTTCTTCTTGTTTTTTAGAATCATCTTTCATATTTTTAGAAGGAATTCTGATAAATAAAAAGATAACACCTAGAATAAATAGTACGGCAATAATAATAATAAATAAGATTTTATTTCCCTTTTTATTCTCATAGTAATCATTTACATACATACTTATTCCCCCTTACTAAAATAATAATATTTTAAAATTTAAAAGTCAATACTATTCCTTGATAAAATCACAAGATGAACACTTAATTTTTTTACCCTTACTTACCAATAAATTTCCACATTCTGGACATTTATCACCTGTAGGTTGGTCCCAGAAAGCTGTTTTACATTTAGGGTAATTATTACATCCATAAAATACTTTACCTTTTCTACTTCTTTTTAAGACTATCTTGCCATCACAATTTGGACAATCACAAATAATTTGTTCTTCTCTAGGTTCTTGTTTTATATATTTACAAGTTGGATAATTACTGCATGCTACAAACTGTCCATACTTACCTAATCTAATAACTAAAGGACTTCCACACTTAGGACAATCTTCACCAGTTTTTTCTGGTTCTTTTTTTTCTAAACTGTCAAAAGCTTTCTCTACTGATGGTTCAAATTCATTATAAAAATTTTCAACAATTTGATACCATACTTTTTTTCCTTCAGAAATATCATCTAAATCACTTTCCATATTTTTAGTATATTTTACATTAATTAAATGACTAAAATACTCTTGTAATTTATCAGTTATTTCAAAACCTATTTCAGTTGGTACTAATTTTTTGTCTTCAATTATTACATAGCCTCTAGATTTAATTCTATCTAAAGTAGGTGAATAAGTACTTGGTCTTCCAATTCCTAGTTCATCCATTTCTTTAACTAAAGTTGCCTCAGTATAACGAGCTGGTGGTTGAGTAAAATGTTGTTCTTTCTTTACTTCTTTAGCTTTTAACTTATTATTTACTACAATATCAGGTAATTCATTTTCTTTGGTTGTTTCATACTCACCATATACTTTTAAATAACCATCAAAAGTAATAACTTGACCTGTTGCTTTAAAATGATAATCCTCGTTATTTAAAGTAATTGTAGTATGATTTACTAAAGCTGGAGCCATAAGACTTGATAAAGCTCTAAAATATATAAGTCGATATAATTTAAACTCATCAGTACTTAAAAATGGTTTTACATTCATAGGTGTTCTTAATATACTAGTTGGTCTAATAGCCTCATGAGCATCTTGAACATTATCTTTAGCCTTTCCTTTTTTTACAAATCCAACATAATTTTTACCATAATTTTCTTCAATATATTTAAAAGTACTACCAACAAATTCATCTGAAAATCTAACTGAATCAGTACGCATATAAGAAATTAAACCGACAGTTTCATTTTCTAGTTCAATTCCTTCATACAACTTTTGAGCTATCATCATAGTTTTTTTAGGAGTCATCCCTAATTTAGACGAAGCTTCTTGTTGTAGTGTACTAGTAGTAAAAGGAAGTTTACTTTGTTTTTTGGTTTCTTTTTTACTTACATCTATTACTTCATATTCACTTTTTAATTTATCTAATATTTGATTAGCTTCTTCTTCATTGTTTATTTTTACTTTATCAGTTTTATACTCAAATAATTCCGCTTCTAATTCATTAAATAAAGCTTTAATAGTCCAATATTCTTCACTTTTAAAACTAGTTATTTCTCTTTCTCTATCAACAATTAGTTTTAAAGCGACACTTTGTACTCTACCAGCACTACTACCACTTGTTTTAGATTGAATTAATTTACTTAGTCTAAAACCGATAATTCTATCTAATATTCTTCTAGCTTCTTGAGAATTTACTAAATCTTTATCTATTTTTCTAGCATTTTTTAAAGAATCTTGAACAGCTTTTTTAGTTATTTCATTAAAAACTATTCGGTTATATTCATCATCTTTTAAACCTAAAGCATCATATAAATGCCAACTGATAGCTTCACCTTCACGGTCAGGGTCAGTTGCGAGATAAACAAAATCTGAGTTTTTAACGTCTTTTTTAAGTTCATCTATATCCTTCTTTTTACCCTTAATAGCTACATATGTTGGAGCAAAATGATTATCTATATCAACACCTAGTCCAAATTTACCACGGGTCGCTAAATCTCTAATATGTCCTTTAGAAGATACTACTTTATAATCATCACCTAAATATTTACTAATTGATTTTGTTTTAGCTGGTGATTCTACAATCACTAAATGCTTTTTCATTATGTCACATCCTCGTATAATATATTTTGTAAGTTATTTTAACTTACAATTTAATATTCTTTCTAGTTAGTTTTTTAACTA
>CANRBE010000031.1 GCA_947628785.1 uncultured Bacilli bacterium
TAATGTTTGAAGGAATAAAAAAATACATGAAAGAAATAGAACAGATGGCAAAATAAGAAAGGCAAAAATAGGGTAGCGACTATCCGACATTGGTCTATGGAGAAGGAAACTTCGAGGAAGTAGAAAAGTATGACTGTGAGGTCATGCATGCCAAACTTGTTTGGTATTTTGTTCGTTGACAACGCTAGAATATCTTTTATATAATTAAGTAGGTGATAATGTGTTAAAAGTAGAAAACATAACTAAATATTATGGTAAATTATTAGCGGTTGATAATCTAAGCTTTGAAGTAAAAGAAGGAGAAATATTTGGTCTACTTGGTATTAATGGAGCTGGTAAAACCACAACTTTTAGAATGATTATGGGACTACTTACTCCAAGTAGTGGTAATATTTTCTTAAATGGTAAAAAAATAGATTATAATCTAACTGACCAAATTGGTTTTTTAACTGAAGAAAGAAGCTTACTTACTAAACTAACTGTTTTAGAACAAATAAAATTTTATGGTCGACTTAAAGGTATGAATGAAAAAGATATTGAAACTAAGTTAGATTATTATTTAAAAAAATTTGATATTGAAAAATACAAAAATAAAAAGATTAAAGAACTAAGTAAAGGTAATCAACAAAAAATACAGTTTATCAGTGCGATTATAAATAATCCTAAGTTATTAATACTAGATGAACCATTTGTGGGGTTAGATCCTTTTAATGTCAAACAATTTTGTGAAGAAATAGAAGAATTAGCTAGTAAGGGAAGTATGATTATTTTCTCTTCCCACCGAATGGAACATGTAGAACAGTTCTGTAAAAAATTAGTGGTTTTAAAAGATGGTAAAACAGTTTTACAAGGTAATTTAAATGATATTAAAAAATCATATCAAAAGAAAAATATCTTTATCAAGGGAGATATAGATATTGAAAAAATTAAAAAAATAAAAGGAGTTTTAGAAGTTGTTCCTTTAAATGATGAATACAAAATAAGTGTTGAAAAAATGGAAATCACAAGTCAAGTATTTGATATAATCAAAAAATATCAAATAACTAAATTTGTGGTTGAAGAACCAAGTCTAAATGAAATATTTATAGATAAGGTAGGTGTAGCTTATGGCAAGTAAATGTTTGTTTTTAACTAAAACCAGTTTACTTAAAAAACTAAAAAGTAAATGGTTTATAGTTGTCAATGTTTTATTACTTTTAGCTATATGTGTTGTTGTTAATATTGACCATGTTATTTCTTTATTTGGAGGAGATTTTACGAGTGCCACTCCAATTTATATTTTAGATAATACTACTTACACTTATGAACCTTTAAAAGCTAGTATTGAAAGTACTAGTAATTTAGCTAATTATGGTTCATATGAAGTTAAGAAATATGAAAAAAGTAAACAAGAATTAAAAAAAGAAATGGCTGATAACCAAAAAATTATCGGTATTGTTTTAAAAGAGGATGAAACAAATACTCTTGATGTAACAGTTATTACTAATAACTATTTAGAAACATATGATTACCAGATTTTATCAACAGCTATTAATCAAGCTAAGATGACCGTTGCCAAAGCTTTATCAAATATTGATATGGAAGAGCTAGAGAAAATATCTAGTCCTGTTGAAATCAAAAGGGAATATTTAAACAAAGACAAAAAAAGTGATGAAGAAAGTATGAGTATGATTATGACTACTATTTTTCCTTTTGTCATTCTACCTATTTTTATGTTAACAGTCTTTTTAATTCAAATGATAGGTGCAGAAATAAATGATGAAAAAAGTACTAGAGGAATGGAAATAATTATATCGAATGTCTCTCCTAAAGCACATTTTTACTCTAAGATATTAGCTAGTAATATATTTGTAATTTTTCAAGGTGTTTTACTTTTTATTTATGGAGGAATTGGATTTTTTATTAAGAATTTATTAGGAAGTAGTAATTCTAATTTAACTAATACTATTTTAACTATAACCAGTAATGTAATAGGAACT
Source organism: uncultured Bacilli bacterium (assembly GCA_947628785.1). Classification (GTDB taxonomy): domain Bacteria; phylum Bacillota_I; class Bacilli_A; order RF39; family UBA660; genus HGM10857. The sequence continues at coordinate 1,980 of CANRBE010000031.1, forward strand.
GATTTTATGAGTAAAATAATTAGTTGGTTACCTATTTTACTTATATTAGTTGTTGTTACATTTTTAGGGTATTCTTTATTAGCTGGTATTTTAGCTAGTATTACTACCAGTTCTGAAGAGTTTCAACAAATTCAAACACCGATTATGTTTTTACTTTTAATTGGTTATTATTTAGCTATCATGGCTGGTACTTTTCACGGTTCTATTTTTATTAGAGTTATGTCTTATCTACCTTTTATTTCAGCTATTTTAGCTCCTTCTTTACTTGTTTTGGGACAAATTACTGTTTTTGATGTTATTGTTGGTATAATCATTCAATTAATAGTTAATTATATATTTATTAAATATGGACTTCCCGTTTATAAAGAAGGTATTTTAAATTATTCATCTGGTAATTTATTTAAAAGATTTATAAGTGTTTTTAAAAGAGAAAAAACAAGTTAGATTTATTATTTAATAAATCTTTTTTTGTTGATATTTTTAATTCTTAAATAAATATTGATAATAATAAAGATTATCTAAAGAGAATTAGTAATGAAAAAGAGGATGAATAATTATCTATAATTAAAAGTGTATCATCCAAATGATTTTACATATAATATTAAAGAAATGCTTGATTTTTTAAAGAAAATAGGATATTATATACATCAAAATTACCAAAAAAACAAAAAAAATGTTTTTTTGAAAAATATATGTTATAATAAATATAGGATAAGGAGAATTAAAATGAAGGTTTTAAGGGTTGTTGCCAACAATTTTAAGTTGTGCGAAAAAAATTTCACAATATCTTTTGTACCAACAGGAAATAAAACTGCAGCAGATAAAGAATTTGAATTACAAGAAATAGCTGACAATTTATATGTTTTCACAACATTAGGTATTATTGGAAAGAATGCATCTGGAAAAACTACAGTAGTAGAACTATTATCAATAATATATGATATTTTCTCTAATTATAGAATTAACAGTTCAAGAAGTATTTTTAAATTTATTGATAAACCACTTAATTTAGATATTACCTTTTATTATGAAGGAGCAATTTATAGATATTTAACAGATTTATATAAAAATGTAAATTCAGTTGATAATACATCTATTTTCTTTAAAAATGAAAAATTATACAAAAGAGAATACAAGAAAGCACATGTAAAAGAATTATTTAATTATGAAAAATTTGAAGAAGTAAAACCAGAAATGAAATTGCCAGAAGATACTTCAATGATATATTCTTTATTGAAAGATATTTCATTAAGAGGAATATATTGCTCAAGTGATGATTATATTTACAGAGATTATGCTAAAGCTTTCAATGTATACAAACTTTTGAATAATAATTTAAAAGTTATCACGTCACTTTTAAAAATGTTTGATGAACATTTAGATAATATAAAAATGATAAACGAAAATAAATATAGAATTAATTATACAAATAAAACAACTAAGGAAGTATCAAGTTCTGAATTATATGAAATACTATCAAGTGGGACAACCAAAGGATTTGGTTTATTTACGTTTGTAGTGTATTCATTAAGAACAGGATCTGATTTAATAATTGATGAAATTGAAAATCATTTTCATAAGACATTGGTTGAAAATTTGGTTAATCTTTATAAAGATAAATCAGTAAATAAAAAGAATGCAACACTAATATTTACTACTCATTATTGTGAAATACTTGATTTATTTAGTAGAAGCGATAATATCTATATAAGTAAATATGATGATGCAATAAAATTAGAAAATATGCATAAAAATTATAAATTCAGATCAGAATTGTCTAAGAGCAATAAATTTTATAATAATGAATTCAATACCAATGTAAGTTATGATGCATTAATGAATTTTAAAAAGGAATTAATGTAGTGAGAATATTATTAATGTGTGAAGGCCGAAATGAGGAAGTTTTATTAAATCATTTGTTAGATGCTGATGCTTTTTGTTTTACAAGAGATGATTTAATTGGTCGTAGGCCTTATCCAATTAGACAATTAAGCAATCCAACAATTAAATCTGAATTAAAACACTATGGATTACCAGTAAAAGTATATAGAGTAGGTGATAAACAAAACGATAAATTACCTATTCCTAATGATTTGAAAGGTATTGTATCAAAGAAAGAAATATTTAAGTATTGTACAAAACCAGAATTAGAAATACTTTTAATATTAAATGAAGGCTTAGAAAAAGAATATGAAAAAGTAAAAAGTTTTCAGTCCCCAAAAACATTTGCAAAGAAAAACATAAAATATAATGGCAAGAAATATGATCAGTCATCAGAATTTTTAGAAAACTACTATAGTGGTTCTAATGTTAAAAATCTAATTAATAGCATTAAAAAGTATAAAACCTATAAACGACAACACGATAGAGATGAATTATATTTAGCAGATATATTGAAAAGTGGTAAATAGTAAATATTTATCATATTTTTAGATGTAATAAAGTTATTTTAATGAACTTTAACAAAATTTATAAAGTTTTGATGAATTAGTAATAAAATAACTAAGATAATTAAAAAAATATTTTAAAAAAGATTATAAAATCAGTCATAATAAAAAATAATAACATAAACAATAAATTGACACGTAAAAAAAATAAAACAAAATAAACCTTTAAAAAAATTAAAAAACATGCTATACTGTATAAGTATAGAGAGGTGAATTTTGTGAATAATTCTAAAACAAAACCGACCTTAAAAAGAAATCAAAAATTAGATATAGATTTTAAAAAAATATGGGAAAAAGTAATTAAATATATAAAAACTAACATTTTGTTTTTTACCTTTTTACTAACATCCATAATAAGTGCATCGTTAGTTAGAATATTTACTTTAAAAGCTTTTGATATAAGTCCAATGTTAGCGGATACAGGTTTTATTTTGATTGTTGGAGCGATTGGTTATTTTATAAAACCTAAACATCAATTTAAATACTTCTTTATTTGGTCTATAATTATTACTTTATGTTGTTTTATAAACAGTATGTATTATAGTAACTTTTTTTCCTTTGTATCATTTTCCCTTTTAAAAACATCATCTCAACTAACTGATGTTTCAGATGCAGTTGTCCAAAATGTTTTAGAAGCTAAAGACTTTGTTTTTTTCTATCAAATAATAGCGATGATTTGCTTAAATCAATACTTAAAAAGAAAACAATACTTTAAAAAAGTCAGTAAACTAGAAAATGGTAAAATAAGAGCTTTAAATACTATGGCTGTTGGTATCATTGTAATTGGTTTATTTATTTCTACTTTGACATCAACTGATATAAGTAGATTAAATAAACAGTGGAATCGTGATTATATAGTATCAAAATACGGTATTTTAGTTTATCAAGTAAATGATTTAGTTGCGACTGTTCAAGCTAAATTAAACCCTTTATTTGGTTATGATGAAGCCGTTAAAAAATTTAAGGAATTTTACGAAGAAAAAGAAAAAGAAGAAGTAAAAGAAAACAAATACACAAACATACTAAAGGGTAAAAATATTATTATGATACATGCTGAAAGTATGCAGACATTCTTGTTAAATACTTCTTTTAACGGTCAAGATGTTGTTCCTAATTTAAAAAAATTAGCTAGTGAAGGAATGTATTTTTCTAACTTCTATGCTCAAGAAAGTGTCGGAACAAGTAGTGATAGTGAATTTACTAACTCTTCATCATTACTACCATCTAGTAGTGGTACTGTATCAATTAGTTACTTTGATAGAGAATATACTACTACCCAAAAACTATTAAAACAAATGAATTACTATACTTTTAGTATGCATGGTAATAATTGTTCATTTTGGAACCGTCAAGCTCTACATAAAAGTCTTGGATATAATTACTTTTATTGTTACAACAAAGATTTTGTTATCGATGATGTTGTCGGACTTGGTCTATCAGATAAGTCTTTCTTCCATCAAGCAATCGATAAAATTAAAAAAGTTAGTGAAGAACATGGTAATTATTTTGGTAACCTAATTATGTTAAGTAACCATACCCCTTTTAACAATAAAGGAGAAGCTTATAGTGACTTCGATGTTAGTTATCATTATAAAGATGAAGTAACTAATGAAGAAAAAATAGCTCCATACATGGAAGGAACTAAACTAGGATATTACTTTAAATCAGCTCATTATGCCGATGAAGCTTTAGGTCAATTTGTTCAAGAATTAGAAGAAAATGGTTTGTTAGATAATACCGTACTAGTAATTTATGGAGATCATGATGCTAAACTTAAAAAAAGTGAATACTTAAGATTTTATAATTACGATTATAAAACTGATTCTGTTTTAGATAAGGATGATCCTGATTATCATGATATTGATTACTATGAATACGAAATGAATAGAAAAGTACCATTTATCATTTGGACTAACGATGAAAAATTAAGAAAGCAAATACAAGGAGAACAAACTAAAGTAATGGGTATGTATGATGTTCAGCCAACTTTAGGAAACATGTTAGGTTTTAAAAATCCTTATGCTTTAGGACATGATATTTTCAGTATTGATAATAATATAGTTATATTTTCAACTGGTAATTGGATAACAGATAAAGTATATTACAATCATAGTAAAGGTGAATTTAAACTATTAGATTCAAATACAGCCGTCAATATGGATGAACTTAAAGAACTTGATGAATATGCTGAAAAAGTAAAATCTATATCTGACTCAATAATCATTTATGATTTGATAAAAAGAAGTAAAGAAGATGAAGTAGTTATAAAGGAGAATACTTATGAGAAGTGAAAAAAGAACTAAAAGGAAATTAAAAAGTTGGCCTTTAGTGGTACTATTTTTTGTAATAACAATAGGTATTTTAGTATATTGTGTACTAGATATAAAAAATAGTTTAAAAAGTAAAGGAAAATCTAGTGAGGTCCAAGTAGTTAATGAAATTAGTAATTATGGATATAAACTAGAAGAAACAGATACCAAATATTTTAAAAGCTTATTCAATAAACTTAAAAAAGAACTAGAAAAAGAAACTGTCGATGAACAAGAGTATGCATCTTTAGTTAGTCAATTATTTATTACTGACTTTTATAGTTTAGATGCTGCAATTAATAAAAATGATATTGGGGGAAGACAATTTGTTTATAGTGATTTTGAAGATACTTTTATTAAATTAGCTAAATCATCAGTTTATAAATATGTTGAAAATGATACTTATGGCAAAAGAGACCAAGAATTACCTAATGTTACAAATGTGGAAGTAACAGATATTAAACGAAGTACTTATAAAAGTGATAGTAAAAGCGATGACAATGCTTATGATGTTAGCTTAAAAGTAACTTATAAAAAAGATTTAGGTTATCCAACGGTAATTAATTTGACACTAATTCACGATGACAAGTTACTGTCAATTGCCAGTATGAAATAATTTAAATATTTTGTTATTTAAAAAAATGTGATATGATTATAGGGGAAGGTATCAAGTGATAGGAGCGATTTTATGATATGTCCAAATTGTAAAAAAGAAATAGATCAAGACCGTTATATATGTCCACATTGTGGAAGTTTAGTAGCAGTTCATGATATTGAAATGCCTATTTTTGAAACCCCTATTTATGAAAATCAAAAAAATAATGATATTCCTGTTATTACTATAGATGCTAAACCTAGTGATTATAAAGAAACGATTAGTTTTTCAAATCCTAAACCGATAAATAATGATGTTTATATAAATAATGATTATACATATGATTATCAAGTAAAACCAGTAGTAGAAGAAAAAAAGGAAGTTGAAGAGGTTAAACCAGTTTTAGTTGAACCAAAAGAAATACCTAAGGTCGATGAAGCTAGTTTATTAAAGCCTTTTACTGAAACTAAAGAAAATGTTGAAGTAGCAAAACCATCTTTTGAAAATATACCTGAAACTCCTAATATAACTTCTTCTAATCAAAATTTAAATTCTAATCAAGATTTAAATAGACCGATAGAAGAAATTATTGGAAAACCATTTAGTAGTTTTACACCAAATGTTGAAGTAGGTGAAACTAATAATAATAATAACAATAATATAAATACTAATAATATAAATGATATTCCTATTTCTGATAAATTTTTATACGAAAAAAAAGGAGTTTCATCTTCCCAAGATAAAGTAGTACTAGTAGATAATCAAACAGTTGGAACTATATCAGATATTAAAGACTTTAGTGAACCTGTTAAAGATGATACTAAAAATCAAACTTTAAATGATACAAGTGTACCACTGGAAGAATATACAAAAGAACCAGAAGTAGTGGTTCATATGCCTGAACACCCAAGAGGTAAATTACCAGAAGAAGAGGTAATTGAAAAAAAGAAATACTCTGGTTTACTCATTTTAGCAATCGTTCTTTTGTTGTTGGCGGGAAGTGTTTTTTCTTATTATTTATTCTTATCAAGTAAATCTCCAACCCAGTATCAATTAGATAAAGAATTTGTTCCATCAATTACTTCAATTGTCGGTAACCGTAGTGTTAAAGATACTAAAACCGAGAAAAAAGATAACAATATCAAGAAAACATATAAATATGTAAATATTAGTAATGTTACTGCTGATTTAACTAACTATATTACTTATTTAACCGAAACTTTAGAATTTATTAATACAACTACTTACGATTTAACAGAAAGTAGTGGAACCATAAAACTTGGTAATGAATCTAAAAGTGAAGGATATGTTATTTTGATTACCATTACTTATAATAGTAATAGTTATACTATCACTATTGAAAAAAAACTAGGAACATTAACTAGGTATTAAAAACTATACATTAAGTATAGTTTTTAAAAATAGAGGCGATATTATGAGTTTAGAAAATTTGATTGATAAATGGGTAGATTATTTAACTATCGATAAAAATTATAGTCAAAATACTATTAAAACTTACAAAAGTAATTTAAAACAATTTAAAAAATTTGTTGGCGATGATAAAGATGTTTTAGAAATAACTAAAAATGATATTATAAATTATATTACCAAACTAAAAAAAGAAACCAAAAAAGATTACACCATCGCTAATCAAATTACTAGTTTAAAACAATTTTTCTACTTTTTAGAATTAGAAAAAATAATTGAGATAAGTCCCGCTAAAACAATTGAAGAACCACGTTTAGTTAGAACTTTACCTAGTGTTTTATCTATCAAAGAAGTAAATAAATTACTAAGTATTGATATAAAAAATAAATATGATGCCAGAAACAAAGCTATGCTTGAAACATTATATTCATCAGGTCTTAGAATAAGTGAACTATTATCATTAAAAGTAGATGATATCAGTTTTGAAAATGACAACGTTAGAGTTTTAGGAAAGGGGAGTAAAGAACGTTTTGTTCCGCTTGGCGATTATGCTATTAAAGCTTTAAAAGACTATATAAACATATACCGTGATAAATTTATTAAAAAACCAACTGATTATTTATTTTTAAATAACCAGGGAATGCCTTTATCTAGACAGAGAATGGGTCAATATACTAAAGAATTAGCTCTTAAAAAAAATATTAAAACAAAATTTTCACTCCATACCTTAAGACATTCATTTGCCTCACACATGTTACAAAATGGAGCTGATTTAAGAAGTATCCAAGAAATGCTTGGTCATTCAAGTATTTCAACTACCCAAATATATACTCACGTTGCTAGTAAAGAATTAAAAGATAAGTATGAAATGTTTCATCCCCATGCTTAAGAAAGGAAATAATATGAAAATAGTACCAATAAAAAAAGAAATATTTAGAGAATATGATATTAGAGGAATATATGGAACTGATTTAAATAAAGATGTTTCATATACCATCGGAAGAAGTTTTGCAAGTATAATAAAAGATAAAACAGTTATAATAGGCCATGATAATAGACTATCTTCTCCTGATTTACACAAATCTTTAATAAAAGGTCTTTTGGAAAGTGGGGCCAATATAATCGATTTAGGATTAGTAACTACTCCTATGTATTATTTTGCCAAAAAAATGCTGAAAATTAAAAATGGGATAATGATTACTGCCAGTCACAATCCTAAAGAATATAATGGCTTTAAAATATCATTTGATTATATTGGGAATGCTTATGGTAAGACTATTTATAATTTTAGAGATTTTACAGCTAAACAAAATTTTGATGTTAAAATTGGAACATATAAAACTTGGAATATAGAAGATGAATATTTGAATTTAATTAAAAATAGTGTCGATTTAGGAAAAAGAAAAGTAAAAGCTGTTTTTGATTGTGGTAATGGAACAGGTTCTATCATCATAAAAAAAATAGTTGATATGTTTCCTAATATTGAAGCTAAGTTTATCTATTGTGAATCTGATCCAAATTTTCCCAATCATCATCCTGACCCTTCAGTAAAAGAAAACCAAGAAAAATTAGCTAAGACCGTAAAAGAAATGGGTTTTGATATTGGAATTGGTATAGATGGAGATGCCGATAGAGTAGGGATTGTCGATAATTTAGGTAATATTCTAGGAGCCGATATATACTTAGTTTTATTATATCGTCATTTAGAACCTTATTTAAAAGAAAAAAAAGCTATTTATGATGTTAAATGTTCTAGAGCTTTAATCGATGATTTAGAAAAACGAGGTTTTAAAACTACTATGTATAGAACTGGTAATTCATATATGAATAAAAAAATAAATGAGGACAATTATGAATTTGGGGGAGAATATTCTGGACATGTTTGGTTTAAAGATAAATTTCCTGGTTTTGATGATGGAATTTATGCTGGGTTAAGAGCAATTGAAGTTATTTCAAAAACAGATAAAAACTTAAATGAACTATTAGCTGATTTAAATAAGTATTATTCATCACCAGAAGATAAAATTAAAGTGACAGATAGTACTAAATTCTTAGTTGTTGAAAGTGTTAAAAAATACTGTTTAAATAAGGGTTATAATGTTATATCAATAGATGGGGTTAGGGTAGAATTTGATGATTCTTGGGCTTTAGTTAGAGCTAGTAATACAGGACCTGATTTGACAGTTAGATTTGAAGCTAAAACTAAAAAAAGAGTTGATGAATTGAAAAAAGAATTTTTTAAAGTTATAGAAAAGGCTAAAAATGACCTATCCGATAACTAAAGAAAATTATGATGCTTTTTTAAAATATCTATATACTAATCAAGATGAAAAATATGGTCAGTTTCAAAAAAAATTATTAGCTAGTGATATTAAAGTTATTGGAATAAGAGTTCCTATTTTAAGAAAAATAGCTAAAAATATAGCTTTTAATATCGGTATTTCTTTTCTTTCGATAATTAAACATGATACTTATGAAGAATGTCTATTACATGGCTTAATTATTGGTTATTTAAAAACAGATTTAAAAACGACAATTAATTTATTAGATGAATTCTTACCTTTTAATACTAATTGGGCTATTAATGATATTACAGTTACTACTTTAAAAGTATTTAAAAAAGACTTGGATTTAGGATATATTTATATTTTATCTTTACTTAATAAAAGTCCTTTTGAAATACGTTTTGCTTTAGTTTTATTATTAACTTATTATATTAATGATGAATATATAGATAAAGTAATAGCTTGTTCTTTAAATGTAAAGGATGATAATTATTATGTAGTAATGGCTAATGCTTGGTTAATATCTATTTGTTTTATCAAATATAAAAATAAAATAGAACCTTTAATATTTAATCAAAAATGGGATACAAATACTTTAAAAAAAGCTATCGGTAAAATAAAAGATTCTTATAGAGTTGATAAAATAGACAAAGAAAAACTAAATAATTTTTTAAAAAATTTAGTTTAAAATATAAATTCCAATTGTTAAATAAGTCGCAAATAATATCCATATTAAATATAAAATATTTAAGTAAGCTGCGACTTTTTGTTTTTTAAAAAATAGTTTAATCATTATAATAACTAAAATATCTAATATAATAATCCATATAATAGCTATAAAACGCCATTTTAGTAAAAAGAAAATAATTGACCATAAAAGATTTATCCCTAACTGAGTATAGTAAATTAAACTTTCTTTGATAGTAGTATCATTATTCTTTTTTAAGATATAATAAGAAATACTCATTAATATATATAATAGACCAAATAATAGGAAATAGTATTTTAGGTGGAGCTAGTGGTGGCTTTATTAAATTAGGGTAGTCAATACTATTTTTTATAATAAATCCAACGATACTTCCTAATATTAAAGGTAAAAATAAAGAACAAAATACCAAACAAGTTTGGCATGCATGACCTCACGGTCATACTTTTCTACTTCTTCGAAGTTTCCTTCTC
>CANRBE010000032.1 GCA_947628785.1 uncultured Bacilli bacterium
GTACACTCACTATAGCATACATACGTTTTTGTTGTCAATATCTTTTTAGATGAAAATATAAAAATTATACTGTTTATCTTATATTTATCACTGTGTTATTAGCTATTTATTATCTTTGCGAAGCACTTTCCTAGAATATAAAAAATTTTTTTTAATAAACTCATATAATTCCTTTCTATTTGTTATTATTTTATGTTTTTTAAAAAATATTATTCATTGTTATAATTTAAAAAAAATAGTTCATACTATTATTGGGTGATGAAAATGAAAAAGAATAATAGTTCTAAATCAAGTTGCGATAGAACAAATAAATCAAATAAAAGCAACAAAGCTAACAATATTCAAACGAATAAAAGTAATCGTTCGAATGGAAGTTCAGCTTCTAAATCATTTGAAATTGATCCAAATGATGAACATTCTTTCAATCTTAGATAATTACCCAATATTAAAAAGTCCTATTTAATAGGGCTTTTATACTGCTTTTCTATATAGTGTTTTAGTTATTCCACTTGGTCTTTTTATTGTGTTATTATTATCAGATGCCAGTACTAAATTATTTTGAAGTTTATTCACCTCATCTATCAAACCATCAATAGCTATTTTTTTAGGGTAGATAGTAATACCATAAAATAAATCATCTTCATGACAAGATTCTTTAGACATTTCTAAGATAAAATCATCATTAAAATCTTTGGTAATTCTTAAATATTTTTTAGGATTTAAAGAATCGGTTAGAGTAGGGTAGTTATTAAATAAATAAGATAACAAGGAAGAAAAGAGATTAGTTTTATTTATAACTACTTTATAATCATTTTGGTTACTGGCCATAGGTGTTATACATTTTATTTGAATATTTTTATTTATTTCTATTTCTAATACGTAAAATTGGTTATCATCTAACATTGTAATAATAGCTCCATCATCACCTTGTTTTGATGTATAGGAGATATCATCTTTATTAAATTTTATCATAATAATCACCGAAAGTATTATATCACTTTTGTTTAAAAAAATAAACTGTTAATTAACATAACAATAATACCAATTATAAAGAATAAAATAATTCTTCTTTTTTGATGATATTTTAAAGCGGTTGGTAATAATTCTAAAGTAGCAATATATATCATTATTCCAGCTATTATTGAAAATAAAAGGCCTAAAATATTACTATCTATATATGGTTTTAAAAATAAAGAGGTTATAATTGCTCCTAAAAATTCAGATAGTCCAGATAATAATGTATATAAAAATGCTTTAGTTTTATTACCTGTAGCATAATATATAGGTACAGCAATCGTGATACCTTCAGGGATATTATGAATTCCAATCGCAATCGCTAAGGTAAGGCCTAGTTTGATATTTTGACTACCAGCCATAAAGGTTGCTATTCCTTCTGGAATATTATGTAATATAATAGCTATCATAGATATTATACCAACTTTATATAGTTTACTTCCTTTTAGATAAATAGAGCCTTTATTAACTAAATGGGCTACTATAATACCCATTAAAATACATACACTTATTTTAAAAAATAATTCCCCTTTGGTATTCATAAAAGCTAGTGAATGGATAGATTCTGGAATTAAGTCTAAAAATGATACACTAAGCATTACTGATGATGCGAAGGCTAGGGAAGAGACAAGTACTCTATTATCTTTATTAAAAAAGATAAAAAAAGCCCCTAAAACTGTCGATAATCCAGCAAGTAATGTTAATATAAAAGGAAATAATACCATATTTTATCACCAGTATAGTTTATTCTAGGTAAGTTAAAATTATGCTAAAAAAAGGGAAGTGGTATGTATTATATATATGTTACTCTCCTACTTATTTATTACAAAACAAGTATCTTTAAACGTTATTTTAAATATGTTTTTATTAATTAGCTTATTTTTACTTAAAAATATAATTTTTTCTTTACTTTTTTTATAATTTTAGTTTATAATTTATTAGTAAGGAAGTTTTTATTCTTCCTTACTAATTATTATATAACCTATTTTATTTAACCAGTATGCTATTTCTAGTGTTATTATACTGGTTTTTTTTATTTTAAATAGTGTTGGTGATAATACTATTTATTATAGAACTTTTTTTGTGACTTGATTATTATTTTATAATATTTTTAATTAATAATAAAATACATAATTAATTAAGTATTGATTATTAATTATTGTTTTTAATGTTTAAGTATATATTTAATAAAATATATTATAATTTATATAATTATTACTTTTTAAAATAGGTATTATACCATTATATTATTCATTTTTTAGCATTTTTATATTTCGCCGATAATATATAGTGACATAAAATGACATTTGATTGTTTTACTGTATTTTCGCCGATAATATACAGTGTCTTATTTCTTATTTGTAGTAGGGTAGGGCATATCTTATTTTTAATACTTAACTGTTGTTAGGTATTTTTTATATCTAACTTTGTATATCTCACAAGCTAACTAAAACCTGCTGATAATTATTATTTTTCATTTTATAATTTATTATGTACTTTCTAAATAGTTAACTTCTAAATTCGATTAATTGGACTTTAAAAAAATATTATACTTTATAGCTTGTGAGATATAATTTTATTTTAATAGATTGTGAGGTGTATTGCAAGTGGTAACTAAATATGAACAAGATATTTTATTGATTTTCGCTGGTGTTTTAGATTTTACCGATAAGAAAACTGGCGAGGTTACTAAAATGACTGAGATTGTTTACGGTTTGCCAATTGAGAAAGACAATGAGCATTGTGGTTATGGTGTTATGAAATGCTATAGACGTGGTAATGTTACTAATGAGTGTTTTTTACATATTGGTAGAAAAGTAAAAGCTGTTATAACTGCTATTCCTGACGGAAATAGTTCTCATATTAAGTACTCACTTTCTCAATTAAATGGTAAAGATATTTGATTTGAGTAAAGTTTATATGGGTGATCGATATAAATATAGAGATTTTTCTTCTTATCATTATGTTGGTTGTTATGTAAATTGTAAAGGAGAATTTTTCTTTAGAATTTTAACTAATAATTATACTTTTGATAAAAGAGAAGATTCTCAAAGATATATTTCTAATATAGTTCAATTTGATATTCCTTTATCAATTCGTGAACGAATAAGATATTTAAAATTATTATTTCAAAGTTATAGAAAAAATAAAATAAGAGGTTTTATAAGGAGATTGGAAAAATGGACGTAGAGGTTATTAGTGAATTAAATCAACATTTGATTGATATAAAATATTTATTATTTTCGCTTAACTTTTTTGCTATCTGTTTTTATATAGCTGCTGTTATTAAAATCGTTTATAAAGTTTTTTCTTGGATATTTGATTTTTAAAATGTTATAAACAATTTATTTGTTTATATAAATTTTAGGAAAGGGGTGTCATATGCCACAAGTTCTAGAGGCTTCGAGCGCTGCTCCAACTTATGATTTTTCACAACTAGACTTAACTCCAGTAACAACTAATTTCACTGCTGTATTAGCTGTGGCTGTACCATTTGCTTTAGGCGTTTTAGCTATTCGCAAAGGTATTAGTTTGTTATTTGGAATGATTAGAGGGGCGTAGTTTTATATTGTAGAGAGTTTTTTCACTCTCTGCAATATAGTTTCTGATTTGTGTTTTTTATGAAAAAAAGAGAATATAAAATAATTTATCTTGACGGTTATCGTGGGGAAACCGTTGAGGAACTATATTCTACTATTGAGGTTATTATTATGTTGGTCATTTTTAGATTTATGAAAGGTTTTAGGGTGTTAAAGATATGCGAAGTAGATTTTTTGTATTGATTTTCTTTATTAGTTTTTTAATATTTTCTAATAAAGTTTTCGCTCTTTACGATACTGATTATTCTTATACTTATGATTATTGTGTTTTAGCTACTTTAGGTACTAGTCAATGTAAGTATAATTTTAAAGCTACTGCTACTATTAATGAAAGTGGTTTTCATCTTGTTTATTTTGGTGACGGTATAGAAAATTATCCTAATCATGAATTTTTTGAGGAATTTCCAAGAAGTGAATATCCTTATTGGATATATTTAATTGATGATAATTATATTCATGTGTTTTTTTCTAAAACTCCTATTTATTTTAGACGTATTACTAATAATACTAATGTTGGTATGGAATGGTATCAATTTACTGATGAAGAGGGAAAAACACTTGAAAATTTAAATCAACATATTTCTTTTAGTACTGGTTCAACCAATAGTTTACGTTCTCCAACTTTAAAAAATAAGGGTTCTTCACATGATGTAGGTGATGTTATGGTTAAAAGTGGTAAATTTGGTTTTTGGACTGCTGAAGATTTTATTGGTGAAGATAATTATGCTGGTTTTACAAAATTTCTTACTAATAATGTTGTTCGCGATTATCATTCAAAAAATCGTATAATTGATGAAGAAGATTGTTTTCCTCAGCTTGTTTCTTATGAGTATTCTGTTACTTTAGAAGATATTATTTTGAATGAAAATAATGTTGTAACTTCTTATAGGTTTCTTGTTCATTTAACTAATTGGGATAAGTATTTTGTTTCTTATTATTATGGAGATGATGAAAATAAAGGACATGTTTCTTTATCTTCCTCTAAAAGTTCTGATGATTTTTTTGTTGATATTAGTGTTAATGGTAAAGTTACTTTTAAACTTTTTGAAAAAGGCTCGAATATTGCTAAAGTTACTAGTACTTTTGATGTTGATAAGATTGGTTTGTACTTTGATGAAGATACAAAAGAATATACAAAAGAACTTAATAAAAAAACTACTACTAAAGATGAATATGTTGATGAGTTTGTTGGTAGTATTGCTGAGGGTGAAGTTGATAATGACGGAGACGGTGTTCCTGATAATGAACAACAGACTACAGATGATGTTTTAGATTTGATTTTACGTTTTTTTAAATTACGTTTTCCTATTATTTGGCAATTTATTTCTATACATGATGCTTGGGACTTTAATGTTAATCGTGATAGTGTTACTGAATATAATGGTTGCCTTCATATTGGTGCTGATTATGAAGAAGGGGGAGAAGTATCTTACATGTCGAGACCTTATTGTAATCGTATTCCAAGTATAGATATTAATCTATGGGGCATTAATTTGGTTGATGTTGATGTTATAGACACTTATTGGTATTGGAAGTATCGTGATGTTGTATTCTTTTTTATTAAATTTAGTTTAGCATCTTTTACATTTTTTAAATGTTTTAGAATTATTAGAAGTGATTTATAAAGGAGTTGGTTTTTTTGGTTGCTACTATTAAAGCTATTGGCACTGCTGTTTTAAGTTTTGCTGGTTCTGCTGTTGCATCTACTATATCTACTGTTATAAATATAGCTATTGGTATTGCTATTATTGTTGCCATTTTGAATATTTTTCCAGTCGATAAAATTTTTATTGCTGATAGTATGTATAATTTTTTAGTTGGCGGTAATTTTAAAAAATTGATGAATTTGATATATTATTTTTTCCCTGTTGATTTTGCTTTATCTTGCTTAGGTACTGTTATGTTAGTTAATATTGGTGTTATTTTTCATAGAGTTATAAATTATGTTTTAAATTATACTGATAAAGCTTTAAATTTTTCTGCTCATAAATCTAAATAGTAGGGGAGATGTTGTTTTATTAAAATAAATTTTGGTTTATTTTTAAAAGGTTTTTTAAAAGTTTTTCTTGTATTTTTAAAAAGTTTGACTTTTATTTGGTTACCTTTGGTTATTGGTTTAATTCTTATAATTTTAGTTTATTTATTTTATTTTATTAAATATCGTTATGTAGAACATTATATGCCTGTTGGTGATAAAGGTTCTTATAAACCTCCTGGGTTTTTTAAGAGATTATTTCATGATTTTCCTAAACGTTTAGCTTATGATTATGTTCATCAAGATTATAGTGATTTTAGTGAATTTGGAATTCATATGGTTATAGGAAAGCAAGGAGCTGGTAAAAGTACTACTGTTGCGTATTTGCTTAGGAAATGGCAAAAAATATATCCTGATTTAAAAGTCTATACTAATATGGGTTATAAGTATGAAGATGATGTTTTGGACAAGTGGCAACAACTTATTACTAGGACTAATGGTAAAAAAGGTGTTGTTAATGTTATAGATGATATAAAAGCATGGTGGAGCAACGCAGATAGCAAAAACTTGCCACCTGAGGTATTGGCTGAGATTTGTCAACAACGTAAACAAAAAAAAGCTATTTTGTGTACTATTCAAGTTTTTAGTGAACTTCCTAAGGCATTTCGAAGTCAAACACATACTGTATACATGCCGACTACATTTTTCGGCTGTTTAACTGTAGTAAAAATTAGTGATATTAAGTATTATAACCCTGATAAAGAAAGGTTTACAAAAATTCGTGGAATGTTTTTCTTTGTACATACCAAAGAGATAAGAGACAGTTTTGATACTTATAAAAAAATCGAGAAGTACAAAGACGTTGAATGGGATGTATCTCCTTATTTTGGACCTGACGTTGATTTGTCCAAGACTTTGGACATCAACGTGGTTCAAAATAAGGATGCTCCTAAAAAGTCTTTGAGAGGTCGCAAAAGATGACTTTTACTAGAAGTTCTAAAAAAAAATATCGTAGCCATATAGATAATCTCTTAATGCTAGGAGCATTGAGAGATTATAGAAAGGACTTTAGTCCTTTCTATATACTTGATAATAGTCTCATAACTGCAACCAAAAATATGTTATATGATGTTAAGCTTATTAATTGTAATGGAAAGTATGAAATTTGGAAATATAATCATCTTAAAATTAAAAGTGACCCAGGTTTAGAACCTGACAAAGTTAAGTTTAAAGTTATTACTAAAGAGAGTGATTTATTAAAGTTTGGAAAGGAGAGTGAATTATATGATAGGTTTTATCGTGATTTTATTAATAATCCTATGTATCGAATATCTTTTAGACAACAATTTGAAGAACAAGAAAAAAAAGAAAGATTTGAAGAATTACAAAAAAGAGCATCAAGAGAAGAAGAAATAAACAAAAAAGAACCTTTAAATAAAGTTATTTTAAAAAAAAATATCTATAGAAGTAAATTTTCTTTATTTAGATTGGTTAAATGTAATTATGAAGATTTTAAGACTTTTGTTACTTTAACTTTTGCTGATAACGTTACTGATATTTCTTATTCTAATGATTGTTTTAGAAAATTTGTTATTGTTATTAGTAATTATTTTAGAAAAAAATTAAATTTAAGTTTTAAATATATTGTTGTCCCTGAATTTCAAAAGAGGGGAGCTGTACATTATCATCTACTTACTAATATTGATTATGATGATTTAGAATTATTAGAAGAAAAAACTATTTATAATAAAAAGAAAGGTTGGCTTGAATTTAAATTTTTAAAAAAATTTTGGAACCATGGTTTTAGTTCTGTAGAGAAAATTCAAGATAATAATATAGTAGGTTATTTGTCTAAGTTTAGTGAGTATATGACTAAAGACAATGATAATCGTTTGTGGGGTAGACGTCGTTATTCATTTAGTCGTAATTTAAAACGTCCTGAGGTTGTTTACATGAACTTATCTAATTTTAAAGACAATATACTTTTTGCTAATATTGTTTTTCAATGTAAAAAAACTTATTCTAATGTTTATTCTGATAATTTTGGTAATGCTATTCAATATTATTGTTATGATTTGATTAATGAATATGATAAAAGTTTTGTAGTAGGGGAGTGATTATTTTGGTTTATGTGGTTTATTATTGTTTTAAAGAAAATTCTAATATTTTTACTAAAGAGTTTGATAGTCCTTATTTGGCTAATAAATTTTATAATAAATTATTTCATAGTGATAAAGTTTTATATTGTTTTATTGGATCTCGTCAAGTTTATTTTTGAATAGGAGAGTGTTTATATGAAAAAAAGAATATTTTTAGAATTAGATTATGATGATTTTTACACAATACTTAATTCTTTTGAATTAACTTTAGTTTGTTTAAAAACTTATAAAAAAGGTCAAAAAAATTATGATGATTATTTAGAGTTAATAAATAGATTAAATTTGCTTTATTATCAATTATATAGATATAAAGGAGAGTTTAAATGATTGTTTTAAAAATTTTAGTTTATATAGTTGCTATTGTTTATGTTGTTGGTTTATTAGATATTATTCGACGTATTATTGTTACAGCTAGAAAACTTAAGAATAAAAATAAAAGATAAGTAGTTTATTACTTATCTTTTATTTTGTTTATTGCTTTCATTATAAATTCTTTTTTAGTCATATTATTTTTTTTTAGATAATTTTCTAATATTCTCATATCTTCTTTTTTTAAATCTGCAACAAACTTTTTATAGTGTGTTTTTCTATATTCTATGTCATATTTTACTTTATCAAACTTCTTTTTTTCATTTTCCATTTTTTATCACTCCTTTTTTTAAATATTATACATTAATTTATTAATAAAAAAAAGAAGTATTTCTTTTTTTATTTATTCATTATATATTCTCTAAAATTGTCATATCTACAGTCCATTAAAAATCTTATTAATTTCTTATTTTTTCTTTTGTTCTTTCTTATATTTTTTGTCATTTTTTATTTCTCCTTTCTTATTTAAATTGTTTTCAATTTCAAAATAATATACATATACTTTTTTTTCTGTTTTTTCTGCTTCTTTTTTATTGTTTAAAATTTTATATTTTAATAATGTTTTCATTTTTCTTTTTTCCTTTACTTTTTTATAATTTTAGTTTATAATTTTATTAGTAAAGAAGATTTTACTCTTCTTTACTAATAGTTATATAACCATTTTTAATGTTTGTTATATAACCTATTTTGTTTAACCAGTATGCTATTTCTAGAGTTATTATACTGGTTTTTTTTATTATATAAGACATTTTATCACCCCCTAACTATGTTTATTATTATACACTTACAACGTAGTTTTGTCAATACTTTTTGATAAAAAAATAAAGTTTTTTCCTTTGTTTTCCAAGGGTTTATTCAAAATAAATGAAACATTTGTTCTGGTCTGCATAAGTGAAAAAAGCACGTTTAATTTTGAGTTTTTATGCCGAGAAAAACCATTGTTTTAGGCGATGTTTTTCGTCATAATTGATTACTTTTTTAGTTTGAAAAACCAAAAAAGCAATATGAATAAAAGAAAAATATCGGGTTCCTGAAACAATGGTGGAATTGGAATAAAAATACGTTGTTTTTAATTGCTTTTTCCACGTTGCAGACTTGAACAAAATTTTTGAAAAACTAAAAAGGTGGGTGGGAAGACGTGATTTTTGAATAACCATAATAAAAAAATTTTGTGTTGCTTGTTATAGATTATATTCTATTCAAAAACAGGAACAAGCCAAAAAAAAGACATATGCATATGCATTAAATGTCTTTTTTTCTGCGTATGAAGAAATATGTGTCCCTCCGACCCTCAAAAAAGAAAGAGCGTGAGTAATCTTAGTTAGGAGTGGGGGTATGGGGGTAAAACCCCCACTAAAATGTTTAACTTTTGGGCTTTTATTGGTGGGTGGGTCTAGTTAAAAAAACCGCATGTACGAAGTCTCCCCACAACGTAGTACATGCGGTTTTTTAATATTTTGTTCTATGTGCTATTATTATTAGTAATATTATTATAATTATTAATAATACTGTTTGTATTAATGGATAATAAGTTGTATATGTTTTTGTGTCATAATAAAATTTGTTGTTTTCGTATTCTTCTTTTTCTTGCTGTTCAGCTATTGCTAGTGCTTTTTGTACATCTTCGTTATAATTATTACTATTCATTTTAACCTACCTTTCTTTTTTTATTATACATTATTTTTTTAAATTTCAAAAAAAATATTTACTTTTTTTATTGCTTATTATATAATTGTATTAGTTAAGTATTAATATTAATTATATTTCGCCGATAATATATATTATGTTAAATTTCTAAAATTTATCCTAAAATAAAAAGGAAAAAATACTTTTCCTATATAACTCCTCTTGCTTCAATTTCGGCAATTTTTTCTAAAACTTCATTAGAGTTTTTTTCATTTATTTCTGTATATCCAAGTTCTTTTAAAGCTCTAATTCGATATGTTGTAAGCTCTAAAGTTCTACTTAATTTTTCTTCCTTTTTTTGTTCTATTTGTTTTAAGAAACGTTTATGTAATTCAGTTATTTTACTTTTAGATAAACCATTACTATTATGATATAAAGTCATAGCAGAAAACATAATACTTTCAAAAACAAATTCTTCTTCTTCATCAAAAACATAAGCAGATGGTTTAGCTAAACAAGATGATTTAGCAACATAAGACAAAATATATCTTAATTCTTTAGATGTTCTCATTGCTTGAATAAAATTATATAAATATGAATAAGTAAAATATTGTTCACCATCATCATCAGTTAAATCTTCCTTAATTAAATCGATAATATTCATAAATAACTCTCTATTTTTTTTGGATAGTCCTTCATAAACATTAGCATCATATTTAAACTTTTCATTACTAGTATTATCATTTAAAAGAGTTTCAACCCTATTTTCAACTTCGTTGATATAATCAGTATCTACTTTAATATCTTCTAAATCTTTAACATTTTTAATTCCCAGTAAATTAAGTAATAAAACCTTTTTATCTTTAGGCCATTTATTTAAATCTTCTAATTCCAAATAATTATATATCATTTGTCTTGATACACCTAAATATTTAGCTAATTTAACCTTCGATATTCCTAATTCATGTAATATAGTATTTAACTTCTTCATTCTATTACCCTCCTATTATAATTTTACATCAATTGTATAGATAATGTCAACTATTATCTTTAAATGTCAATGAATGTAAATATTTATACTTTTATTTGTTTAAATAAAAATACTATTTAACTACTTTAAGAATACTATTCTATAAGTAAACAAAAAGAACCATAATGGTTCTATAAATACCAACATTTTTTGTTATCTTTATAAACTTCTTTAATGATACCTCCACCTAGACATTCTTCCATATCATACAAGACACAAGCCTGTCCAGGAGTTACAGCTTTAACTTTTTGGTTGTATGTTACTTTTACCATATTGTTATTTAATATTTCTATTGAAACATCATTATCTTTTTGTCGGTATCTAAACTTAGCTGTGCATGTATTTGGTCTTTTATCACTTATCCAGTTCATATCTTCAAGTATACAGGAAGTACTATATAAATACTCATTATCATCACCAATTGCAATATATAAAATATTTTTTTTAACATCCTTCCCAACTACATACATTCTATCTTGAAATCCCCCAATATCTAACCCTCTTCTTTGACCGATGGTATAGTGCATTAAACCAATATGTTTTCCAATAACCTTTAAAGTATCAATATTTACTATATCACCTGGTTGGTTAGGTAAATAATTTTCTAAAAACTTAGAAAAATTTCTCTCTCCAATAAAACAAATTCCTGTTGAATCTTTTTTATTAGCCGTGATAAGATTTAAATCACTTGCAATTTTTCTAACAGTTTCTTTTTTATAATCACCAATTGGAAATAAAACATTTTCTAATTGTTTTTTGCTTGTTTGGGATAAAAAATAAGTTTGATCTTTAGAAGCATCAATTCCTCTTAAAAGTTTACCATCTACCATTCTAGCAAAATGACCTGTTGCTATAAAGTCAGCTCCTAATTTTTTAGCTTCTTTATAAAACATGTCAAACTTTATATACTTGTTACACATGATATCAGGATTGGGCGTTCTTCCTTTTTTTAATTCATCTAAAAAATAAGTAAAAACATAGTCCCAATACTCTTTTACAAAATCTACTCTTTTTAAGGGGATATCTAATTTTTTACATACCTCTAATGCATCGTTATAATCACTTTCCTGAGGACAAATATCATTATTTAAAGTGGGATTACCTAAAATATCATTATTTAAACTAGCGTCCCAATTTCGCATAAAAAGACCAATGACATTATAACCTTGTTTTTTTAGTAAATAAGCAGCGACACTACTATCTACTCCCCCACTAATTCCAACAACCACAGTTTTGATGGTATCACCTCTTGGTATTTATTATAACACTTATAGAAAATAAAGTAAATTATTTAGCTATTTGTTAATTTAAATATGAAGTGCAACACTTCACTATTGAAAAAGACATATGAATAATCTATAATATCTTTTCGC
>CANRBE010000033.1 GCA_947628785.1 uncultured Bacilli bacterium
TTTAAATTTTCTTTAAAAATTTCGTTAAAAGTATTAGTAAATTCGTTAATTAATGGTATAATTTTCATAGGTTAAAACCACGCTTTCTATTGTTATTGTCAATTCAATTATAAAGCATTTTTTAGGTTTTAACCATTTTTATTTGTTTATAATGGTTAGTTTTATAAATCTCCCCACTTTGGAAACACTATCACTTTAAAAAAACTTGACATTTTAAAAAAACAATGTATAATATTCTAAGCAAATTGAAGGGGTGGGTTATTATGACAAAATTAAGGACTAAAAAAATCACTAGTGATATAGAAAATATAATAAAAAGATACACATTACAAACTAAGCAAGATTACTATGATTTATTTTTAAATAATTATCCTTTATCAATTAAACTTAACAGGTTAGTAGAAATACTTAATTTAAATGAAGAACAAACTATATATGAACAAATAAATATTTTAAAAAATAGGGAAATAACAACTGATGATATGATTATGTTATTGGATAAATATCTTTCCTTTAAACAAGAAGTTGGAGTTGAACCTATCGATTATTATGAATTAATTTATCATGTTGATGGTATAAAAGCATTAATAAAAGATATTAGTAAGTATCCTGTTTTAAAGGATGAAAAAGAAATAATAAAACAAGTTAAACAAGGAGATATGAAAGCTAGATATAAATTAATTAATTCTAATTATAGACTGGTTATTTATATAGCACAAAAATATAAGTCAGAAACCTTATCATTTCTAGATTTATTTCAAGAAGGGGTAATAGGACTTATGGAAGCAGTTGATAAATATGATGAGAGTTTTAATGTTAAATTTTCAACATATGCAGGTATTTGGATAAATAGATATATAAGAAGTGCTTTATATGGTAGTGAGAGAGTAGAAACTATTCCTATTAACAAAGTTGATTTAATTTATCGAATGAAAAAATATATAAATAAATATCAATATACATATTTGCATGAACCAAGTAATATAGAAATAGCAAGTTTTTTAAATATTGATGAAAGAAAAGTTTCCTCTATTAAAAAATATCTAAAAAATACAACTTTATATGATATTGATTTTGATAGTTGTATCGATATTAAAGAAAATGAAATAGAAAAACAAATCCTTGAAAAAGATTTAAAAGAAAAAGTTAATACAGTTTTAGATAAACTTGATAAACGTAGTGCGGTAATTTTAAAAGAATTTTATGGGATTGGTTGTGAGCCTCATACCTTAAATGAAATTAGTCAAGAATTAAATATATCAAAACAAAGAGTTGGACAAATAAAACAATATACTTTATCTAAATTAAAAAATAATAAAACAATTATTGATTATCAGTAGGAAGTAGGTGTTATATGAACAAAATGTTAAAAAATAAAATACAAATATTAGAAAACGAATTTGAAAATAATAAAGATAATTTAGATTTTCAAGTAATGGAACAGTTAATTAATGATGAAAACGTAAAAAAAATATTAGCTGAAATCCAAGAAAATTTACCACTTGAAAATCAAAGTATTAATGAAGTTTATCTAATGGGATTAACTAAAAATAAGTTTTTGATAGAAATGTTATGTTTTTATTTAGAAAACAATAATATAACTATTAAACCAATTACTAACGAAAATGAAAACTTTATCCATAGTTCTAGTTTTAGTCAATACATGCAAGAAATTGGTAGATATCCATTATTAACTGAAGAACAAGAAAAACAGTACTTCACTAAACTAAGAAATGGGGATAATAGATATCGAGAAATTATAATCAATAGTAATTTAAGGTTAGTAGTTTCAGTAGCTAAAAGATATATTACATTAGAATATGGTATTGGAGATTTAATTCAAGATGGAAATATGGGACTTATGGAAGCAGTTAATAGATTTGATGTAACTAAAGGATATAAATTTTCAACATATGCTACATGGTGGATAAGACAAGCAATAACAAGGGCTATAGCTAATAATAGCAGAACTATTAGAATACCTGTTCATCGTTTTGAAGAATTAAAATTTTATAGAAGATGCAAACAAGAATTATATCTTGAATATGGAAAAATACCATCTAAAGAAGACTTAGCTACATACATGACTTCTAAAAAAATGAATACCAAAAGAAAAAAATATACAGTTGATGATATAATTAAATTAGAAAACGATGATACCCAACCAATGTCATTAGAAACCAAAATAGGTGAAGAAAATGATATGGAAATTGGTGAGACTATCAAAGATGAAAAACAAAATGTTGAAGAAGATATAGCTAATTTATTTTTAAAAAGATATATTGAAGAAATAATGGAAGAAGTTCTTGACGAAAGAGAAAAAAAGATTATCAATATGCGATTTGGACTGAATGGAGAAGACCAAAAAACTTTACAAGCTGCGGGAAAAGAATTACATATTACTAGAGAAAGAGTAAGACAAATAGAATCAAAAGCTTTAAGAAAATTAAGAAATCCTAAACGTTCTATTAAAATAAAAGACTATATAAATTAAATGGTATAAATTTACCATTTTTTTGTTTATCTATTGTTTTTTTGAACATGATAAACATAGAATGTATAGAAAGGGTGAGAATGTGTATTCTAATTTTACTGAAGAAGCTAGAAAAACTTTAATGTTAGCTAAAAAAGAGATGAATGATTTAAAACATCCATATATTGGAAGTGAACATTTATTGTTAGCTCTTTTAAAAAATAATAATGAAGTAAGTAAAAAATTAAGAAAACACAATGTAACTTATGATGTTTGTAAAAGTAAAATAATAGATTTAATTGGTATTGGTAAAAGTGATAATAAAGTATTTTTATATACTACTTTAGTCAAAAGAATTTTGGAAAGTGCTTGCTTAGATAGTAGAGATAATAATCGTGGTGAAGTAACAGATGAACATTTAATGATAGCTTTACTGGAAGAAGGAGAAGGAGTAGCTTTTAGAATTTTAATTGAACTTGAAGTTGATATTGAAGCTTTATATCAAGAATTTATTTACCCGTTTCAAACTAAAAAAAAGAAAAATAAAAACAAACTAATTTTAGAAGAATTAGGAGTAGATTTAAACCAAAAAGCAAAAGATGGAAAATTAGATATTGCTATTGGAAGAAATAATGAAATAAAACAATTAATTGAAATATTATCTAGACGAAAGAAAAACAACCCTATTTTAATAGGTGAAGCAGGGGTTGGTAAAACAGCTATTGTCGAAGAGTTAGCTAGAAGAATAGTTGATGGAAATGTCCCTCAATTTCTAAAAAACAAAAAAATAATTAATTTAGATATGGCTTCGGCTGTATCAGGTACTAAATATCGAGGTGAATTTGAAGAAAGAATCAGTAAAATCTTAAAAGAAATTGAAGAAAATCAAAATATTATTTTGTTTATTGATGAAATACATACTATAGTTGGTGCTGGTGGAGCTGAAGGAGCGATTGATGCTTCTAATATTTTTAAACCAGCTTTAGCTAGAGGGACTATTCATTGTATTGGAGCAACTACTAGTAAAGAATATAAAAAATTTATTGAAAAAGATAGTGCTTTAGAAAGAAGGTTTCAAAAAATAGAAGTAAGAGAACCTAATGAACTGGAAACTTTTCATATTTTAAAAGAAATAAAACCTTTATATGAAAAATATCATCAAGTAATTATTAACGATGAAGTATTAAAATTAATAGTAAGTTTATCTAATCGTTATTTTTATGATAGAAACCAACCTGATAAAGCTATTGATCTATTAGATGAAGTATGTGCATCAGTTCATTTAAAAGAAAGCAAAAACGAAAAAAAATTACAGTTTTTAGAAATAAATTATCAAACTTTAATTGATAAAAAAAATAAGTCTTTAAAAATTAGAAATTTTAAACAAGCATCACACTATAAAAAATTAGAAAATAATACTTTATCAACTATGAATGAATTAAGATATTCCTTAATTAATCAAAAGAATAAAAAAGTTTTAAAAAATGATGTTTTAGATATTGTCGAAAGAAAAACTAAAATACCAATTTATGAAATAAATGGTAATACTAAACAAATAATTGCTAATTTTAAAAAACAGATAAATAATACCATCGTTGGTCAAGAAAAAGTGTTAAATAAACTTATTCAAGTAAATAAAAGAATTCAATGTGGTTACCAAGAAGAGAAATGTCATTCCTTTTTGTTTTTAGGACCAAGTGGAGTAGGTAAGACTATGCTGGCTAAATCTTTAGCTAAAACCTTATTTTCAAGTAATATAATTAAATTAGATATGAGTGAATATAGTGAAGCCCATAGTGTTTCCAAAATATTAGGTTCACCACCTGGTTATGTTGGTTATGATGACCATAATAGTATTTTAGAACAGATTAGGTTACATCCTTATTCAGTATTAATTTTAGATGAATTAGAAAAAGCTCATCCAAGTATTATCAATTTATTATATCAAGTTTTGGAAGATGGTCTTTTAAAAGATGCTAGCGGAAAAAAAGTATCATTTAAACATACAATGATTATTATGACTTCTAATGTTGGTAGCCTTACAAATGATGTTGGATTTATAAAACAGCCAACCAAACAACATCAAGAGTTAAAAAAATATTTTAGTATTCCTTTTTTAAATAGATTAGATTATATTTTAACTTTTGATACTTTAAAAGAAGAAGATATGAAAAAAATTATTCAAAAAAAATTAAGTGAAGTAGAAAAAAAATATCAAGTTAAAATAAAGAAAAAGGTTATTTTAGAAATAATTGATGAATCTAATTATTTAGAATATGGAGCTAGAAGAGTTGATAAGATAATTCAAAATGGTATTATCGACCAAATATTAGATGCTAAAATAAATAAAGAAGAAGATATTATAATTAACAAATTAAATGTTAAAAAAGATATGGTAGTGTAAACTACCTTTTTTTGATATAATCATAATAGGTGATACAGTGTTTAATAAAATAGGAATAATTAATATAGATAAATTTTTAAAAGAAAAATATAATTATGTTTATACTGATTATGAAGATTTGATAAGCCAATCTTTTGTTGAATATGAAGGGGTTGGAGCTAATGCTATATGTTGGTTTAAAGATGGTGATGAAAGATATTTATTTAAAGAAACTAAAGACTATCCTTATTCATGGTTATCAGAAATATTATCTGAAGAAATAGCTAAAATATTAAACTTACCATGTGCTGAATATCGTTTGGCTACTTTAGGTAATAAACAAGGAATAATTACTAAAAATTTTTTAAAGGATGATGAAACTTTGATACTAGGAGCTCAAATTATCCAAGAAGTTTTAAATAAGTATCCATATTTAAATGAAAGAAATGTTTTTGAAGATAAAAATTTTATCAACATATATAGAATTCCAGAAAATATTTTATCTTTTGATAAAGATAATAAAGTAAAATATATTCATAATAATTTAAATAATATAGAAGAAATATGGTCTATATTAGATTTATATTTAACAATAAATAATTTATCCAAAGTTAATTTAGGTAATATTATTAATAATTTATCTAAAATGTATGTTTTTGATTGTTTTACTTTTCAAAAAGACCGTCATATAACTAATTGGGGAATTATAAGTAATGATAATACTTTAGATATTAAACCTGCACCTTTTTTTGACAATGCAGCATCTTTTGGACTAGTTGATAAAAATATAGAACAAAGAATTGATAACTTTTATAAAAATTTACATGCTTATTTAGAACATCCTCATGAAGGTACTAAACAAAATTTTATTAGTGTTTTATATAAAGATAGGTTACTTTTTACCCCATCTGAAGATGCTATTACCAATGCTAAATATCGTAAAAGACAAAATAATTTAGATGTTTTATCTTATTTTTTAGAAGTGTCATCAAAAGAAGCTAAAGATGAATTACTATATTATTTAGAAAAACTAAATGATATAAATATAACTAGCATATTGAATAAAATAGAAAGTTATTATAATATAAAGGTAGACAAGAAAATATTTGACTATATAGTTGATATGTTTTCATACAATTTATATTTTATCAATCAACAACTTATTAAAGAGCCTAACAAAAGGAGGTAATTATGGATTCTTATTTAAAAGAAAGTGTTTCTGAATATTTAGATGTTATTACTAGTAAAGGATGTAATTTTAAAGCAGCTTTATCTTTAATTCAAAATAATTCTTCTTTGTTGCATTATACAAAAGATGAATTAAAAAGAAAATTAAGTTTTATCAGTAATCATAATTCTTTATATGCAGCTTTATTAGTGGATGGCAATACTTATGCTTGGAGTATATATCAAAATGGTAGTTTTGGCAAGTTTGTTAAACCTTTAGATGGTAATAATGATTATATAGTTGATATGGTTTTAAATTTTATTTACAATAATAAAATGATAAAAGCAAATGAAGATACTTTACTAGAGGATGCTATTGTAAGGTTTAAAAAAAATATTACTAATGTAACAGGGTATCATTTAAAGTAAGTGTCAAATAAAATGACAACTGTAAACAAAATCATTAAAGTTATTGACACTTTTATTTTTAAGATGTTATAATTATTTCGTAAAATAGGAGGAGAGAAAAAAATGAAAAAGAATACAAAAGGTTTCACGTTAATTGAACTTTTAGCGGTAATCGTAATATTAGCTGTCATTGCTTTAATTGCAACCCCAATTATTTTAAACTTAATTGAAAAAGCAAGACAAGGAGCAGCAGAATCAAGTGCATATGCTTATATTGAAGCTGCTGAAAAAGCTGTAGTAGTTCACATGATGGGAAATACAACAGATAAAGTTGGTACTTCATGTACAGTAGCTAAAACAAAATTAACTTGTAAAAAAGCAGGTGATGCAGAAGATTTACCAGCATTTGATTTGGATGTTAAAGGAGATGTTCCAGAAAGTGGTACGCTTACATTAGATAGTAATGGAACTATAACAGGTGGAACAGATTTAAAAATTGGAAATTATACAATAAACTATGCAGATGGAAAAGCAACAGCTGAATAATATTAGAAGATTTAGAAGATTAAATCTTCTTTTTTATATTATTGTGTTAGTATTAAGGTATTTTAGATAATTATTAATTTAAGTTTATATTAGTAAATTTGCTTTAGATTTTGTTCTTGACAAACTGTTTTAATTTGCTATACTTATATTAGTATATATTGATGATAGGCAATTCAGTATATACTGAATTTATTATGTATACATAATAAAAAGCTTTTAAAAGAAAGGAGGGTAGAATGAAAAAGAATACAAAAGGTTTTACTTTAATCGAACTTTTAGCAGTAATCGTAATATTAGCAGTAATTGCTTTAATTGCAACTCCAATTATTTTAAATTTAATTGAAAGAGCAAGACTTGGAGCAGCAGAATCAAGTGCATATGCTTATATTGAAGCTGCTGAAAAAGCTGCAGTAGTTAAAATGATGTCTTCACCAAATACTAAAGTTTATGGAGCTTGTACTGCTTCTAAAGGTGAAGATGGTACAGCTAAATTAACTTGTACAAATGGTGGAGAATTAACACTAGATGTAAAAGGAGATATAGCTACTGGTGGTACTGTTACATTTGACGAGACAACTGGAAGTATTACTACTGCTACAGGATTAACTATTGGAAATTATACTGTAGGTTATGCAAATGGAAAAGCTACCGCTGCCGCTACAGAAGATTAGAAGATATAATTCTTCTTTTTTATTGATAATTTTTTCATAATTTGTTATACTTATGTTAGTATATATTGATAATAGAATTCAGTATATACTGAATTTATTATGTATACATAATAAAAAGCTTTTAAAAGAAAGGAGGATAGAATGAAAAAGAATACAAAAGGTTTTACATTAATTGAACTTTTAGCAGTAATCGTAATATTAGCTGTCATTGCTTTAATTGCCACCCCAATTATTTTAAATTTAATTGAAAAAGCAAGACAGGGAGCAGCAGAATCAAGTGCATATGCTTATATTGAAGCTGCTGAAAAAGCCGCAGTAGTTAAAATGATGAATGAACCAAATACTAAAATTAATGGAGATTGTACTGCTTCTAAGGGTGCAGATGGTAAAGCTAAATTAGCTTGCGATGGCGCTGTAGAATTAGAACTAGATGTAAAAGGAGATATAGCTACTGGTGGTACTGTTACATTTGATACAACAACTGGAAGTATTACTGATGCTGAAGGTTTAGTTATTGGAAATTACACTGTAGCTTATGCAGATGGTAAAGCTACAGCTACAGCTAAATCTTAGAAGATTTAAAATCTTCTTTTTTGTTGATAATTTTTTCATAATTTGTTATACTTATAAAAACATACATAATAAAACTAAATATATTGAATTTATTATACATAGTAAATAGATTAAGAAGGGAGTATGTATTATGAACAAAAAAGGTTTTACGTTGATTGAACTACTTGCGGTAACTGTTATTTTAGCATTTGTTGCTTTAATTACAACTCCAATTGTTTTAAACATAGTTGAAAATGAAAGACTTGGAGCTGCTAAATCAAGTACTTATGCTTATATTGAGGCTGCTGAAAAAGCTGCGATAATATATTTTATGAACAACAGTCAAGCTAAATTGAACGGTGATTGTACGGTAGAATCTAAAGATGAAAAGCCCTTTTTAAAATGTCCTGCTTTAGCAGATTTACAGTTGGATATCAAAGGAAATTTACCAACTAGTGGAACCGTATCATTTGGTAGTAATGGTCGAGTAACTAAAGCATCTTTATTAAAATTTAGAAGCTATACAATTGATTATGCAGAAATCCAAGGAGCTTATCAACATAAAGATTAAAGATAATAAAAAAATTTTCATTTTGTGAAAATATTGTAACATAAAAAAATAATATTTATTGACTATTGATTGTATAAAATGTTATAATAAACTTGAATATAATAGGAGGAGGTAAAAAATGAAAAATAATTCTAAAGGTTTTACATTAATTGAATTATTAGCAGTAATTGTAATATTAGCAGTAATTGCTTTAATTGCAACCCCAATTATTTTAAATTTAATTGAAAGAGCAAGAAAAGGAGCAGCAGAATCAAGTGCTTATGCCTATATTGAAGCCGCTGAAAAAGCTGTAGTTGTTTATATGATGGAACATCCAGAAGCTAAAATAACTGGTGATTGTACAGTTGCAGCTGATGATAAATTAACTTGTGGAGCTGAAAGTGCTATTAGCTTAGAATTAGATGTTAAAGGAGATACACCCGTAGCTGATGCAACTAGTAAAGTAACATTTTCTACTGATGGAGATGTAACTGGTGCAACTAATTTAAAAATTGGAAATTATGTTGTAACTTATGCAGAAGGAAAAGCAACAGCTAAAGCTGCATCTGCAAGTT
Source organism: uncultured Bacilli bacterium (assembly GCA_947628785.1). GTDB lineage: Bacteria > Bacillota_I > Bacilli_A > RF39 > UBA660 > HGM10857. The sequence continues at coordinate 9,326 of CANRBE010000033.1, forward strand.
AGAAAATTAGGAATTTAGGAAGGAAAAAATTATGAACAAAAAAGGTTTTACTTTGATTGAGTTACTAGCAGTAATCGTAATACTAGCAGTAATTGCCTTAATAGCAACTCCAATTATTTTAAATTTAATTGAAAAAGCTAGACAAGGAGCAGCAGAATCAAGTGCATATGCTTATATTGAGGCTGCTGAAAAAGCTGCGGTTGTTTATATGATGCACGATACTAAAGCTAAAGTAAATGGAAATTGTACTGTAACTGGTACCCAATTAGTATGTGGTGATGTTGATTTAACATTAGAGCTTAAAGGAGATGTACCAACAACAGGAACATTAAAATTTGCTACTGATGGACATGTTGAAAGTGCAACAGGTTTAGCAATCGGAAGTTATACTGTTGGGTTTGATGGTCAAAAAGCAAAAGTTGAATAATTAAAATTAATTTTAATTAGAATATTGGTAAACAATATTCTTTTTTTTAGTTATTATTAGCACTCGTTGTTGACAAGTGCTAATAATGGTGATATACTTAGCTTGTAAAGGAGGGATAATATGCAAATGCAAGAAGAAGATGTATTAAAAAAATATGGTCGTGATATTGTTCAAGATGTAAAAGATGATAAAATCGACCCTGTTATAGGACGTGAAGATGAAATAAGAAGTATCACCAGAATACTATCACGAAAAACTAAAAATAATCCCGTTTTAATAGGTGAACCAGGTGTTGGTAAAACAGCAATTGTAGAAGGACTGGCAGCTAGAATAGTTAAAGGAGATGTACCAGATAGTTTAAAAAATAAAACCATTTGGGAACTTGATATAACCTCTTTAATTGCTGGAGCTAAATATCGAGGTGAATTTGAAGAAAGATTAAAAGCTGTTTTAAAAGAAATTAAAGATAGTGATGGAAATATAATCTTATTTATTGATGAAATTCATATGATAGTAGGAAGTGGAGCCGAAGGAAATATCGATACATCCAATATGTTAAAACCTATGTTAGCTAGAGGTGAGGTGAAAGTAATAGGTGCTACTACATTAAATGAATATCGTAAATACATTGAAAAAGATGGAGCTTTAGAAAGACGTTTTCAAAAAGTAATGGTACATGAACCTAATGTATTAGATACTATAACTATATTAAGAGGATTAAAACCTCGTTTTGAAGTTTATCATGGGGTTACAATAAAAGACCATGCTTTAATAAGTGCTGCTACTTTATCTGATAGATATATAACTGATAGGTTTTTACCTGATAAAGCTATTGATTTAGTTGATGAAGCTTGTGCTACTATTAAAGTCCAAATGGATTCAGTACCTGTAGAATTAGATACACTTGTTAGAAAAATAATGAGGCTTCAAATAGAACTAGAAGCTATTAAAAAAGATAAAGATGAAGAAAGTAAAAATAGGGTTAAAGAAATAAAAGAAAACATTGCATCTTTAAAAGAACAGGAAAGTAAATTAAGAAAAGATTGGGAAGAAGAAAAAAGAATTAATGAACAAATAAAAGCTAAAAAAACAGAAATAGAAAAAACAAGATTTTTACTTGACCAAGCAGAAAATAATTATGACTTAGAAAAAGCTGCTATTTTAAGACATGGTACTTTACCAAAATTAGAACAAGAATTAGCTTTATTAAAACAAAAAGACCAATCTAAGATATTAAGTGATACTGTAGATGTTGAAGATATTGCTTCAGTAATTAGTAAATTGACTAATATTCCAATTACTAAATTAGTTGGAGGAGAAAAAGAAAAACTTTTACATTTAAAAGAAAATATGCAAAAAAGAGTCAAAGGACAAGATGAAGCTATCGACTTAATAACAAACGCAATCATAAAAGCTCGAGCTGGTATTAAAGACCCTAAAAAACCAATTGGTTCCTTTATATTTTTAGGTTCAACTGGGGTAGGAAAAACAGAAGTAGCTAAATCTTTAGCAAATGAACTATTTGATGATGAAAGACATATGATTAGAATTGATATGAGTGAATATATGGAAGCTCATAGTGTCTCTAGGTTGATTGGAGCTCCTCCAGGTTATGTAGGTTATGATGAAGGAGGACAGTTAACTGAAGCTGTTAGAAGAAATCCTTATAGTATTGTTTTGTTTGATGAGATAGAAAAAGCTCATAAAGATATTTTTAATGTATTACTTCAAATATTAGATGATGGTAGAATTACTGATGGACAAGGAAGAACTGTCGATTTTAAAAATACTATTTTAATTATGACATCTAATCTTGGTAGTGAATATATTTTAGATAAAGAAAAAAATTATCAAGAACTAGTTATGAAATTACTTAAACAAACTTTTAAACCTGAGTTTATAAACCGAATTGATGAGATAATTATCTTTAATTCATTATCTAAAGAAACATTAAAAGATATTTTAATTAAAATGATAAATGAGTTAAATGACAGATTAAAAGACAAACATGTTAAAGTTGAATTAACTGCTAAAGCTATTGATTTTATTTTAAATGAGGCTTATGATGAAACTTATGGAGCTAGACCTTTAAAAAGATATATTTCTAAAAATATTGAAACCATGTTAGCTAGTTCAATTATAAAAAATGAACTTAATAGTGATTTAGTTACTATTGATGTTATAAATAATAAATTAGTTTATAAAAATTAGTTTGGTTCTATGTCAAGTAGTGTTGGTGGAGCCAAAACTCATGATAAATGAACAATATAGAGAGCTAAAAAATTAGCTTC
>CANRBE010000034.1 GCA_947628785.1 uncultured Bacilli bacterium
CAATATTACCTACTGTCAAAGCTTCAATAATTAAGTCAGATTTTTCTTTTTTACTGTTGGTATACTTAGTAACAGGTATAAAATATTCTGTATCATTATACTTACTTAAATAATAAACAGTATAACTATTAATATCTTTATAAGTTTTTAAATCATACTCTTTATTAATCCCAAAACTTCTATCTAAAGAACTTGGCAAATTAATTTTCGTTTTAGGTAATTTAGTTAATATTTGACCATCAACAAAAATAATTACTTTGTCAATTCCTTCAATACTAGTTAAAGTATAAACAATCGCTTCAATCATTTTTTCTTCATTTTTAGAATCAATATCCAATAATTCTTTTGAAAAATCTACCTTAATAATTTTATTGGTTAACTTGATATTTTTTATAACCGTATCACTTGAAATAATAGCTTTAAAACCACTTGGTAACTTGCTTTCATTTTTACCTAAAATCAAAGTTTCTAAAGCTGTTTTAGCCCTATTTATAATATCCTTATCACTTATAACAACACTACTTTTTCCTAAATAGTTATGCTTATCCAATAAATATACTACAGTTTTAGATACATCATTATCAAAATAATTTAATTCTTGTTTGACTTTTAAAGTATCCCTTCTTGGTATCATACACATAAGTATAAAAGCAAACAAAACCGAACTAGTTATTAAAAACTTTCTAAATATTTTTTTCTTTAGCATACTATCACCTATCTCATAATATGAAAAAAATCACATTTTCATGCGATTTTTTATAGTGAAAGTTCCCCAAGTTTTAAAAGTTCAACCACAGCGCTAGCACGACCTTTAACTCCTAGTTTCTGCATTACATTGGAAATATGATTTCTAACTGTCTTCTCACTAATAGATAACTTTTTAGCTATTTCAACAGTAGTACAGTTTTTAATTAACAAATCAAAAACTTCTTTTTCTCTTTTGGTTAAAATTTTTTTATCCATCTACTTCCCTCACTTCCTAAGTTGGGTGGTTTATGCTTTCTCATATTATTTTATGTACCAAAAAAAATAAAGTACCTTAAAAAAACCTAGTTTCCTAGATTTTAGCTTTTAAATTCAACTGTAACATAAACAGCTGTATCAAAATTTTCTTGAACTGTTCGCATAATATTATTAGCTATTTTTTTATCATGTTTGTCTAAATTAATAACTACTTTAACATTATTACCTTCTATTTTAACAAAAGAATCTAACTCAAATTTTTCTTTTATTTTCTTAACAATATTTTCTTCTTCCGTTTTTAACTCATTAATATTTTTCATCTTATCAAAAGCTTCATTTTTTTCATTAGCAGTTGATTTATTATCACTTAATACCAATTTTAAAGCATCCAACTCCTCTTGAACCTCTTCTTCATTAGCTATTTTTAAAGCAGTTATAACACTACTTTCTTTAACAGTTGTTTCAATATTATCACTGTTTTTAGTATCTTCACTATCCTTATCAGTATTTATATAATTACTACTATTAGTAAGTAATAACTCAGATGGCATAGTAATATAATAAACACTTAATACTAATATCAAACTAAAAAGAGTTAAAAACCATAAATTTTTCTTATTTATCATATGTTTCCTCCTGGTCTTATCTAATAAACTTTATGTTAAAAAATAAAATATATGACAAAAAGAACCCGAAGGTTCTTATTTTTTATTTTTAATAGTATCAGTTATTACTTTAATAAACTTATCCAAACTAACAGTTATAGTATCTTTTTTACCATGTAACCTATAAGAAATAGTTTCATTTTTTATCTCTTCTTCTCCTAGTATTAAAGTAAAAGGAATTTTTTTAGTTTGACTTTCTCGCATTTTATAACCTAGTTTTTCATCTCGAACATCTAAACTTACTCTAATATCTAAATCATTTAATAAGTTATATATTTTATCAGCATAACTTTGATGTTTTTCTACATTAACAGGTATAATATTTACTTGAATGGGACTTAACCAAGTAGGTAGGCATCCTTTTGTTTCTTCTAAAATATAAGCAATGAATCTATCTAGCGAACCAAGTATTGCTCGATGTAATACTACTGGTGTTTTTTTAACTCCATCTGAATCAACATATTTTAAATCAAATTTAGCTGGCAAGCAAAAATCTAATTGACAAGTAGATAAAGTAATTGGATTTCCAATCGCTGGTGTTACATTAACATCTAACTTTGGACCATAAAAAGCTGCTTCTCCTATTTCTTCTTTATAATCTATTTTTAACTCTTTTAAAACTTGTCTTAATTCATTTTCTGCTTGATTCCACATATCATCATCTGGATAATATTTTACTTTATCATTAGGGTCTCTTAATGATAAAACACATTTATAATTAGTTATATTAAAGTCTTTATAAACTTCAAATATTAAGTCAACTACTCTTTTAAATTCATCTTTTATCTGTTCTTTAGTGACAAAAATATGGGCATCGTTTTGACAAAAATGTCTAGCTCGTTCAATTCCTTTTAAAGCTCCACTAGCTTCATACCTAAAATCGTGAGCAATCTCCCCTATTCTAATAGGTAATTCTTTGTAAGAATGTAATTTATTAGCATATATCATCATATGATGAGGACAGTTCATTGGTCTTAAAACAAATGACTCTCCTTCTACCTCCATAACAGGAAACATATTTTCTTGATAGTGATCAAAATGTCCTGATGTCTTATATAATTCTACATTTCCAACACAAGGAGTCATAACATGTTGATAACCAGCTTTTCTCTCTTTATTTTTGATATAGTTTTCTAATTCTTCCCAAATAATATAACCATTTGGTAAAAACATAGGAAGTCCTCGACCTACTAAATTATCTGTCATAAAAATATCTAAGTCTTTTCCCAAATTACGATGGTCTCTTTCCTTAGCTTCTTCTAAAAGTTTTAAATGATTTTTTAAATCTTCCTCATTTTCAAAACAAATTCCATAAATTCTTTGTAACATTTTATTTTTGGAATCACCTTTAAAATAAGCACCACTTACTTTTAACAGTTTAAAATATTTACAAAGTTTGGTACTTTTAACATGAGGCCCACGACATAAATCTGTGAATTCTCCTTGTTGATATGTAGATATTACTTCTTCTTTAGGAAAGTTTTCAATTAAGTCTACTTTATATTTATTATCTTTAAATATTTCTAAAGCTTCTTCTTTAGATATTTCTTTTCTTTTAATTAGTTTATCTTCTTTGACGATTTTTTTCATTTCTTTTTCGATTATTGGTAAATCTTCTTCGGTTACCATATGACTAGGTATATCTATATCATAGTAAAAACCACTTTCAATAACTGGTCCTACCCAAAATAGACTATCAGGATATAGTCTTTTAATAGCTTGAGCTAAAACATGAGCACAACTATGATTTAAAGTATTTAGTTTTTTATCTTCTTTTATATTGACCATTTTTATTCTCTCCTTTTTGTTCATTTATAAGTTTTTCAATACTAATTTTATATTTTTCAATATTCTGTTTGATTGGAGTTATATCTTTATAAGAAAATTTTGTCATGGCTAGTTTCATTTGTAGAATAAAAAGTTTTTCGTTTAATTTTTGGTCTTTCATCTATTTCACCACTTCTTTTTGTTTGTTCATATAATTCTCTTATAATTTCCCCCTTATCAAGTAAAGTAATTATATCTTGATGACCATACATTTTTTCTAGTAAAATTTTTTCTTTATATAAAAGTTGTAATTTTTTAGTAACATTTTGATAAAATTGTTCTAAGTTTTCTAGTCCCACTATTCTAGTTTTTTCTAGCTTTTTCATCATATCTTCTATTTCATATATTTTCATTAAACTTTTGATTAAGTTAGGATTTATATAACTACCTATATCCCCTTTAGCATCTCTTACAATTATTATTTCTCTATCCCTTACTAAATCGATATTACTATAAGCAATATCATTAGCTACTCCTATTATAAATGGTATATTAAATTGTTTTAAACCACAATGTCTTAAATTAGTACAACTATGTTTAACTCCTAAATATTCATTAACAAAATAAGCTATACTAACAATATCATTATCCTTATCAACTCGGTACTTTTTCTTTTTCATAACTCCTCCAATTACTCGTATGTTTTTATTATAAGAACTACTCTTTAATTTGTCAATTATTTTACTTTATTTTTAGTCTTTATTTCAATTAATTCTTCTTTTACTAATTTTCTTTTTATTTCTTTTAAAGTATTTCTTAAAATTCTAGAAACATAAGACTGTGACACATTTAGTATTTTGGCTATTTCTTGTTGTTTTAAAGGTTTATTATTATAAAATCCAAAAATTTTTTCAATTATTGTTCTATTTACTAATGGTAGATTAGCTACAATATCATCAATTACTTTATATAGTTCTTTTTCTTCATAATCACCTATGATATCAATATCAGATATCATTTTTTCACTATTTAACTCTTCTAATGTTATTTCATCATTATCAAAGATAAATTTTTTTTCTAAACTTTCTATATTTTGATTTTTCTTATCACTTCTAAAAAACATAAGTATTTCATTTTCTATACAACGAGAAGCATAAGTTAGAAAGTTAATGTTTTTTGTATAATCAAAAGTATCAACACTTTTAATTAATCCAATTATTCCAATTTCAACTAACTCAGCTTTAGAATAATTAGTATTTTCAAATTTATTATTTACTATATTTATAACAAAACGAATATTATGATAAATTATTTTAGTTCGGTATTTATTATCTACAGGCATCATTATAAAATAATTATTTATTACATTTTTTTCTAAAGGTTTAGGTAAATTGTCATCGATAAATGTATATTCCATAAAAATTCCTCCAAAGTGATATTATCATAACATTTTTTTTATTTTTAAACAATAAAAACATAGAAATTAATCTATGCTTTTATTAAATTTTCTAATAATTTTTCTTCTTCTTTTAATGTTTGTTTTTCTTTTTCAACAAGTTTTTGAGGAGCTTTATTTACATAGTTTTCATTCGCCAATAATTTTTTTCTTCGTTCAATAGAATTTTTTAAAGATTCTATTTGTTTTTTTAGAAGTTCTTTTTTTTCTTCAGTCATTACATGTTCAAAATAAATAGTAGCTTCTATATTACCTACTTTGACATTATAAGAATTAATATCCATCGGTTTATTAATTATCTGGTCTTTTATTTTTAACATACTTAAAATTACTTCATCACAAGTATTAATCATAACTGAAGCATCCTTAGTTATATTGTTTTCATTTTTAATGTTTCTAAAAGCTTTAATAAACTCTATTTTATTATCAACAATTTCTTCTTCTTTTTTAAAGACCATATTTTTTTCATACTCAGGATATTTACATATCATCAAAGACTCTTCTTCTTTAATAGGTAACATACTATAAAGTTCTTCGGTTACAAATGGCATAAAAGGATGCAACATTTTTAAAATACCAAGTAATACTTTGTATAAAACTGATTTTGTAGTATTACTTTCAATAGATACTTTAGCAAATTCAATATAGTTACTACAAAAATCTTCCCAAATAAAATTATAAGTTTCAAAACCAGCTAAGTTAAACTCGTAATTATCCATATGTTTTATGGTACTTTTTACTATTTTTTCATATTTAGTTAATATCCATTTATCTTCTTCTTTTAAATTGTCAAAAGTTAGTTCAGTTAAAGATTGAATATTCATAATAACAAATCTTGAAGCATTCCAAATTTTATTTATATAATTCCAAACACTTGATACTTTTTCAACATCAAACCTTAAATCAGTACCCTGAGCTACATCAGTAGTTAAATAATATCTTAAAGAATCAGCTCCATAAGTGTCAATCATATCCATTGGGTCAATTCCATTACCTAATGATTTACTCATTTTTTGACCCATTTTATCTCTAATTAAACCATGTATTATACAGTGTTTAAATGGTGCTTGATTCATAATATGTTCTGATTGAAAAATCATTCTAGCTACCCAAAAGAAAATAATATCATAAGCTGTTACTAAAACATCATTTGGAAAATATCTATCCACCTCTTCTTTATTATCAGGCCATCCCAAAGTAGAAAAAGGCCACAAAGCACTTGAAAACCAAGTATCTAAAACATCTTCATCTTGAACCCAACCTTTTTCTTTAGGAGGATTTATTCCTACATATATTTCATCATCTTTATACCATGCAGGTATTCGATGTCCCCACCAAAGTTGTCTTGAAATACACCAGTCATAAGATATTTCCATCCAGTGATTTAATATTTTTTCAAATCTTTTAGGAATAAAGTTTACTTTTTTATTTTTGTCTTTTTGTGTATCTAAGACATTTTTAGCTAAATCACCCATTTTAACAAACCATTGTTTTGATAAATATGGTTCTACCATAACTCCTGTTCTTTCAGAATGACCAACTGAATGGGTTATTTCTTCTACTTTAATTAATAAGTCTTGTTCTTTTAAATCTTTTATCAAAGACTTTCTACATTCTTCTCTAGTCATACCTTCATATTGCATTGCTTTTTCATTCATCGTAGCATCAGAGTTCATTACTACAATTCTTTCTAGATTGTGTCTATTTCCAACCTCAAAATCATTAGGGTCATGAGCAGGAGTTATTTTAACAACTCCAGTTCCAAATTCCATATTAGCATGGTCATCAGTTATGATAGGTATTTTTTTATTGACAATTGGTAATATAGCATTTTTTCCTACATATTTTTTATATCTATCATCTAATTTATTAACAGCTAAAGCGGTATCACCAAATAAGGTTTCTGGTCTAGTAGTTGCTACATCTAAATATTCATCAGTTCCTTCAATATAGTATTTGATATGATAAAAAGCACCTTTTACATCTTTATAGACAACTTCTTCATTAGATAGGGCTGTTTTAGCTTCGGGGTCCCAATTGATTATTTTTTCTCCCCGATATATTATTCCTTCATTATAGTAATCGACAAATACTTTACAAACAGCTTTATTTAATCCTTCATCTAAGGTAAATCTTTCTTTATCGTAATCTACTGATATTCCCATTTTAGCCCACTGTTTTCTTATGTTAGATGCATATTCATGTGTCCAATCCCAGCAAGCTTTTAAAAAGTTATCTCTTCCATATTCATATTTATCAATTCCTTGACTTTTTAGTTTTTTTACTACTTTAGCTTCGGTTGCGATAGCCGCATGGTCCATTCCTGGCAACCATAAAGTATCGTATCCTTGCATTCTTTTATATCTAATAATTATATCTTGAATTGATACATTCATCGCATGGCCTAAATGGAGTTTACCTGTTACATTTGGTGGTGGTATAACTATACAATATGGGGTTTTACTTTTATCTCCACTTTTAAAGTATCCTTTGTTTTTCCAGTTTTCATACTTATCTTTTTCTACTGTTAAATGATTATATTTTTTATCTAACATCTAATCACCTCTGCCTTTTAATTATATCATTTCACACCTTTATTATCAATGTTTATTGTTTTTAATCAAGTTCGCTATATTTTTCAACATAGTTAATTAAGTATTTACTTCTTTCATCTTCATGATGATTTTTTAAAAATAGTTCACTATCTTCTTTAGCTTTTAAAAGTAATGAATAATCACTTTTTAAATTAGCTATTTTAAAGACCATATCACCACTTTGTCTACTACCGAATAAATCTCCACTACCTCTAAGTAAAAAGTCTTCTTCACTTATTTTAAACCCATCATTAGTCTTTGTTAGGACTTTAAGTCGTTCGGTTTCATAGTTACTAATTAAAATACAGTATGATTGTAATTCGTTTCTACCTACTCTACCTCTTAACTGGTGCAAAGCAGATAAACCAAATCTAAAGCTATCAAAAATAACCATCATTGTTGCATTTTCTACATCTACTCCAACTTCAATAACAGTGGTACTTATTAATATTTGAATATCATTATTTTTAAATTTAGTCATGACTTCATCTTTTTCTTGATTTGTCATTTTACCATGTAATACTCCAATTTTGTATAGTTTACCAAAGGCTTTATTCATATTGGTTTCAAGTTCAAAAACGTTTTTTAAATCCATTTTATCACTTTCTTCAATTAATGGAGCTATTACATATATTTGATGGTTTAGTTTTAATTCTCGATACATTTCAGTCAAAACTTCTTTGATTTCTTTTTCACTTTTTAATGTTGTTATTACTTGTTTTCTTCCACTTGGCATAGTATGGATACTTGACACATCCATATCACCATATAAAGTTAAGGCATAAGTTCTTGGTATGGGGGTTGCACTCATATATAGTATATCTGGTGTTATTCCTTTGTTTTTTAAACTACTTCTTTGATTTACTCCAAATCTATGTTGTTCATCAGTTATGACTAAACCTAAGTTTTTATATAAAACATCATCTGTAAATAAAGCATGAGTCCCAACGACAATATCTAATGTACCATCAGCTAATTTTTTTAATATTTCTTTTTTTTCTTTGGTTTTTGTCTTACCTGTTAGTAAAGCTACATTTAAGCCATAAGGAACAAGGATTTTTTTTAGGTTATTATAATGTTGATTAGCTAGTATTTCGGTTGGAGCCATCAAAGCACTTTGATAGTTAGCTAAATAGTTCATGTACATAGCAATAAATGAAATAATAGTCTTACCACTTCCTACATCTCCTTGAAGTAGTCTATTCATTCTTTTTGGATTAGTTAAATCATCGTATATAACATCGACACATTTTTTTTGGTCAATTGTTAATTCAAATGGTAAGTTATTTATAAATTCTTCTATTTTTTTGTAATCGATATTTCTTTTTAAACCTATTTTATTACTTTTATTTAGTTTTAAGTAATTCATTTTTAACATAAATAGAAATAATTCTTCATATTTTAGTTGTTTTACTACTCTTTTTAGTAGATTGATATCATTAGGTTTATGGACTATATTAATACAATCGGTTTTAGGTAAGAAGTGATATTGTTGTTCGATATAATATGGTAATTTATTATTTAAAATTATATTTAAATCTAATGCTTTATTTATCCATTTACTTATTTGTTTTTCACTTACTCCATAAATAGAATGATAAATTGGGGTTATCTCTTCTTGTTCGATTAAACCAAATCTAAGATTATAAGCTGTTATACTAGTTCTTTTTTCTAGTTTACCAATAATTGTAAGTTTCGTACCAGGTGTTATTTTAGGTTTTAAAAAAGCTCGATTAAAGATAGTTATTTGGTATAAGTTATCACCAGTATTTAGTTTAAAACTCATTTTGTCTAATCTTTTTTTAAAATGAAATATTGATGGATTTGTCTCTACTATCCCATCAATTATTATTTTATCTTTTATATTTATAGTTTTTAAATCACTTCTTTTTATTTGTTCATATCTAAAAGGATAATATGTTAAAAGTTCTTCCACACTATTTATTCCCATTTTATTTAATAAGGCTATTCCTTTTTCACCTAAACCGTTTATTTGTTTTAATTCTACCATGATATCACCCTTTTATTTAGTTTAATAAGTACATTAGTTCATGTCAAGACTTTTTTTTAAAATTTTTCTAAAAAAAAGAAAAAAAATGCTTGACTTTTAAAGCATTTTCGATTATCATAGAAATCACCAATTCAAAAAACGAATTGGTGCTAGTATCACACTAGCCAACCCCTTTTTATTCTTTTGTGGGACTGTTTTCTTCAGGGGGGACAGTTCCTTTTTTTTATTCTTTTATGGGAGTTGTTTAGAGGTCTTACCTCTATTTTAAGTATATCAAACTTTTTTTATTTTACAATAGTTTGTGTAAATTATTTTGTTAAGTTTACATTTTTATATGTAAAACAAAAAACTGATGTTTTTTTTCATCAGTTTTTATGATGTGATTAGGTTGTATTCATCACCTTTTAAACCTGATTCTTGACCTAGTTTGACATTTGGTTTTAGGACTATAACTGGACGCACTCCAAGTGGAACGTAGATGCCGGTGTACCAGTACCCGTCGCTGTTTGGATTCCAATGATACAAGTAGCTAAGGCTGTCCGCAGAGGCAAGAAAGTAGTAGCTACCGATATTTATTAATTGTGTACTTCTTCCACAGTATGAACCTGTATTGTTATAACAGTTTCCTGTATTTCTATTATGGTCAAAATAGTCCCATAGACTATAATCTTCATTACCATTTTCTTCATAATTTATTATATTAAAATCATCACTATCCATATAGTGGACACTTAAGGCTAATTCACTATTTCCATATTTAGTCCAGGCTTTTCCTTCTCCTTCATCATCCGTCGATGTAGCTCTTACTTTTAGTATTGCTTTACTGGCTACAACTTGATTATATTCATGGTAGTAACATTCTGGTGTACCTCCATGAATTAACGTGATTTGTCCATTACTATCAATATCCATTATTCGCCAGCCACTATATTTTGTTTTAAAATATGTACCCCCACATGTTATTGTATCATTCTTACTTAAGCCATTGGCTGGACTACTTGTTTTGTAATCATATATATTGAATGTCCCTTGTTTTTTTACTTCTGTTTCTTCTACTCCATCTCTTATAACATCCCATAATTCATTATCTGGAATATAATTAGTATAACACCCTATTGGTGTATTAATAAGAGCTACCGTTTCACTAGCTATTTTACCATTTTTTCCCTTTGCTTCACATGTTATGCTTCCTTTACCTTCTCTTGTTTCAATAGGATCTGGTGGTGTACAACTGGTAGTTCCACCACTTACTCCCCATTCCAATTTAAAATATTTTTCCATATTTGAATCTATTTGACATTTTTTTGGTGTTGTTACAGCAGTTATAGTTGGTGTTTCTGTATCTACCTTATAACTATCACTACATACGCTATTTGACCTTCCAGTTTCACTCACAGCTTGATAACATACTTTTTGATAATCTCTATTACTTGATAATACTAAACTACTTCCATCTTCTACTATATTATCTTCTGAAACTATTGTACTACAACTATAAGGTCCACATCTATATAATTTAGTAGGACTTGGTCCTTTTTTAGTTATTGTTCCTTTGATACTTGCCATTGTTACCCAACCATTTTCACCTTCTACTACTGTAGGTTCTATTGTTACCTCTGGTTTAACTCCATCTACTTCTATTACATCATATGTAACAATCTTTTCATTAAATCCATCACTTACTTTGGCACTTACACTTCCTTCTGTTAAAAATGTTACAGTTTGTGGTCTAACAAAAGATGTTGTCCATTTATCTTTTTCATAAGTTCCTGTTGTTTCTCCATTATTTATTTTAAGTTGATTTTTTAAATCATACCTACTTGGATATTGTATTGTTACTGTTTTTCTTTGTTGCCAGCCTGTCTTATCTACTGTTATTTCTGGTGCTGGGACTTCATCTGTTTTTATATTTAATGTTCTACTTGTTTTTAGTCCTTTACTATTTTCTACTACTATCTTTATCTTATAACTTGTATTATCTTTTAAATCAGTAAATTCATATACTTTGTTATTTATACTTTGTTTTAACTCTCCATTTAGATAATAATAATATTTTACTATATCATTTTTATCATCATGAGCTGTTACGGTTGTTTTAATTGATTTGGTTGTCTTAGATGTACTTATATTATCTATTACTGGTCTTGATACATTACTTTCTTCTAAGTTCCCTTCAAAGACATGTTCATCTCCATCTGGATCTATATCTACTGTATTATCTCCATCACTTACTGTTATACTTACAAAATCTTGACATACTTCCATAACTCCTTCTTTAGGTAAATCTCCTTGTAATTCTAACTCTTCTATAGGTATATACATCTTACTATTTACTAATGTATCTATTTGATAATCTTCTCCAAAGTCAAAATACACACATTCTTCTTCTCTTTCCCTTAATTCATTTAATCTATATATATTCCCTGCTTTATATACTTGTCTTACTGATACTAAGAAGGCATTACTTTTTCCTTTACTTATTAACT
>CANRBE010000035.1 GCA_947628785.1 uncultured Bacilli bacterium
GTATCAGTAAGACAAGTATATAAAGCAGGGAATATATATAGGTTAAATGAGTTAAGGGAAAGAGAAGAAGAATGTGTATATTTTGATTTTGGAGAAGATTATCAAATAGATACACTTGTTAAAAATAAAATGTATATACCTATAGAAGAATTAGAATTACAAGGAGATTTACCTAAAGAAGGTATTATGGAAGTATGTCAAGATTTTGTAAGTATAACAGTAAGTGATGGAGATAATACAGTAGATATAGGACCAGATGGAGAAGAACATGTCTTTGATGGAAACTTAGAAGAAAGTAATGCATCAAGACCAGTAATAGATAGTGTAAATACATCTAAAACAACCAAATCAATTACTGTAACAGTTAAAGCTCATGATGATAAGAATGATATAGTAAAATATTATTATTATTTAAATGGAGAATTAAAACAAAATATAAATAATAATGTATATGAATTTATTAATATAAAAGATAATACAAATTATAAAATAAAGATAGTAGTAGAAAATAGTAAAGGGTTAAAGACAAGTAGAACATTAAATATAAAAACAGATGAAGTACCAACACCAGAAATAACAGTAGATAAGACAGGATGGCAAAGTCAAAAGAAAGTAACAATAAAATATCCAAGTGGAAGTAATTTAAGTTATCAATATAAAATAAATAGTGGAGAAATAACTGATGATGATGAAAAAGGAATATGGATAACTACAACAGTTAGATACAAATATATATACTATATAATTGAGGGAAGTGTAAGTGCCAAAGTAAGTGATGGATTTAATGAAAAAATAGTAACATATAATGTAATAGAAGTAGATGGTATAAAACCAGAAATAACAATTGAGCCAACTATAGTAGGAAATCAAGAAGAATGGGTAACGTTAGCAAGTATAAAAGGAACAATAACTAGTAAAGGTAAAAGTCCTACTAAATTATATAGGTGTTTATCAAGTGGAAGATGGTCTGCTTCAAATTGTACCCCAACAGATTCAGAAGATAATGTAGTAGAAGATGGAAGTAGTTTAGTATTATCAAATGATAATTTTTATCAAAAAGTATGTTATCAAGCTATGAGTGAAACAGGAATGAAATCTAGTATAGTATGTAGTGATACTTATCGTGTTGACTCAGAAACACCAACAATAGAACCAAATCAAAATGAAGCCAGGTTGTGTATGTATAATGAAGATAAATGGAAAGATAATTTTACAATTACTTGGGGAGTAAGTGGAACAGGTAATATAAATTGTAAAGTTTCGGATAAATATGAAACTGATTACGGTGGGTATACATATACTTGTGAAGTAACAGGAAACAATGGAAAAAAAGCAAGTAAAACATTGAAAATGTCACAAATAGGTTGTTATGTAAACTACACCCCAGATAATGCCACCTGGGATGCTGAAAGGGATGGAGTAGAAGAAACAGCAGTAAGAACTCAAGGAGTATTTAATATATATG
This sequence comes from uncultured Bacilli bacterium, assembly GCA_947628785.1. Taxonomy (GTDB): domain Bacteria; phylum Bacillota_I; class Bacilli_A; order RF39; family UBA660; genus HGM10857. Next base: position 1,466 of record CANRBE010000035.1, read on the forward strand.
ATAAAGCAAAAGATGAAGAAGGAAATGAAATAGGTTCAGCGAATGGAAAAAGTAAGAATGAAACAATAACATGTCCTAGTGGTTCATATACAACAAAATATAGTGGCTGGCGAATAATGGATGTTGATAGTAATGGACAAATCACATTGATTCATGGAGGGACCCCAGAATGTTACTATCATGAATCAATACGAAGTATAGCAAGTAAAGAAATATTAAAGTTAAGAGCTACATCAGCTAGTAATGAAGGAACAGGAAAAGCATGGACCAAGTATGGAAATAGTACATATGCCTTAAGTGTCCACTATATGGATAGTGATGATGTGAATACAATAAACTATAAAGAAAATGAAAATGAAAATTATAGTTTATGGGACTATCTAGAAAAAAATGAACAAGGAGAGTGCAGTAACAGTATTTCTTATAGAACTTACTGTGGAGATGATAGAGAGCTAATAGATATTTATACCGACTATTATCTGGCCTCTGCGAACAACTCTATCTCCTTGTATCTTTGGGATGCTTACCACAGGAACTGGTCCTTCAACAACTACGGCGGCTATTCTTATGGTGTCCGTCCAGTTATAGTTCTAAAACCAAATGTAAAACTATCACAACAAGAATCAGGTTTAAAAGGTGATGAATACAATCTAATCACATCATAAAACTATTTGTAAACAAAAACAAATAGTTTTTTTATTATAAATAAAACATATAATTAAATATGAACATCAATAAAATAAAAAACTATGTATTAGAAAATCAATTCAAAATAATATATGAAGATAATAAAGTAGATATTGTAAACTATCAAAATATGGGACATTTTGATGATAATAAAGTAATTGTATATTATGATAAAGGAATAGTTGAAATAAAAGGAAAAAATTTAATTATCAAAAAATTATTAAAAGATGAAGTATTAATAAAAGGTAGTATTGAAAAAATAGAATTCAGGTGAACCTATGTATAATACTGTTAAAATAAAAATAAAAGGAAAAAATGTAACTAGATTTATCCAAAAAATAAACAAAAACAATATCGAAATATACAATATTGATAAAATAAATAGAAATGAAATAATAATAATTATAAACTATAATGATTTAGACAAAATAAAAGAAGTAAAAACAATATATGAAATAGAAATAATAAATTACTATGGAATAAACAAAATAAAAAAACAAATCAAAAAACATGAAATACTTTTATTTTGTTTAATGATTGGACTAGTATTACTTATCTTTTTAACCCATATCATTTTTAAAGTAGAAGTAATTCATAATGATCCAAAATTAAGAAATATGATGATAAAAGAACTTAGTAACTATGATATCAAACCATATAAAATGGTCAAAACATATGAAGAAATAGAACAAATCAAAAAACATATTTTAAATAAATACCAAAACAAAATAGAATGGATGGAAATAGAAAGAAATGGAACTAAATATATAGTTAGATTAGAAGAGAGAATAAAAACCAAAGAAAAAAAAGAAACAGAAAATAGAAACATAGTAGCTAAAAACAATGCCGTTATTATGGAAATAGATGCTGAAGCTGGTGATATAGTAAAAAAAGTAGGTGATTATGTAAAAAAAGGTGACATAATAATAAGTGGTAGTATCAATTTAAATGAAGAAACTAAATCTTTAGTAAGTGCTAAAGGTAAAATATATGGTGAAGTTTGGTATCAAGTAACAACTAAAATACCAATACATTATTATAGTAAACAAAAAACAAACAAAAAACAAAACTGGTATTACCTAAAAATAGGAAATAAAAATATCAACCTATTTCATAAAAGTTATAAAAATAGTATAAACAAAAAACAAATCCTTTTAAAAAACAATATTATTCCTATTATGTTAATCAAAGAACACCAACAAGAAGTAAAAATAAAAGAAAAAATATACTTAGATGAAGAAGTAACAGAAGAAGCTTATAACCAAGTAAAAAAAGAAATAACTAAAAAATTAAACCAAAATGAACAAATATTATCAATAAAAAAATTGAAACAAACCAAAAAAGATAGTAAAATAATAGTAGAATTTTTTATAAGTGTTAAAAAAGACATAACAAGTTTTGCGGCTATTAAGGAGGATTTAGATGTACGAGATAATAAACAACTACCATGAAAAAATAGATACTTTAATTTTGACAAAATTAATAGATAACATAGTAAAAAGATTTTCACTTGAAGATGCACTTTTCAATATTATTTTAGTAGATAATGATTATATCCATAAGCTAAATAAAGAGTACCGTAATATCGATAGAGAAACAGATGTTATAACCTTTGCATTAGAAGATAATATGGATATAAAACTTGAAATAAGAGTGTTAGGTGATATATATATATCAATAGATAAAGCTAAAAGTCAAGCAATAGAATATGGACATAGTTTTAAAAGAGAATTATCTTTTTTAACAGTTCATGGGATACTTCATTTACTAGGTTATGACCATCAAAATGAAGAAGATGAAAAAACAATGTTTGAACTACAAGATGAAATACTAAATGATGCTGGTATTAGGAGGGATTTATGAAAAGTGGTTTTATAGCAATAGTAGGAAGACCTAATGTTGGAAAAAGTACTTTAATGAATGCTATTTTAAATAAAAAGGTAGTAATTACTTCAAACAAACCTCAAACGACAAGAAATGCTATTCAAGGGATATATCATGAAGATGAGGTCCAAATAATTTTTATCGATACACCAGGTATACATAAACCTAATCATAAACTGGGAACTTACTTAAATAAAAGTGCTTATAATTCTACTAATTCTGTAGATGCAATTATTTTAATAGTTGATATTAATAGTCCTTGGGGCAAGGGTGATGATTTTGTTTTAGATAAAATAAAAAACACCAAACCAATTATTTTAGTTTTAAATAAAATTGATAAACTAAAAAAAGAAGATATTTTAGCTAAAATAGATGAGTACAAAGATAAATATCCATTTAGTGAAATAGTACCAGTATCAGCTTTAAAAAAAGACAATATTAAAACTTTAATAGAAGTTATGAAAAAGTATTTAACCGATAATATTCCATATTATGAAAAAAACCAAATAACTAACCAACCTCTTACTTTTAGAATCAGTGAAATAATTAGAGAAAAAGCTTTTATAAAAACTAAAGAAGAAGTACCTCATTCCTTAACTTGTGTTGTAGATAACATCGAAAAGAAAAAAAATAAATATTTTATTCAAGCTTCAATTATTGTTGATAGAGAGTCACTAAAAAAAATAATTATTGGTAAAAATGGTTCAATGATTAAAGAAATAGGAATAAATTCAAGAATTGAACTAGAAAATCTTTTAGATAGTAAGGTTTATTTAGAGTTATATGTTAAGGTAATAAAAAAATGGCGAGATAAAGAAAAATATTTACAAGAATTTGGATTTCACGAAGAGTAATATTTTAAAGAAAAATGAATAAAATAAAAATAGATACTCATGATATAGTAGGTGATAAAATGAAAAAAGAATTACTATGGGATCTATTTAAAAAAACAGGAAAGGTTGAATATTATTTAAAGTATAAAAAAGCTTTGAAGGAAGATGATTGATGGATAGCTTTGAAGGAATTATTGTAAAAGAACAGATGTATGGTGAAAGTTCTAAAATATTACAGTTACTCACTAAAGATGGTTTAATTGGAATAATGGCTAAAGGATGTAGAAGGTTAAATAATATAAACAGAACTGCTACTAATAGTCTAACTTATGGTAAATTTAATTTGTATTATAAAAAGGACAAACTATCTACTTTAAAAAGTGTTGATATTATAAGACCTTTTAAAAATATAAGAAAAGATTTAACTAAAATAAGTTTTTCCATGTATTTACTAGATTTAGCTTATCAAGTAGTAAGACAAAATAATAATGAACATATTTATACTATTTTAAAACAAGCTTTATTTAAAATAGATGAGGGAATGGACTGTTTAGTTATTACTTCCATTGTTGAACTTAAATATTTATATTATTTAGGAGTAATGCCTATTTTAGATTGTTGTTGTGTTTGTGGTAGTAAAAATAGTATCGCAACATTATCAGCTACTAGAGGTGGTTATGTTTGTAAAAACTGTTTAAATAATGACCCCATTGTTAGTGAAAAAAGTATTAAGTTACTTAGAATGTATTATTATGTTGATTTAGAAAAATTAAGTAAAACTGATGTTGGTGATGATACTAAATTAGAGATAAATACTTTTTTAGAACAATACTATGATAAATATACAGGTCTTTATTTAAAAAGTAAAAAGTTTATAAAAGAATTGAATAAGGTACAAGTTAACTAGAGATTTTCTTTAGTTTTTTTATGTTATAATAATTTAAAGGAGTAAGTTATGAAAAATTTGTATCATGGAAGTAATAAAAAAAATTTAAAAGTTTTAAAACCTCATAAATCAACCCACGGTAGTTATGTTTATGCTACCCCTTATAAAGAATTAGCGATTATTTTTTCTGGACGTTGTGGTGATGATTTTACTTTTTCACTATTTAGAAATAACAAATATGAACCTTGGAACTTAGTAGAAAGAATACCAGAAGGATTTAATACGATGTTTAATAATAGTTCGTCAATTTATACAGTAGATGATACTACTTTTTATGATATTCATACAGGCTTTTCTGAGTTGGTATCTAAAGTAGAAGTTGAAGTAAAAGAAGAAGAATACCTTAGTAATGTTTATGATAAAGTAAAAGAATTAGCTAAAAATAACCAAATAAAATTATATAATTATCCAAACAAACCTGAAAGTATACCTAGTGATAATTCTGATTTGATTGAAAAACAAATAATGTATCAACAAAAAATAAAAAAAGGTGTTACTAAAAAATGTTTTGAAAGACTTTTATTATTACATCCAGAATTATTAGATAAAATAAATAAAAAATTGATAGAAATAAATCCTAAAAGTGAAACTTTTAAAAAAGAAGACTTGATTATTTTATTTGAAAAAGCTATTATAAACCAAAATAACAATACTAATGAACAATATTTAAAATCAATATTTATTAGTGTATCTAATACTTATCCAGAGCTAATATTAAGTTTTAAAGAAAAATTATCTGTCTATAATAAAAAAGAAGTATAAACTAAAAAAAACATGCCATAATATAATTAGAAAAAAGGAAAAAAATTATGTAGGTGGTATCAAATTGATACCTTTTTTCGACAAAAATATTTACAAGGAAAGGTATTTATAATATAATATATAATAGGGTGATTATATGAAAATAGTTTGTGTTGGCCATGCAGCATATGACATTACTATACCAGTAGATGACTTTATCAAAGAAAACACCAAAACCCGAATTGATGAAAAAATAGAATGTGGGGGAGGACCAGCTTGTAATGCTGCTTACTTATTAGGAAAATGGGGTATGGATACTACTTTTTTGGGAGTAGTTGGAAATGATTCATATGGTAAAGCTATCAAAAAAGAGTTAGATAGTGTTAATGTCAACACAAAATATTTAGAATTAAATGATAAAGTAAAAACCACTTCTAGTTTTGTAATTGCCAATAAAAAAAATGGAAGTAGAACGATACTTACCCATCGGCAACCTATGAAAATGCAACTAGTTGATTTGCCATTTTATCCTGATTACATTTTGATTGATGGTCAAGAATATGAAATGTCAAAAAGACTTTTAAATCAGTGTCCAAATGCTGTAACTATCATGGATGGAGCTCATGCAACTTTGGAAAATATCGATTTGGCAAAACAAGTTGATTATTTAGTTTGTTGTCATGAGTTTGCTGAAAATATTACTCATATGTCCCTAAAAGAAGATAATTATGAAGAAATATTTATGAAAATGAAAAAGAATTTTAAAGGAAATATCATTGTTACTTTAGAAGAAAAAGGTTGTTTATATGAATATGAAGGAAAGATAAAAATTATGCCTTCTGTTAAAATGAAAGCCGTTGACTCAACTGGGGCTGGGGATATTTTTCATGGAGCATTGCTTTATGCTTTAGCTAGTAATATGGATTATGAAAAAGCTATATTATTTGCGAATGTTGCTGGAGCATTATCAGTTACTAAGATTGGGGGAAGAAATTCTATTTTTAGTTTAGAAGAAGTAGAAAGAAAATATCATGAGTGTTGCTAATATATTATATCCAAATCGTTTTATAAAATTAGATTTACATGGTTTTGATAGAGAAACTGCGAGAGTAGCTATTATAGATTTTATTGAAGATGCTAAAAAAATGAAAGAGGAGTATATTGTTATTATTCATGGAACTGGTAGTGGTATTATTAAACGAACCACCAACGAAGTTTTAAAAAAACATAATGATGTTTTAGAATATGGACTTGATTATTATAATCAAGGACAAACAATTGTCAAATTAAAACAAGAAAGGAGTTAATAATGAGAACGATAATTGACGACCAAATAAGAGTGGCTAAACACAATATTGAAAAAGGAGAAAGCATTTTAAAAATGCAAGAAAGTTTAAAAAGAATACTAATTGCTTATCAAGAATCTTTAAAACTATCTAAAGAACAGATAAAAAAATACCAAATTAAAATAGCCTCTTTAGAAAAGATGAAGGTAGCTAATTTAAAAGCTAATCCTAAGTTTAAAGGAGCTCTTATTAGATTTAGTTTAGTATTATTATCTCCAACTTTAACGGCTTGTAATAAAAAGGAAGTAACAGAAGATGTAGCTAGTAAGCAAGTTATAGAAGAAAAAGAGTTAGTAACTATGATACCAAAAGAGATTCAAAAAAAGAAACTTAGTACTGAGAGCTTTTCTTATAATGGTATGGATTTAGAAGAAGTAAAAGGTTATTTATCAAACTTTATTAATGATTCTTTATCTAAAGGGTTATATGCTGATGATAATAACATTTTAAGTGTTGATGAAGATAATAAATCTAAAATAGCTACTGATATAGTTAACTTATATTTTTATTTAAATACTAAATATTTAGATGATGAGATTTATGCTATATATAATTCTTCAGATATTGATTTTGAGACAATTTATGAAAGTAGTAAACAAGCTATGAATTATTTACTTGATGATACATATACAGTAACTCCTGATAGTAAGTTATTATTAGATAGATTGTTTATAAGAAATACTGAATATCAATCATTAAGACAAATGTATGCTTTAATGGCTAATCGTAATATCGCAAAATCAGATGAAGAAAAAGAGTTTTATGCTGAACAAGTAAGATTAAATTTTATCAATATGTTAGATAAATATGAAAACAGTAATTCTAAAATAAGTAATCAAGGATTGATATATGGTTTAGAACTTATAAAAATTGTTGATAAATTAAGTTCTAAAGATATGATTAATGATCCAGATTTAATCGAACAATATACTAAAATATATCCAAAATTATTAACCGAACAAGAAAGAATAAACTATGATAATCATCAAATTTCACTTGATGAATTAGAAAATATTTTAACAGAAAAAAGTAAAGATTCATTTGCTCAAAAAATATCAAATGGAAATGGTGAAGTTTCAAAAAGTTATCAAGATTTAGTAAAAGAAATAACTACCCAAATTAGATTATCTTCTTTTAGACCAAATATATCTTCAACTGATGAATGGCTATCAAAAGAACAGATAAACGAAATTGATGAGATAGATACTTTACCTGAGGTGGAAACTTCAAGTAATGATGAAGTAGAAAATCAAACTAATTCTAATGAAGATATAAAAGAAGAGGTTGAAGAGGTAAAAGATGATGTAGAAACAAATGAAGATGGATATGAACAAATAAAAAGAAAAGCTATTGAACAAGCTAAGGCGGACATTATTGTTTATGATAGAGCTGAAGAAGATAAAGAAAATATACCAGAATATGATATTCCAAATCAACCAGATGAAAATAGCCAAGATAAAAAAGCTATATATGATTATTGGTATCGAGTAACTTTTATGGAAGAACGTTGGGAGTTAGTGATGCAACAAAGATTTGGAAATCAAGTAGAAGAACCATATTTATCACAAAATGAAAGAGATAGAATAACAGCTCAAGCTATTTATACTTATGCTAATGAGTTATTTGATACTTACTATCCAGATGATCAAGTTAAAAAAGTAAGATAAAGAAGTTAAATGACTTCTTTTTTGGTGATTAAATTATTATAAGTTAAATTAAAAAATAATTGGTTTGAAAGCTTTATTTTTATGGATAAATATTTAAAAAAATTTGAAATTTAAATTTACTATTAAAAAAAAAAATAGTATAATAAAATTGGTGATGGATGTGAATAAAAAAGGATTTACTTTGTTAGAAATACTAGGAGTTATAACTATATTAGGTTTTTTAGTAACTATGATTACTGTTGTTGTGGGTGGTTCTTTAAAACAAAATAAAAAAAATATGGTTATTAATAGTACTAAAAACTATATTGAAGCTGTTGAAACTTATTTGGCTGCTACAGCTTTAAAAGATGATTTAGTTAAATATGAAGCTGGTAATGTATATAATGTTAACAGTGAAACTGTTATTGGTGATAAAACTTATCCAGCTATTAATAGTGTTATTGAATATACAGGAGATAAAGTAAAAGAAGGAACTATAACTACTAATGATAATTATGCTGTAAGTAGTGCCACCTTAAAAATAAATGGAATGGATGTAACATATAATGGAGAAACAAAAGAGGCAACTATAAAATAAATGAACAAAGAAAAAATAAAAGAGTTTATTGATTATTTAACTAATATAAAAAATTACTCACTTGATACAATTAAAAATTATGAGAGGGATTTAAATTGTTTTTTAGATTTTAATAAGGATTATGAAGAAGTTGATTATCAAAGATTAAGAGCATATTTAAATTTTATGTATGAAAAAAAGTATAGTAAAGCAACTATTTCTAGACATTTGAGTAGTTTAAGAAGTTATTTTAATTATTTTGAAAAAGAATATCATATTAAAAGTCCTATGTCTTTTATAGTTAATCCTAAGCAGGATAAAAGATTGCCACATTTTTTGTCTTATGAAGAAGTTGATAAATTAATTGAAGGACCTGATTTGAAGGATAAAATGTATCTTAGAGATACTTGTATTTTAGAGTGTTTGTATTCAACTGGTTGTCGAGTTAGTGAACTTGTTAATATTAAAATAAAAGATATAGATTTGGAAAATAGAACTATTAAAATACTGGGTAAAGGAAAAAAAGAAAGATATTTGTTTTATGGAGATAAGTTAGATAAAAAATTGAAAGAATATTTAAAAAAAAGACCAGAATTTTTAAAAAAAGAAAATCATGATTTTTTATTTGTTAATACCAAGGGTAAGCAAATTGGTGATAGGGATATTAGAGCTATGATGGAAAAAGTAGCTAAAAAAGTTGGAATTAAAACGACAGTGTCACCCCATGTATTAAGGCATACATATGCTACTCATTTGTTAGAGGCAGGAGCTGATATTAGAACGGTTCAGGAATTGCTTGGTCATGAAAATTTGGTAACAACTCAAATATATACCCATATATCTAATGAATATTTAAGAAAAGTGTATTTAAATACTCATCCAAGAAGTTAAAAACTTCTTTTTTTGTCTTTTAAATTAATTTTTTTTAGGTTAATTACAATAGACGACAAAAATAGATAATAAGAGGTATTAAGATATACAACTTAGAAAGGAGAGAATATGGTAAAAAATAATATAAATAGTGATGACTATATCAAAGTTCCACTCTATTATGACAAGGCTTTCAAGTGTGTATTTTTAAAAAATCCTGTATTTTTAAAACAATTGATAATAGATTATCTCCATCTAGATTTTGAAATAGATAGTTTTGAAATCAAAAACTCAGAACAATTTATTGATAATTTATTTGAAAAAAGGAAGGTTTTGGATATATATGTTTTGATAAACAAAACTAAACATGTATCAATAGAATTAAATAATTGTGATTTTAATACAGTTAAAAAAAGAAATATTATGTATGCCAATAAAATATATAATACTTTCCTAAAATCAGGAGAAGATTTGA
>CANRBE010000036.1 GCA_947628785.1 uncultured Bacilli bacterium
TCGATAATATTTAAACGATGACCTTTCCAAAAAGCTGTAGTAGCAGCAGATGTAATAGTAATTCCCCGTTCTTTTTCCTGAGCCATCCAGTCCATTTGTGATTCACCATCATGAGTTTCACCTATTTTATGGATTTTACCAGTATGAAATAATATTCTTTCAGTAGTTGTGGTTTTACCAGCATCTATATGAGCCATTATTCCAAAGTTACGGGTTTTTTCTAAACTATATTCACGAGCCATAATTATCCTTTCTAATTACCAACGGTAATGAGCAAACGCTTTATTTGCTTCTGCCATTCTATGTGTATCTTCACGTTTTTTAACTGCACCACCAGTTCCAGCTGATGCATCAATAATTTCATTAGCTAAATTAATCGCCATTGAATGACCATTTCTAAGTCTAGCATAATTTACTAACCAACGTAATCCTAAAGCTTGAGATCTATCAGCTTTAATTTCAATTGGAACTGAATAGTTAGCTCCACCAACTCTACGTGATTTAACTTCTAAAGCTGGTTTAATATTTTCCATAGCTTGATTAAAAACTTCCATTGGATCTTTATTAGTTTTTTCTTTTACTATGTCAAATGCATCATAAAGTATTGTTTGTGCCTTACCTTTTTTTCCATCATGCATAATTTGATTAATTAATTTAGTAACTAATTTTGAATTATATATAGGATCTGGTAATACATCTCTTTTTTCTGCACGTCTTTTACGCATATATATCCTCCTTACTATTTATTTTTTGGTTTTTTAGTACCGTATTTACTACGTCCTTGGCGTCTATTTTCAACACCAGCTGTGTCTAAAGTTCCACGTACTACGTGATATCTAACTCCGATTAAGTCTTTAACACGACCACCACGGATTAAAACAACACTGTGTTCTTGTAAGTTATGTCCTTCTCCTCCAATATAAGCTGTCACTTCCATTCCGTTTGTTAAACGAACACGGGCATATTTACGTAAAGCTGAATTGGGTTTTTTAGGAGTTGTAACACCAACACGAGTACATACTCCCTTTTTTTGTGGTGAATTCTGATTAGTTTGTTTTTTCTTTCTTGAATTATATCCCACTTCTAAAGCTGGAGATTTACTCTTTCTTACTTTGTTAGTTCTTCCTTTTCTAACTAATTGATTTATAGTAGCCATAGCTCCTCCTTTCTTTGCACACTTCCAGGTGTTTCAAATTTGATTTAATGAAAGATTTGCTTTAAGCAAATCTCTTTAAATGCAATAGTATAATACCATTTTATTGTATGCATGTCAACAGTTTTTATGAACATTTTTTTTACTTTTTTGATAATCTTGTCGCCACTTTTGGTTATAAATTTGATATCCGATTACATTACTATTTTTTTTAAGTAGTTCTTTTTCTAAATAATGATAATATGTTCCTGGAGAAATAATACCTTTAATATTTAATATGGTACTACCCACTACATCATCAACTAATTTAACACAACTACTATTACCGATTGTATAATATGTTTTATATCTTCCTTTGGTAAATTTATAAAAATTAACATCCAGTTTTCTATTTAAACAAGCAGCATAATTTTTACCTTTTTTTCCAACTTTCCATTTAATTAAATTATCTTTTAAAATATTAAGTTTTTTTCTGATTTTTTCTTTTTGAGAACTAGTTAATTTTAATCTAAAACCATAAATAGTTTTTTGACTTTTTTTAATACAAAATGATAAATATTCTTCTTTTTGTTTGGTTGTAAATAACACTCCATCACCAAAAAGTTCAAAAAATTTGGCAGTTTTATAATCATAATTACCGTAGGAATATATAAGTCCATCAAAGTAAAAATCAGCGTGACCTACTTTACCATATCCTAAATCACTAACATGGATAAATATTTCTAAATCAAAGTTTTTTTCTTTTTCTAGTGTTAAAATATTATCATTAATTACTTTTTTATTTTTGATAAGTTTTTGGTATGGAATAAATAGTAAAACAAATTTAGGAAGTGTTAGATGGATGTTTTTTATTTTACTAAATTTTTTTTCTGGGATAATTGTAAATATATATTCTAATATATAGTTAATTCCTAAAAGTAAAAAATAATACCCCATAATTACCACTGTTATGTTCGTAAAAAAACCTGGCGTAAATAAAAAAATAATACTAGTAACAGAACATATTATAGCTTGAATTAATTCGTGAATTCTATTTTTTTCATTATTTTTTTTTAAAATGTAATAATTTACATATTGTATTAAAGCTACAGTCATTAAGTAAATAAATACTAAAAATGGTAATAGATAATAAGGAATATAAGGAAAAATAGTTATAATTAAAACAAAGATTAAATGTACTACTACTAAAGATAGTTTTGTTTTTTTATTACTATTTATTTTATCTATCAAATAACGTAAAATCATATAAATTGCTAGTGAAATAATAGTTAGTGAAAGTAAAAACGAAAATATTTCTAAAAGTTTAGTATTTAATATTATTATTACTAAACCAACAACCATTAAAAATATTCCAATGTATAATAAACTAGCTTTTTTAAGTATTTGGTTAAGCATACTACTCCTCCAACATTATTATACACCTTTTATTTTAAAAAAAACAAAAAAGTTTTAAGCTTCTTTGATGGTATTTATTATATCCCAAAGTCTTAAAACATTTTTATCATTCATATAAAATCCATGGTCTAAAACAGTACTAGCTCCAATAACATTATTTCCTACTTTAAAATAAGTTTCAAAAATATATTCATTATTACTTTTTAGAAAAGCAAATTTGATTTCTCTTCTATTTTTGATAGCCTTACCTTCTTTGATTATTTCCATATTTTGATTATCAAATAATTTTTTGTTTTGGTCATATACATAATCTAAATCAGCTAATCCTAAATCGATAATATTGATTTTGGTATCATCGAAGTAAAAGTAGTATTTAGTTTTTAAATCTATACCTAATTTTTCATATTGACTAGGGTCTACAATAGCCCACTCACTAGATACTTGAACTGAAAAATTAGCTTGGGGATTTTTTAATGTTATTTTTTTTCGACTGTTTTGATAATCTGTATCAAAATATGATAAGTAGTATTCTATTAAGTTTTTCATCTGTTCATCATTAATCTGGTCATTTTTTAAAATACCTTTTAAAAGTTGAATGTTTTCATTTGATATTGTTAAAGGTATTTGATTTTGTTTAAACATATCTTCTAAAGAAACAGTTATATTGACATTGCCAATTGAAGCTAGTTCTTTTTTAGCCTCATCTGTAATATCAAAGTTTAAACTATATTTAAATAAATTATAAGCTAGTTCTAAATTGTTTTGGCTTTTATAGTATATTCCTAAATTACGATAAAATTTAGCCAAGGCTTTTGGTTCATATATATCTTGATATAAAAAGTAATTTATTTTTCGGTAATTTTCAAAATCACCTTTTATTTTTTCTAACTCAGCAATATAAAAATGAGTTCGCATATCCATAGGATTATACTCTAAAGCTTTAATATATTCTTCTTTAGATGCATCTAAATTGTTTTGTTTTAAATATATTTTACCTAATAATCGATGTGCTCGATGATAGAAAATACTAACATAGGTATGAGCTTTTTTAAATTTTGTTTTGTTAAAAAACATTATATACTCTAATGAGTTATTAAAGGAAAATATTTGTGATGTACTAGGATATAAATTTTCAGTTTTTTTAATAAAGTCTAAAATACATTCTAAAGCTTTATCTAAATCTGGTTTGTCCTGATATATATACATTTCTGCTTCAACTAATAAATTATTGTAATTCATATTATTCACCCTTCTTATTCTTTTTATTTTTTCTTAGTAACATTAACCTCAATCAAACCTTTAACCCCACTACCATCTTTCGCAAAAGCAACTATAACAACACTCCCGTCTTTTACTCCTTTAACATTTCCTTGTTGGTCTACTAAAGCAATTAATGGATTACGAGATTTCCAATATACTTCTTTATTAAAAGCATCTTCAGGTAAAATATTTAATTTGATATTTTTTGTTTCATTGACATATAAATCCATCTTTGGAGTTGATATAGCTGGTATTTCTGACTCGTCCAAATCACCTAAGGATATACTTTCTACTTTTTTCAAAGTTTCATTAACTTGAACTGTCATACTAACCATTTGATTACCCTCAGAAACTGATGCTGTTATAACAGCAGTCCCCTCTTTTAAACCAGTTATTTGACCACTTTCATTAACTGATGCAACGGTACTATCAGAAGATTGATAGATTACTTGATAATTTCCTTCATTTAAAAGTTTTACTGTTTTTGTTTTACCAACATTGATATTTTCTACATCTTTAAGTATTTTTATTTCTTTTATTTTTTCTTCACAAGCAGTTGTTAAAAATAAACAAGTTAAACACAATATTACAATTTTTTTCATATAATCACCATTTCAACTAATATAATTATAACAAAGATAAAATATTTTATCAATATTTATTTGACAAGGTTAAAATGTCACTGTATAGTAGTTAATGAGGTGATTGGATGTTAATGGAAAAAAATATTGATACTTGGACTGGAATGGATATAAAAAAAGATGATTTAGTTAATTCTTATGTTGTTTTTGACTTAGAAACTACAGGACTTAATCCTATTAATGACCATATTATTGAAATAGGAGCTTTAAAATATCAAGATAATGAATTAGTAGACACTTTTCAAGTGTTAGTTAATCCTTTAGTTTCTATTCCAGATGAAATTACCAAGTTAACTGGTATTAATAATGAAATGGTTAAAGATGAAAAAAGTATTGATGATGTTTTAAAAGATTTTATTAATTTTATTGGTGATTTTCCTTTAGTAGCTCACAATGGTTCTTTTGACTTATCTTTTATAAATGTCAACTTGATAAAAAATGGAATGGATTTTTTAAATAATAAGAATATTGATACAGTTAAGTTATCTAGAGATTATATTCCTAATTTATATAATCATAAACTAACTACTATTAAAAATTATTTTCACCTAGACTTTGGTTCTCATCGTTCTTTAGAAGATTGTATGGTTACTAATTATGTTTATCAATATTGTTTAAATGAAAGTAAGAAAAAGGATTAAAATTTAATCTTTTTTTGTTGCTTTTTATTAAGTTGTTTTGTATAATAAAAATGAAAAAGCCGATTTAGTTTAGTGGTAAAACAGGTCCTTGGTAAGGATCAGCGGACAGTTCAATTCTGTCATTCGGCACCATTTTGTGATTTAATCCTTGTATTTCAAGGTTTTTTATTTTGTTTTAGTATTTTACCTCTTATTTTCCTCTTAATTTTAAAAAAAATTATCAATTAAAATTCCACAAAAAAAAGCTAGACAAAACGACTAGCTTTATTCATCCTCAATAATGTATTTATTATAAGTAGCTTTATTTTTCTTATTTTCATATTTTGATTCTGGAACTGGAAATACCGTTTTTATTTTTAATTCATTTGAATCTTCTATTTTTACACGAACAGATACATTTTGGTTAAGTTTCTTATAATATTCTAACGAACTATTATTTTTATTGTATAATACAAAATCCTTTTCATTTATAATATAATCCAAATTATTCATTACAAATGAAAAAACTTTAGGACTATCAAAGTCTTTATAATGTTGATTGTAACAATGTTTTCGGTCATTTTCATATATAACTATCAGTTTACCAGATAATTCTTTTTTCTTACAATCAACAGCATCTTTTTTTGAAACTTTACTAATAATATCTTTTTTCATGCCATCACCCTAAAAAAATTTCCACACCATAAAGGTGTGGAACTAGAGATATTAGGTCCATGCACCACTTGGACATCTCATCAGATTTAAAATCCTACACTTAAGAAATTAGACAAGCTAAAATCCGCGATAGTTAGTGTCTTTCTACCTCTAATATCTCTACTAACAACAATAACATAGCAAGATTGAAAAATTGGTTGCTTTTTGTCTGTTGTATTTTAAATTTATCATAACCTGATTTCAAAATCAATTAAAATGATAAATTAATTTGTTATTATACACTAATTTTACATTATGTCAATAATTTTTATATTTTTTTATACCTCTTTAATTTGCATAGCATCTATTTCTTGACCTAATATACCAGCATATCCATTGTTAGCATCGTTTGTTGAATAACCAGTTACCCACTTCTTACTTTTGCGTAAATAAACTCTATATTTTAATTTTTTACTAGTTAATTTAATCATAAAACCATCAATAGGTTTGTTATAAAGTCCTGCATAATCTGAACTGTTTTTGACTTCTGGTAACCATTTACCACCTTTAACATGAACTTTATAATATTCGGCACCAGATAGATACCAAACTCGGAAAAATACGAGTAAAAATTAAAACGTACTTGATAGAAATGCGTTTTTATGTTATGATGTATTTGCCAAGGAAACTTGCATAAAATAAAAAAGGATACATTTGATTGGGCTAATCAAATGCAATCCCTTATTTAGGATAGCATCTGAAATCAACAAATGTTGAAATCAGATGCTTTTGCTATTTTAGAAGTAAAATAATTACGACTAAGAATAGGAGTAATATTATAATAAATTGAGAAAATTCTCTTTTAGTCATAAATATCACTACCTTTCTTTTATCACTTGATAAATAGAAAGGGAAAGCATCTGATATATTCCAAATGTATCCAGTAATATTATATCAAACAAATATTCTTTATATAATAAAAATTGGGAATAAAATTGTCAGTTTAGAAAAACACATTTGCATATTGACAATATCAATATAAAAAAGAAGATAAACTATGGAACAAATATATAACAAACTGGTAAGAGATAAAATACCTGAAATAATTAAATCAAATAGAGAAAAACCAATTACTAGAGTTCTAACAAATGATGAATATAAAATTGAATTAGAAAAGTTATCGTACTTCTTCCCTTAGGGCACCTAATTATTATAACTCGGGAAATTCGAGGTAAAAATAAAAACGACTTGTAAAAAAGCCGTTTTTATGTTATGATGTATTTGTCAAGGAAACTTGCATAAAATAAAAATGGGAACATCCAATATCGCATGTTGAGTGTTGCCATATAATGTGCATCACCTAAATCATTGCTGAGTTAGGTGATTCTTTTATTTTAGGATTACAAATAGTAATACTATAAGTAAAAGGATAATGATAATCAAAAAGAAAATTAGAAAATCTTTTTTTGACATCTTATCACCTCCCTTCAATTAAGAAGCTCGGCAATCACCCAACTATTAAATGTTCCAAATTAATTATATCAAACATTTGTTTTTGATACAATATATTTTATATAAATTTATTGACAATTTAGAAAACACATTTGCATATTGACAAAGCAATAAGTGTATACATATAGTATTGCTTTGTTTGGAGATGAATAATTATGAGGTATATTAAAGATGATTTATATAACACAGCTTTACCTACTTTAATAATTGAAAAAGAAAAACGCTATAAGGAATATACTCAAATAGGATTCGGTGATGAAGCATCGATACATAAGTATAATGAGCAAATAGCATTTAAAACTTTTGATTTTATACGAGATAAAGAAAAATTACCTAGAAAATTTGAAAAAATAGAATTACTAGGACAACTTTCTGACGTAGCCGCTTGTTTTCCAATTGGTTTAGTTGGGTATGAGGATAAGAAAAAAGAAGGATATTACTATAACTTAGTAAACCCACTTAAAAATTATAAAGATTTTGATTATCTTCATTTTTTAAAGGATATGAGACAATTACTTGGATATATAATACAAGCTGATGAAGCGATTCAAAGATTTCATAAAATGGAAATTATTCTTGGTGATATAAAGGGTGATAATATAATGCTTGACTGTAATGGAAATGTAAAATTTGTCGATACTGATAACTGGATGTATAACGATTATGGTTTCGATGTATATCCTGGTAGAGCAGATTGGCTTAGCACCATTTTTAATAAAAAGTTTTCTCTAATTGACAATGATCGTTTTGTTTTTGCAATGATGGCTATTCAATATTTTATAGATGGTAATATTATTAGATTACATTATTCAGAAGTATATTTTAAAAAATTAATTGAATTCATGGATGTTAGTCAAGAAGTAAAAGACGGTTTAAGATTAATATTTTCTGAAGCTAGTGAAAAACCATATATTGGTCCTATTTTGAAAAAGATTAATCCAGAACAGAAGTCATATCAAAAGAAGCAATTTATAGAATAAATAATATATAGTTTAGAAAAAAAAATTATAAGTTGGTAAACGTCCTTCTTAGAGCACCTGATTATTATAACTCGGAAGATTCGAGTAAAAATATAAATACTTGATAAAAGTGCGCTTTTATGTTATGATGTATTTGTCAAGGAAACTTGCATAAAATAAAAATGGAACATTCAATATGCTAGTGTTGAGTGTTGCCAAAAGATTGGTTTCACCTAATTCAAAGCAGTTGAGTTAGGTGATTTTCTTTTATATTAAAACTATAAATAGTAATAATACTAATAGGAAGATAAGAATGATTAAAGATAGAATTAAAAAATCCTTCTTATTCATACTATCGCCTCCCTTCTTAATGAAGTTTAGCAATCACCCAACTATTAAATGTTCCAAATTAATTATATCAAACGTTTGTTCTTTGTATAATGCTTTTATATTAAATTTTGATAATTTAGAAAAACACATTTGCATATTGACAATATCAATATAAAAAAGAAGATAAACTATGAAACAAATATATAACAAGCTAGTAAGAGATAAAATGCCTGAAATAATTAAATCAAATGAAGAAAAACCAATTACTAGAGTTCTAACAAATGATGAATATAAAATTGAATTAGAAAAGTTATCGTACTTCTTCCGTTAGGACATGTGATTATTATAACTAAGAAGATTCGAGTAAAAATATAAATACTTGATAAAAGTACGTTTTTATGTTATGATGAATATGCCAAGGAAACTTGCATAAAATAAAAATGGGAACATTCAGTTTTTCCTAGTTGAATGTCTACCCAATTTATATTGAATCAGACACTTATTCTAACGAATGAGTGTCATTTTTTTATAACTACTATCATAATGATAAGGAGAAATAAAATGATAGTAATGAGCTTGAGAGCCTTTAAAATAAAAGTCTTAGTTTTCATTTTTATCAAACCTACTTTCCATAAAGATTGGAGGTAGACACTCAACAACTGATATTCCCTATAAAAAATATACTATTTATTGCATACAAAAACAAGTATTCAGATAATATTTTATTAAAAAGTTGGTGAACTCCTTCCTTTAGAATACCAAATATTTAAAACTCGATCTTTTTAAATTATTTGATAAGTTCAAGTTTTAATATTCAATAATCTATGATAAAATGTTTTTAGTAATTAAGGGAGAAAATTTAGCATAGGGACATTTGCTTATAGCATTTGAATTTGCTAGTTAGTTAAGCCCTACTTTTAAATTATATTTGATTAAAGAATTTGAAAGATTAATAAGACTTAATGATTATGCTAGAAAGCAAATGGAAATCTTAAAGAATAATAATAGAATAAAGGAATTAGAAAATATTGATAAATATTTAATTGAAACTAAATGAATATTTGTCAATTTAAAAAACACACTTGCATATTTTGTACCATAGAATAAATATGTATAAAATATAATAAGTAAATTAAAGGAAAATATGATATGATTATTTAAACGAAGGAGGATTTTATATGACAAACTTGGATTTTGAACCTTATTTTAAAAGTACAAATACACAATATTACGATTCTAAATATATTATTACAATTTTAGAAAATATATTAGGAAATAGATTAGATGATATTAAAAATTGGATTAACAGTACACAAGTTGTTGTTTCTAAAGAACAAATAACAGAATACTTAGAAAAAACATTTGAAAAAGAAAATCCAGAATTAAAAAAAAGAATTGAGAGTCCGAAACCTAAAAGATGTGAGAATACTTTTGGATGGACAACTGAAGATATTAAAGCTTCGTTAAAAGAATTTGCTGATAATCTAAGTAAAGGGCGATATTATTTTGAACCTTATACATTAGAATATTTTAAGAGGTATTCAAATATTGTAAGAAATAAAGCTCTTTTACTAGTGAGTATTATAGAAAAAATCGGAAATAGAGATTGTATTTCTATTCAAGATTTAATGTCAGAACTTGATATACAATTAGATGAAAATGGAAATATTTTAAGAGAAGATATTATTCGTTTGATAACCCCTACTGTATATAACATCAATAAACTAAATGAAAAAGTTACTAAAGCTAATGATTTATCAACTTACTTAACTTTTAAAATGTCAAAACATTCTTTATATAGAGATGGTTGGTCTGAAAAAGAAATATATCCAACAGAATCACTTCAAATAAAAAATTTATATTATGATTATATTAAAGGAAATGTACCATTATCAAATAATCAAAAAATCGAAATAGAAAAGCAAGAAAGAAAGAATAGAAATAAACTTGCAAAAATGTTATTAGATTTATAACCATAATAATATATAATAGTTAATTAATAATTTATTACTAACTATTTCTTTCCAAAAGTTGCTTTATTCCTTTACACCAGACTTATTATAGCCCATAAGATTCGAGTAAAAATATAAAATAATTGATAAAAGTGCGTTTTTATGTTACGATGATGTCAATGAAACTTGCATAAAATAAAAAAGGAATACCTAATTTTGATGAGTTAGGTACTATCATAAAATTATTTCAGTTTAGTACCGACTTATACAGTTGGTACTATTTTTATTAATATGATTAAAATCACAATAATAAGGAGTATTATGCTAAAACAAAGATATTTTTCTGATTTCTTATAATATAACCTTCTTTTGCTTTAAAAAGTAAAGGAAAATAGTACCTAAACTAACTAAGTATTCCTAAAATAGTTATACCAAGCATTTATTCTTTGATTAGTATTTATTCCCATATGTATAAAAGAAATCAAACACATTATATAATTAATAAATAATCAAATTTAAAACCTAATTAGAACCTATTTATTATTGTCAAAATAAAAACCCTTAAAATATAAGGGTTAATTTCTAAATGGTGTCCCAGAAGGGATTCGAACCCCTGACACCCGCCTTAGAAGGGCGGTGCTCTATCCAGCTGAGCTACTGAGACAGTAAGTTCCTAAGAACATACTTATAATACCACAAAAACAAACATTATTCAAGCATCTTGATAACAGTTTTGCAAATTTCTTGTTGTCCATATTGAAATAATACTTCTTTAGCTTGATATGTATCAGCCATAGAATAAGATATAGCTTTTTCTACTTGATTAGCTATTTTTTTACTAGT
>CANRBE010000037.1 GCA_947628785.1 uncultured Bacilli bacterium
GTTTTCTCGGCATAAAATCGCATTAATTACTTATTATGGATCATTCTAAAAGTTGCACTTGACTTTTTAATTAATAAATAAACTTACTTTTTAGTTTACTTTTATCTTTTCCTTTCCTCCCATGTATGGCCTTAGAACTTTTGGAATCAATATGCTTCCGTCCTCTTGATAATTGTTTTCGATTAATGCTATTAATCCTCTTGGACTAGCTATTACAGTGTTTTTAAAAGTTACAATCACTACATAAACTTTAAAATTGATCATCCATCAAAAATTCAAAAATGTTAATATGTTTAATTCCATCTTGCGAATAATCTTCTTTATTAGTTGAAATTACATATTTAGGATAATTATCACTTATACTATTAAAGGCATTAAATTCTCTAATTCTAGTTTCTTCATTTGATAAATCATAACAAGATTGAATATATTTAACACTTTTATTTTTAGATGCTATAAAATCTATCTCACCATCTTTAGTCTTTCCAACATAAACATCATAACCTTTTTTGATTAATTCATTATATATTAAATTTTCAAAAGCTCGTGAATAGTTAACTTCTTTACTATTTGTTTTAATTCTTTTTACGCCTAAATCTGTCGCATAAAACTTATTTAATGATTTCAAAATAGCTTTACCATTTACATCGTATCTATAAACTCTGTTAATAATGAAAGTTGAACAAAGTGCCTCTAAATATTTATACAATGTATCTGTTGCAACTTTATTGCCACTTTTATTTAAATAATCTAACACATTTGTTGCTGAAAATTTTCTCGTCTCGGTTTCCAAAATATACTGAAGTATTTTATTAAATGAAGTAACATCCGATATTCCCAGTCTTTCTACAACATCTTTAAGAAGTATTGAATCATAAACATCTCTAATATAATTTTCTTTTGAATCATCATTTTCAAAAGAAAATCTTTGAGGCAGAGTACCCCATTCAAAGATATCTAATAATAAATCAAAATAATTTTCTGGTTTAGTATTAGTTATTTCAACAGCTTCTTTAAATGATAAAGGATTAATTCTAAAACTTACATATCTACCTGATAAATCTGTTGATAATTCTAAAAAAGTCATTTTACTATTTGATCCAGTAATAAAAATACTAAATTGATTGGTAATTCTTAAAGAGTTAATAGCTTTTTCAAATTCTTTTACTTTTTGAACCTCATCTAAAAATATATAGTAAGTATTTTTGTCTTTTGCTAAATTCTTAATATAATTATTTAATTCTATTGCATCTGTTATATTAGCGTAATCAAGTGATTCAAAATTTATATATATAATGTGATTATCTTTAACTCCACTTTCTTTAATTTCTTCTATTATTTGTTGCAAAATTACCGATTTACCACTTCTTCTTAATCCACACAAAATTTTTATTAATGAATTTACATGATAAAAATCCTTAATTCTATTTAAATAGTAGCTCCTTTTTAACATAGTATTTCACCTCTTCATTCATATTATATAATAAAACTATTTAAATATAAAGTTTTTTGGTTGAATTGGAAAAACTTTTTTATTTTTGAATTTTTTTGGTTGAATTGGAAAAAAAGAAGTATTATCATTAATTCTTCATTTTTTAAAGAATCTATTATATACTTCTTTTTATACCCATTAACTAGGTAGCAAATATAACATGAATATTTAATCAATTTTATGTTCTTCTTTTATCCTTATTTTTATTTTTTGATATTCAATTTCTGTAATAAGATTATTTCTTAATAATTTATTTATACATGCCTGTTTTATACAATATACTTTAAACTATCTACTTCTTTTCGATTTTTACTTTTCCCCCCATGTATGGCCTTAGAACTTTTGGAATCAATATGCTTCCGTCCTCTTGATAATTGTTTTCGATTAATGCTATTAATCCTCTTGGACTAGCTATTACAGTGTTGTTAAGAGTTGCCAAAAATTTGTTTCCCTCTTCTGTTTTCATTCTTATACCAAGTCTTCTAGCTTGAGCATCACCTAAAGTTGAGCAAGAGCCAACTTCAAAATATTTTTGTTGTCTAGGACTCCAAGCTTCAACATCACAAGACTTAACTTTTAAATCAGCTAAATCACCACTACAACATTCTAAAGTTCTAACAGAAATATCCATACTTCTAAAAAACTCTACTGTAAATTTCCACATCTTATTATACCATTCCATCGCATCTTCTGGTTTACAAAGAACAACCATTTCTTGCTTTTCAAACTGATGAACACGGTAAAGTCCCCTTTCTTCTAAACCATGAGCTCCTACTTCTTTTCTAAAACATGGAGAATAAGAAGTCATAGCTATAGGTAAATCTTTTTCATCAATTAATTGACCTTTAAATTTACCAATCATACTATGTTCTGATGTACCAATTAAATACAAATCTTCATTTTCTATTTTGTACATCATATTTTCCATTTCAGCAAATGACATAACCCCTGTAACAACATCACTTCTAATCATAAAAGGAGGTATACAATAAGTAAAACCTTTATCAATCATAAAATCTCTAGCATAAGCAATTACTGCTTCATGAAGTCTTGCTATATCTCCTACTAAATAATAAAAACCATTACCACTTGTTCTTCCTGCACTTTCCTTATCTAAACCATTAAATGATTCACAAATATCAGAATGATATGGAATTTCATAATCTCTAACAAACGGTTCTCCAAACTTTTCAATTTCGACATTTTCAGTATCATCTTTACCAATTGGCACAGATTCATCAATCATTTGAGGTATTACTATCATTTTTTCTTTTAGCTGTTCTGATAATTCATTTTCTTCTTTTTCAATATCAACTAATTGATTATTTATTTTTATTACTATTTCTTTTTTAGCATTAGCTTCACTAGTTTTCTTTTCTCTAAATAAATTTCCTATCTCATCACTAGTAGTATTTCTTTCTTGTCTTAAATTATCACCTTTTTGTTTTAATTTTCTAATTTTTTCATCAAGTTCTATTACTTCATCAACCAGTGGCAATTTTTCATCTTGAAATTTTTTCTTAATATTTTCTTTAACCTTGTCCTTATTTTCTCTTACAAATTTTATATCTAACATTTTATCCTCCTTTATAAAGTCGCAAATCTTTTCCTTTTTTCATCTTCAGTTATTTGATTTACTAAAACTTCTTCATCGGTTTTTTTATCATCTTCTTCTTTTGTTTTTTCTTCTTCATTTTTTTGATTTTCTTCTATTTTTTGGTTTTCATTTATTTTATCTTCTTTTACCTCTTCTGCTTCTTTAGGTTGGTCTATATTTTCACTTTCATCTTTAACTAAATTATCATCTTCTATTTTAGTAAAACTTAAATCCTTAGTAGATATTACTTCTTCTAATATATTATTACCATCTAAAGAATAAGTTATTATAAATTCTATTTTATAGGTATTATTATCTTTTATTTCAAATACTACTTCATTAGTTTTTAAATCAATACTTTTTCTATCAATAATAGTATCATTACTTTTTAAATTTGCTTTTAAATTACTTACTACATTATCAATATCTGTAAGTTTAAAGTTAACTTTCAAAGTATGATTTAAAACATCTTCATCGGTACTTAAAATTTCTAGAGTCGGTTTATGTTTCATAACATCAAATTCATATTTTTGATTAAAATCAACTTCTTGATTATCACTTAAAATAAATTTTTCAATATTTATACTTTGTTTACCTAATGTTAAATTATCAATTTCTATTTTATATAAATTATCTGTTTTAAAAACTGAATATATTTGTCCATTAATAATTGCTTTTGAAACATCTAAATTAGATTTAAATGTAATAACAAGTTTATCATAAACCACTTTTGGTATATAAATATCTTCAATATTTAACTGTTCCTTTTTTAAAACACTTACTTCTTCATTTAACAAAAGAATATTTTGATAATCAATATTTATATCACTATTCAAATCATAATCAACTAAAACTTTGATAATATAATTTTGATTTTCTTCTAAAGAAATACTATAAGAATTAAATCCTTTTTTAATATTACTTCTAAATACTTCTTTATCTTGATTTAAAATTACTAAATACCCATTTTTTATAGTATTTTCATTATCTTTTAGATTAAAAGAAATGTTTACATTATTATCAATCTTTGTAATTTTTTTATCAGTTAATACTGGTTTATCTTTTAAAATATCAACATTTACACTATTATTTACTTGATAAATTTTTTTATTATCCAAAATCACTTTATTAATAGTTAATTTATTAATACCAGTTTTACTTAAACCATTTATCAACACTTCATATTCATTTTTATTTAATTTGATAACATTATATTTTATATTATTAATATAAACATATTTAATTAAAATATAAGGTTTTACATTAGCATTAAAACGTATTTTAAAACTTTCATTTTTATTTATTAGATTATTATTTACTCTGATATTATTTAAAGAAACACTATAGTTATTTTTTTTAGCCTTTTTAATAGTTAAAGCCGCATCTTTTATACTAACCATACCATCATGATTGATATCCATATTACTGGCTATTTCTTTAGTATCTTTATTTTCATTAACATTTTTATTAGAATCTTCATTTTTAATATCTAATACATAATTAATAATAGCTAAGGTATCATTATAATCAGTTTTAGTATCATTATTAACATCTCCTCGACTGTTTTTAAAATAAACAGCTAAAAAGGCACATATTAAAATTCCCAAAAATAATAAAGTATTGATACCTATTTTGTTACTGAAAGCTGAATAAATAGGAATATTATCATAAATAACATTATAAATAGTCATTAAAATAACTAATAAAATAGCTAAAAAAACCAAAATAATTATTTTAAAAGAACCATGGCGACTAACTTTTTTATTTTCTACTGACGACTTTTTTAAAACTTCATTTTCTTTAACTACTTTATCATTTCTATTTTGAACAGTTATTTCTATTTTTTCATCATTTAAATCAGTTTCTTTAGAGCCATCCGATAGTTTAACACTATTTAAAGATATTGTGGTTTTTGTGGTTTTAGCACTACTTTTAACTTTAAGTTTTATTTTAAGCTGTTCTTTTATTTCATCTCCAGAACTGTTAGTTAAAACAAACATTTTATTAGTATCATTATAAATTACATCACTAAAAGTAGAATTGTTTTCTAAAATAAAATTACTTTGATTAATACTTTCAAAAATATTATTATCATAACTAAGTATTGCACTGGAAACATAACAATTTTTATCCAAATCAAAATCAAGTAAAACAGTAATAGTTTTTCCATTTTCTACTTCCATTGTTGGGGATGACAAAAACACCTTATTTTCTGCTTTAACCGTTTTTACAAAACAAGAAAAAAGAAAAATAAACATTAATAGTTTAAAAAACTTTTTCATACAACCACTCCCTAAGTTTATAATACCACAAATATTAAGGCATTAAAATATTTTAACTTGATTTTTTTTCCTTAGATAATATTTTAACACTGACATATTTAAATTTACTATCAATTTTATTTATTTCTTCTTCTAAATGTCTAGATAACTCACTAGCTTCTTCTAAAGAGTTTTTACCTTCCATTACAATAGTTATAAAAACTACATCATAAGAACCATATTTCATTATTTGTAAATTAGATATTTCTAATACTCCCTCATGACTTAACAATAAATCATTTAAAAATTCTTTTCTTTTTTCATTTTCTTCTTTAGAACCAATAATCATTTCAATATTCTCTTTTAACAAATCAAAACCAGTTTTGATAATAAAAAATGATACAATCACAATAGCTATTTTATCAGCATACTTTAAAATAACTATTTTATTAGACAGTTGCATACAAAAGCTTGATATTAAAACAATCAAAGAACTATAAACATCCATTTTACTTTCTTTACCACTCGCTATTAAAATGCCATTGTTTAATTTTTTTCCTTGTCTAATTAAATAACTAGAAAGTAAATATTTTATTAAAATAACTATTATGATTATTAAAAAGACTAATTTACTAGGAATAATGATTCGACTTTTTCCGTTTTCAAACAACAAAAACAAACCGACTATAATAATAGCTGCTCCAATAAAAATACTAGTTACATATTCTATTTTGCCATGACCGTAAGGATGTTTTTCATCAGCTGGCTTTAAAGACATGATGTTTCCTACTATCGCAACTATATCAGTAGTAAAATCACTTAAAGAATGAATACCATCAGCTAAAAGTGAGGAGGATTTTAAAACCAATCCTCCTATTATTTTAAAAAACACTAAAAATATATTTCCAATAATACTTTTAAGCATTACTTCTGTACTTTTTTTCATTAAATCACCTGTAATAATATATTCTTAACTATTTAGCTTGACACCATGTTTTACCCGAAGATATTTCAACCTTTAATGGAACTTTTAATGTAACGACATTTTCCATCTCTTCTTTAATTAATTTAATTAACCTATCTTTTTCTTCTATTTTAGTATCAAATATTAATTCATCATGAATTTGTAAAATCATTTTACTTTCAAAATGTTCTTGTTTTAAACGTCGATGAATATTAACCATAGCTTTTTTAATTAAGTCAGCACTAGTTCCTTGGATTGGAGCATTTAAAGCCATTCTTTCACCACTTTGTCTAATCATATAATTTTTATTTGACAATTCTGGTATTACTCTTCTTCTATTCATCATTGTTTTAACATAACCATATTCATGAGCTTTTGAGATAGTACTATCCATATATTCTTTTATTCCTGGATAGGTATTTAAATAATTTTCAATAAAAGTTTTAGCTTCACTATTTGATATTTTTGCATTAGTAGCAAGCCCATAACTACTAATGCCATAAATTATTCCAAAGTTGACAGCTTTAGCTATTCTTCTTTGAGTTTTAGTAACATCTTCTATCGGTACTCTAAAAATATCACTAGCTGTTTTAGTATGAATATCATAGTTATTTTTAAAAGCATCTATTAAAGCTTTGACATTAGCTATATGAGCTAATATTCTAAGTTCAATTTGGGAATAATCACCACTTACCATGATATTACCATCACTAGGAATAAAAGCTTCTCTAATCATTTTACCATAATCATTACGGATAGGAATATTTTGTAAATTAGGCTCAATACTAGATAGACGACCTGTTCTAGTCAAAGTATTAGTAAAAATGGTATGGATTTTTAAATCATTCATAATGTTTTGTTTTAACCCATCAATATATGTACTTTTTAATTTTGTTAACATTCGATATTCTAAAATATAAGATATGATAGGATGTTTATCTTTTAATTTTTCTAAAACTTCGGCACTAGTTGAATACCCACTTTTTAATTTTTTACCATGAGGAAGTCCTAAAACATCAAATAAAATTTCTCCTAATTGTTTGGGACTCGCAATATTAAATTTTTTCCCCGCTAATAAATATATATCTTGTTCAATCAAAGTTATTTTACTATCAATTTCATGTCCCATTTTATCTAAAGCTTTAGTATCTACATGAACTCCATCATATTCCATATCTCCAAGTACTTTAGTCAAAGGCATTTCTATTTCTTCAAATAGTTTTGTATTATCAGTTTGTTTTAGTTTACTAATTAAATTATCTTTTGTACAATAAATAAACTGAGCTTTTAAATAACACCCATTAGCCACTTCCATCAATTCTATATTTTCATATACTCCTTTTTTCTTAGGGAAAGTATTATCGTAAAATGGAATTAAATATCCTAAGTTATTCGCAAAATAAGCGATATCATCTTTTATATTATAGTCTAATAAATAAGCAGCCACCATCGTATCAAAAGGTATATCTGGCAAGTTTACATTTATCCATTTTAAAGCTACATACATTTTTTTTAAATCGTAAGTTGATTCTATGTTTATAAACTGTGGTTCATATTTTTTTAATAATTCTTTAGGTATAAAAAAACTATTATCAGGGTGATACACCATCATTCCAAGTACTAAAGCTGTATGGTAATTACTTCCAAGGATTTCTAAATAAGCACTGGAACCTTTTATTATTTTTTCTTTATCATCAGTTACAATTTTAACATTTATTTTTTTATGAGGTTTTTCATTTTCTAACATTTTTTCTGTTTCTATTTCTTCTTCGACACTTCTTTGTTCTTTTTTAAGTAATGAATAAAATTCCATTTCTTCATAAAATTTATTTAATTTTTCATGATTTTTTTTCTTTACTTTGACATCATCCATAGTAATATCTAATGGTGCATTTTTACAAATAGTCGCTAGTTTATAACTTAAATAAGCATTTTCTTTATCGTTAATTAGTTTTTCTTTTAGTTTACCTTTGATATCATCAATATGGTTATATAAATTGTCTAAGTTTTTGTATTCACTTAGTAGTTTAATAGCTGTTTTTTCACCAATTCCACTAACTCCAGGAATATTATCACTACTATCTCCCATTAAGGCTTTTAAATCAACTACATTTTCAGGATTAATATGATAATCTTCTTTAAAGGTATCAATATTATATCTGATATAGTCTTTAGATTTTAACAGTTTCATTTGAACATCTTTACTAATTAGTTGTAACAAATCTTTA
The DNA here is from genome assembly GCA_947628785.1 of uncultured Bacilli bacterium. GTDB lineage: Bacteria > Bacillota_I > Bacilli_A > RF39 > UBA660 > HGM10857. The sequence goes on from CANRBE010000037.1 coordinate 8,543, forward strand.
TCACTACTTATAATTGTTCCAACAAAATCTTTAGTATCATCACAATATTTAGCAAATGTTCCAATAATATCATCTGCTTCATAGTTTTTTAAAGCATAGTGTTTTATTCCTAAACAATCTAATAGTTCCCTACATTTATCCATCTGCACTAATAAATCATCTGGTGTTTCACTACGACCTGCCTTATAGTCTTTATATTGTTCATGTCTAAATGTTTTTCCCATATCAAAAGCAACCAACATATAGGTAGGCTTTTCTTCTAATATTATTTTATTTATCATATTAGAAAAACCGAAAACTGCATTTGTAGGAAAACCTTTACTGTTTTTCATTAAGTTACCTGTATAAGCAGTTGCATAGTAACTTCTAAATACCAAGTTAGTACCATCGACTAAAATTATTTTTTCCATTTCATACCTCCCATATAGAAAAAAAGATTTTAGTTTTCACTATCATCTTTTATCCAAGTTTCATATAAATAATTAAAAATGATAAAGTGGTGAAAATTCCAGCGACAAAACCAGTTATTAAAGTAAATACTAAAGCATCAACATAACCTTGTTTTTTCTTATTGTAGTTTTTTTTAACTAGTTGTGGTGGCTCTTTTTTTTCTTCTTCTTTTTTTACTTCTATACTAGGTTGATAGTTGTTTAAGCTTTCATCAATTTTAAAGTTTTCATCATTTAAGATGCTTGGCATTTCAACAACATAATCATCACCATTTTGTTTAGCATTTAAAACTGTATCTTGTTCGGTGACTCCAATACCTTTTTCTAAGTCGATGAATACGGCATCTTCTTCTACTAATTTTTTTAAAGCTTGCATTTGTTCTGTAGTCAAATTGTTTAAAAGTTCTGGATTTTGTTCAATATCTTCAATAGTATGTAGTTTTAAATCTTGAGGTTCTAGTATATCTAAAGATATTGATGGAGTATATTCTGGTACAGTTTGTAAGCTAGGAATATTAGTTATAACATTATCCATATCTATATTAGTTTTAAGAGAATTGGCAACTATTCCTTCAGATAAGCTATTGATTAATTTTTCTTGGACCATTTTCTTTTGACCATTTATATATAAACTAATAACATTAATATCCAAAGTATTATCATGATTTATGGTTTGATATTCAATAAATCCTTCTATTTTGTTTTCTGATTTTATAACAATTATTTTATTTGGTTCTGATAACATATTATGTTTTTCTAATTTTTCAAGTTCTTTTTGATATTTTTCTTTTATTTTAGTTTCTTCTTTTTCATAGTCTTTATCAAAATGTTTAACTTGTTCTTTAGTTACTTTTTCTAGTAATGTTTCATCTGTATTTTTTATTTTTTCATCATATTCTGCTTGTATTTTATCATCATTAGTAATATCATCAATTTTTTCTTGAATAGCAATGTTTTTATTAGTTTTTACTTTTCCTTTTAATTGTTCTATTTCCATTTGTTCTTTTATTTGATATATTTTTTTTATCAATTGTTTTTTGTCTTCAGTTATGTTCAAAGCATTTATTATAACTTCCTCCACGTTACCATCTCCTTAGTATTATTTTATCATGAATATATTTTTTTTAAAAGAGATTATAAAAAAATTACCAAAAAAGAAGAATTATATTTTTTATTTTGATAAAGTCTTAATTTTATATAAAGAAAAAAATTAGATTTTTTTTATTCTCTAACTTTATTCTATTTCTAAAGAGTATTCGTTTCCTTTTACACCTGTACCTGTTCCTAGTTTGACACTATCTTTCAGTACTACGACTGGGCGCACTCCAAGCGAAACATCGCCCCAGTCGCCCCAGCGCCTGTTGTTCGGATGCCAGTAATACAAGCGGCTAGTGCTGTACGCAGAGGCCAGCCAGTAGTAGCTACCGATGTCTATTAATTCTGTACTTCTTCCACAGTATGAATTTGTGGCTTGATAACAGTTTCCACGGTCACTTTTTTCTAGATAGTCCCATAAACTATAATTTTCATTTCCGTTTTCGTCATAGTTTATTATATTAAAATCATCACTATCCATATAGTGGACACTTAAGGCTAATTCACTATTTCCATACTTAGTCCATGCTTTTCCTGTTCCTTCATCTTCAGCCGATGTAGCTCTTACCTTTAGTATTTCTTTACTGGCTACACTTTGATTATAGGCATGGTAGTAACATTCTGGGGTCCCTCCATGGATTAGTGTGATTTGACCTGTGTCTTTATCGACATTTATAATTCGCCATCCGCTATAGTCTTTTGTAAATACGATACTATAACATGTAATACTTTCATTCTTACTTAAGCCATTTGCCGAACTTTTTGTAACTACATCATAGATATCAAATGTACCTTGAGCTGTTGCTGTCGTTTCTCTCACTCCATCTCTTTCTGCATCCCAGAATTCATTATCTGGTGTATAGTTTACATAATTTCCGATATCTTCTTTTGTTGGTTCTCTTGGTGGCACATATTCTTTTCCTGTCCATACTTTATTTAAATAATTAAATACATATCCATTTATTAATAAGCCTGTTATACTCTCTACATCTCCATCTTTTGTAAACTGAACTGTTCCTTTACTTGGTAAACTTCCATCTATTTCCAAATTTAAGACTTTATCTCCACAGGTTAATTTATCATTTAAAGCTTTGCAACTTTCTTTTATTGTCTTATTTTTACCCATCATATGAAACAAATGAGCTTTTTCTGATGCCTCCTTATATTCCATGGCACTACTTTTAGCTC
>CANRBE010000038.1 GCA_947628785.1 uncultured Bacilli bacterium
GTTATGTAATAGTAGAGAGTTATTCAAAATTCCATTTAATTTGAATATCTCTACTATTTGTTTCAACTCTCAACTTGCCAATGTAAATTTTATCAATAAATTCTTGAGCAATAACTCGATTAAGTTCATCTAATTTGTGATATTTACTAAATATTTCTCTATTATTTTTTGAAGATTCTTTCATTTGACAATAAGCAATTTCGTTATTAATAGATTTAATTTGTTTTTTATATACATCTTCATTCTTGTTGTATTCTACAACTAAATCTTTAAATTGACAAGTAGTAATAACCCCATTTACTTTATCTTCATAAAGATTTTTCAAATAGTTTCTTGTTTTAGATATTTGTTTTTCTATTGTCTTTTTTTGATGTTTTAATGCAATAATTTTTTGATTAAATCTATTTTTCTTTTTTTTTAAATCTAAATTTATTAATTCCTCTTCATCATAAAATTTTTGGATTTTCTCATTAATAGCATTTAATACAATACTTTCAAGAACATCATATCTTATAGATACTTTATTAATACAATCATCATATCCATCTTGATTTCCAGAACATAAAAGATATTCATGTTTTTTTGAATTCTTTTTTCTCATATAATGCCCACATTCAAGACAAAATACTTTACCAGAGAAGGTATGAACTATACCTGTTTTTTTCATTGGTTTAGTTCTTTCTTTCATAGCAATTTGAACTTTATTAAATATTTCTTCATCTATAATTGCTTCATGAGTGTTTTCAATTTTAACCCATTCGCTTTTATCTTTGTTTTTTATCTTGTGATTTTTATAACTAACAGTAGTTCTTTTTCCTTGAATTAAATGTCCTAGATAAACTTCATTTGTTAGAATTGTTTTAATAGCATTTGTTGTCCATTTTATTTCTTCACGAGGTCTATTACTAATAACATTTAATTTAATACCCTTACGATATTTGTAAAGGGAAGGAGAAGGTATATTTTTACTATTTAAGTATTTGGCTATACCTGTAAAACCTAATCCTGTTAAGTATAGATTATAAATGTTTTTTACTACTTCGGCTGCAACATAATCGACTACTAATTTATTGTTATCTTCTTTAGATACTTCATAACCAAATGAGGCGAAAGGTGAAATAAATTCTCCTTGCTTCATCTTAGAATGAAAAGCACTTCTTATATTGTTTGAAACATCTTCTAAATACCATTCATTTACTAGTCCATTTATTTGTCTTGATTTCTTGTTTCCACTATTAAAAGTATCGGCATTATCAGATAATCCTATAAACCTAATATTCCATTCTTTAAATTTATTATTGATATATTTTTCAACAATTTCCATATCTCTTGAAAATCTTGACTGACTTTTACATAAAACAATATCAAGTTTTCCATTTTCACAATCTTTAATTAGTTTTTCAAATTCAGGTCTATAAGTTCCAGCACCAGATAAATCTTCATCACAATACTCTTGAACAAATGTAAATTCTGGATGTTTTTCGATATATTGGGTAAGCATATTTCTTTGATTCTTGATAGATTCGCTTGTCTCATCTTTGTTTAATTTGTCTTTATCTTCATTAGATAATCTTAAATAAATTCCAACTCTTAATGCTTTTTTATTGTTAGTATTTTTTATTTCATTAATAACCATTACCTCCTAACATAAGATAATAATTAAGTTTTAAATTAAATATATAGCTGATACAATTATACCTTTTATATAGTTTCATTAGTATTAAATTCTAAAAGTTCAATAATTTCATATAATTTTTTATTGATGATTTTTTTAAATTTAGTATCAGTTATTTTTTTATCTAATATGTTTATAACATTATATTCCATATATACTCCTTTCCAAGAAAGTACTTGGTATAGTATATTTTATTTTTTTAAATTTATAATATATTTTATATAAAAAATCTAAATAATTTATTAAAATAAAAAAGACTATTATATTGTCTTTTTAGTAAATACTATATGATAATAAAAATTATTTAGGAATAAATTTATTACTTTAATCCTATTATTATCTAACAACATATTTTACATCTATCTTTCTATTTTTAGTTATAAGTTATACTTAATTGTTACAATTTTTGTGTGTACACAGTATTCATCCAACTCTTTGCCTCATACCACCAGATAAGTTACTTGGGTAACTATTTATAAATTCTTTTAAACCATATGTTTCTAGTAATTTAATGACATATTTTTTATCTTCATCAGTTACTTTACCTTTTACTTCTAAACCTAATAAACAATTATCTAAAATAGTTCGCCATTCAAATAGACAATCTTGTTGTAACATATAACCAATTTTAATATTATCTTTATATTCAATTTTACCACTACTTGGTTTAATTAAACCACATAACATTGATAAAACAGTTGATTTACCACATCCAGAAGGCCCAACAATAGATATGAATTCTCCTTTGTTTAATATTAATGAAAACCCATCTACAGCAAGGGTTTCCCCTTGCTTAGTATGGTAAGTTTTACATAAGTCTTTTACGTTTAATATTTCTTTATTTTCCATAAGAATTATCTACTAATTTATCAAATGGAGCTAATTTATCTAGTTCTTGAGCACTTTTCATTATTTCTTGAATATGGTTAAAGTCTTTTTCATTAATAGTAGTTGTATCAAACCAAGCATCGATATCTATATAACGATTTATTATTTTTATTAAATCATTTCTAGAAACATCAGGAAAATAATCAGCTATTACACTAGCTATTTCTGTAGCACTATGACTATGTACATAATCTAAACCTTTATTGATAGCTTTAGTAAAACCTTTTAAAATTTCAGGGTTATTTTCTAAATAACTTTTTTTGGTGTTGTAAGCAGTATATGGTACAATACCACCCATTTCTCCAAGTGATGCGACAATATGTCCATAACCTTGTTCTTCAATTTGCGTGGCTTGAGGTTCAAATAAGGCGACATAATCTCCAGTTCCACCGATAAATGTCCCACTCATAGCGGCAAATGCCACACTTGTATCAAAGTTTAAATCCTTTTTTAAAACACCATTTTGTTTTAAAGACCATTCTAATGTCATAGCAGGCATACCGGCTGTTCTTCCCGCAATTATATGTTTTCCTTTTAAATCACTTATTTTGAAGTTTTTTTCTTCTTTTCTTGATACTAGAAAACTGCCATCTTTTTTAGTTAGTCCAGCAAAATTTACTAAATAATCATCGGCTCCTTTATTGTATATATAAATTGATTGTTCACTACCACAAAAACCTATTTGAACATCTCCACTCATAACAGCAGCGGCAACACTATCAGCTCCACTAGCTAAAATGATATCAACATCTAATCCTTCATCTTTAAAATATCCTAATGAATGAGCTACATATTGAGGAGCATAAAATATGGAATGAGCTACTTCAGCAACTTTTATTTTTTTAAGTTCTTTATTTTCATCATGTTTAATTGTTGCAAAAACAATACCTATTACAACAATAACAAACAAAGAAAAAATCACAATAAATTTTTTCAAAAAATCCCTCCCTTTTGTTTTCTAAAGTATTATATGTTTTATTAAGTAAATGGTTCTTTTTATAATTAAACAAACTAAAAAAAGAGAAATTTCTCTTTTTAGTATTTATAAATTGGTAATTAATTATTGACTTTATGTCTAACCATTGGTGTTGAACTATCAATTTTCTTAAAAGTATATCCATGACTTTTACCATATTCGATAACATCCTTTAAAGCTTCAGCAGTATAACTTTTTACATCATGCATCAAAACCATATTACATTTGTTTTTAGATAATGAACTTGTGACGTTGTTGTAGACACATTTAGCAGTTCTACAGCTACCAGCATCATCAGAATCGACATTCCAATCATAGTATTTATAACCTCTATTAACTACTTCTTTAGTTAATCTAGTCATAATTTTGGATGAGTAATGTCTGCTTACAGTATTACTGCTACCACCTGGAAATCTAATAATTTTAGATTCTATTCCAGTTATTCTTTTAACTCGGTCACTAACTTTTTTTAAATCATTAAAGAAAGCATCGTCAGAAGCATACACTTTAGAATAAGTATGACTGGCGGTATGTAAGCCAATACTATGACCTTCTGTATATTCTCTACTAATTAAAGAATCGGCTCCAGAATTAGTAACAAAAAATGTTGCTTTAATCCCTTCTTCTTTTAAGGTGTTTAAAATTTTAGTAGTAGTACTGGCTTGTGGACCGTCATCAAAAGTTAAATAAATTGCTCCTTTAGCACTACAACTAGAAGTGGCATAAACTAAACTATTAGTACTAGTTGTACTTTTAGTAGTTGTACTTTTTTTAGTTGTTACTTTATTTTTAACTGTCACTTTTCTAGTTGTTTTAGTTTCATTACCAGCATTATCTTTTACAGTATAAGTTAGAGTATAAGTTCCAGTTTTTTTATTATTAACACTACCAGTTACTTTAACATTTTTAGTAATATCTCCATCACATTTATCACTAGCTGTATATCCTGGTTCTTTATAAGTATTACCTACATAAATAGTTATATTACCACTTTTTAGTTTTAAGTCTGGTTTATTTTTATCTTCATATTTTATTGTTCTAGTTATTTTTCCTTCATTACCTGATTCATCTTTAACTGAATAGATTATTTCATTTTGATTATTTATAATATCTACTTTATCATTTAAATCTTTATTATAGTTATCTGTTACTTCATATCCTTCTTCTCGATAAGTAGTGTTTGGACAAACTATGGCTTCTTCATTACCTTTTAAAGTAATAACAGGTTTTTCATTATCAATAACTTTTATAATCCTAGTAATTTCTGAAGTAAAAAATAGATTTTTTATTTGATAAGTTATTTTATAAGTACCAATTTTATTATTATTTACTTTACCATTTATTTTAACTTTTTTAGTTAAATTTTTAATTACTGTTTTAGCTTTATATCCTGGTTCTTTATATTTTTCTGGGTAAATTAATTCTATTTCTTGTTTGTCTTTTAAAGTTATTTTAGGAATATTTAATAAACAAAATAAACTACTTAATAATATTAATACGATAATTATTATTAATATAATCAAAACTATTTTTTTATTCTTTTCCATCTTACATCACAATTTTATTATATCATATTTTTATATCTTATATTTAAAAAAAGAAAAGTTTTTCTTTTCTTTTATCCCATTACTTGACCTCCATTGTTATGCAATACTTGACCAGTTACATAACTAGAGTCATCACTTGCTAAAAAGACGAAAGTAGGGGCTAGTTCGTAGGGCATAGCTCCTCTAGCCATAGCCGCATCGGATCCTAATGATGGTATTTTTTCTTTAACCCAACAAGCTGGTTGTAAAGGTGTCCAATAAAATCCTGGTGCTATTGCATTAACTCTGATATTTTTTAAAGCTAGGTTTCTAGCTAATGCTCTAGTAAATCCAACAATCGCACCCTTAGTGGTTACATAATCTATTAATTGGGGGTCACCATAAAATGTTGTAACACTAGATAGGTTAATAATTGATGAACCTGATTTTAGATGGGGTAAAACTGCTTTGGTTAAGTAAAACATTCCATAGATATTTACTTTCATGGTTCTATCCCATTGTTCTAAACTGATATTTTCTAAGGAATCTTGTTGATATTGGACTCCTGCATTATTAACTAAAACATCAATTTTACCAAATTTTTCTAAGGTTTTATCAACAATTTCTTTGGAAAATTCTTTATTAGATATATCTCCAGATATTAGTAAGCATTCACCACCAAGCATTTCTAAATAATTTTTAGTATCTATTGCATCTTTATGTTCATCGTAGTAAACTATTACAACTTTAGCTTTTTCTTTAACAAAAGCAACAGCTGCAGCTCTACCAAGACCACTATCACCACCAGTTATTATAATAACTTTATCTTTTAGTTTTTCGCTACCTTTATAATTAGGATTGTCAAAGATTGGTTTAGGTGTCATTAAATATTCCATCCCTGGTTGTTTTTTTTGTTCTTGTTGTGGAGCCATTATTTGATATTTTTTACTTTGTATTCCTAAGTTATCATAATAATTATAGTATTGATTTCCAAAATGATAATCAAAGTTCATATATCACTCTCCTAAAGTAATATATGTTTTTTAACTTGTTATGTTAGTAATTTTTATAGTACAAATTAAAATAAACAAAAACCCTTGTATAACAAGAGTTGAATTCTAAAATGGTGGAGCATAGGAGGATCGAACTCCTGACCTCCACGGTGCAAACGTGGCGCTCTCCCAGCTGAGCTAATGCCCCAAATCAGAACAATTTAATTTTAGCATAATATATAATATATGTCAATATAATTTGAAAAAAAACCTTATATTTCAATGGCTATTTTTATCTGAATGTTTTTTGATTAAAAAATCAAAGTAGCTATCGGTTATATTATTTTCTGGATAGGTTTTTCTTTCGTTGGTTCTTCCCATAAGGTAATCAATACTAGTGTTATAATGTTTAGCTAAAACACATAGTAGTGAGATGGGTATTTCTCTTTTCCAAAGTTCATATAGTGAGTATTGTTGTTGAGAAATATTTAAAAGGTCGGCTACATCTTTTTGATTATAGTCCTTATCTTCTCTTAAGTCTTTTAGTCTATTCATAAGCTATCTTCTTTCTACATTGTATTTTTTCATACATTTAATAGTGTGTGTTGACTTTACATCTAAATAAATGTATAATTCTAATAAAAGGTACATTCGTATGGGTGTATTGTGCAAAGAAAGGTATGATTTTTTATGACAAATTATAGGCTTAGGACATTAAGGTTACAGGATTCTAAAAGGCAACAGGATGTAGCTGATTATTTAAATATAAGTAGACAGTATTATAGTGAATATGAAAGAGGTAAAAGGATGATGCCAGCAGAAGCAATAGTTAAAATAGCTAAATATTATGAAACAACAACAGATTATGTACTAGGATTAAGTAATGTAAGGAGTAAGGTATATTATGATTAAAAAGGGATTTACATTAGTAGAATTGTTAGCTGTTTTTGTACTTTTAGCGATAATATTTATGATAGCTGTACCAAATGTATTTAAGTTAATAAGTAAAGGAAAAAGTAATGCATTCTTAGTATCAGTAAGACAAGTATATAAAGCAGGGAATATATATAGGTTAAATGAGTTAAGGGAAAGAGAAGAAGAATGTGTGTATTTTGACTTTGGAGAAGATTATCAAATAGATACCCTGGTTAAAAATAAAATGTATATACCTATAGAAGAATTAGAATTACAAGGTGATTTACCTAAAGAAGGAGAAATGGAAGTATGTCAAGATTATGTAAGTATAACCGTAAGTGATGGAGATAATACCGTAGATATAGGACCAGATGGAGATGAACATGTCTTTGATGGAAACTTAGAAGAAAGTAATGTATCAAGACCTGTAATAGATAGTGTAAATACATCTAAGACAACCAAATCAATTACAACAACCGTAACAGCCCATGATGATAAGAATGATATAGTAAAATATTATTATTATTTAAATGGAGAGTTAAAACAAAGTATAGATAGTAATGTATATGAATTTACTGATTTAAAAGATAATACAAGTTATAAGATAAAGATAGTAGTAGAAAATAGTAAAGGGTTAAAAACAAGTCAAAATATAACTGTTAAAACAGATGAATTAGAAAGTCCAGAAATAGAAACAACTACAACAGGATGGCAGAAACAAAAAACAGTTAGAATAACATATCCAAGTGGAAATAATTTAAGTTATCAATATAAAATAAATAGTGGAGAAATAACAGGAACAGATGAAAAAGAAAAATGGTTAACTACAACAAGTAGATACAAATATGTATACTATATAACAGAGGGAAGTATAAGTGCAAGAGTTAGTGATGGAGTTAATGAAAAGGTTGTTACTTATAATGTGATAGAAGTAGATGGTATATTACCAGAAATAACAATAGAACCAACAATAGTAGAGGGAGAAAATGGTTGGTTAACAATGGTAAGTATCAAAGGAACAATAACTAAAAAAGGACCAAGCCAAGTTAAATTATATAGATGTTTATCAACTAATCCTACATATACTTCTTCTTCTTATGTTTGTTTTCCAGATGATATAGTAGAAGATGGGAGTAGTTTAGTATTATCAAGCAATTCAAATTATCAAAAAGTATGTTACCAAGCTATAAATGGAACTGGAATGAAAACTAGTGTGATATGTAGTGATAGTTATCATGTAGATACGGGACCAAATATAGTTGCAAAAACTGATGAAGTTAAGGTATGTCTTAAAAGTGAAGAAGATTTGGCAAATAGTTTTGACATTAAATATGGTCCAAGTAAAGGAGAATCTAATTGTACAGTATCGTATAGGAATGATGAAGAATATGTTGGGAATGTATTAACTTGTGTAGTAACTGGAGGAAATGGAAAAACAGTAAGTGAAACAACGAAAGCATTACCACTAGGTTGTTATGTAAATTATACTCCAGATAATGCAACGTGGGATGCCACAAGAGATGGAGTTGCAGAAACAGTTGTTGAAACCCAAGGAAAATTTAATATATATGATAAAATAAAAAATGAAGATGGAAATGAAATAGGTTCGGCCAATGGAAAAAATAAAAATGAAAATATTTCATGCTATAGTTCCTATAAACCAAAATATAGTGGCTGGAGAATAATGGATATTGATAGTAAAGGACAAATCACATTAATTCATGGAGGTGTACCAGAATGTTATTATCATAGGGCTGCTTCTAGTAAAGAAAGTAAAGAAATACTAAAAGTAAGAGCTACATCAGCTTTAGATGAAGGAACAGGAAAAGCCTGGACAAAATATGGAAATAGTGAATTAGCCGAAAGTATCCACTATATGGATAGTGATGATGTAAATACAATTCTATATGAATTAAATGGAAATGAAGAATATAATTTATTTGATTACTTAGTCAGAGCAGATAGAGGAAGCTGCTATAATAGATTTACAAATTGTGGATCTACATCAGAATTAATAAATATTGATACATCTTATTATCTGGCCGCTGCCGTTGATATGAGTGACTTAATTAGTTGGGATAATGGGGTTAGATATTGGAGATACAGCTACAATAGTTCTATTGGTGTTCGTCCAGTCATAGTCCTAAAACCAAATGTAAAGCTAGGTCAAGAGTCAGGTTTAAAAGGTGATGAATATAGTTTAATAGTTAATTAAAAGAAAACAAGTGTAAAAAATCACTTGTTTTTTAGTCTAAATAAACTAATAGATGGTTGATTAAACAATCTAAAAGGAACAAATTTATTACCAATTCCATTAGATATATATAATGGTTTATTATGAATTTTTTGAACTGGTTTATAATATTTTTTACCATTGGTAGGTAAAAAGAACTGTTCCAAAAACTTAATTTGTCCATTATGATTGTGTCCTGCTAAAATCATATCATAATTATTTAAATCAATATCATCAATTAAATCAGGTTCATGTAAAATAAGTATTTGATAATTAGGAGAATCACTTTTACCCAATTTTTTTAAAAAGTTTTCAGTATTTTTAATTTTGTCATTAGTATCTATTTTATTACTAATAGAACTAATACCAGTTAATAAAATATATTCACTTCCATTATAATAAATTGGTTCATAATTATCATCCAAATTACTAAAATTAGCTTTAGTCAAAATAGTAGAACTTTGAGGATTATTGATATCATTATCCCCACTAATATAATATTTGCCAATAGTATTTTTAATTTTAACTAGTTCATTAATCAAAATATTTTGTTCTTTATATGATAGTTTATTCAACAACAAATCACCAGAGAAAATAACCAAATCAGGTTTAATATCATTTATTTTATTAATTAACTTTTTTAGTTGTTTATAATTACTAGGTTGGTAATGTAAATCAGAAAAATGAAGAATTTTAAAACCATAAAAAGATGTAGGTATTTTATTATCGACAATAGTATATTCTCTAACTTGTAAACCTTTACTACCTAAATAGTAAGAATAAATAATAACTAAAGATATAATTAAAATAATAAACAAAAATAATAAAATTATTTTTTTATATAACTTCATTTTCTTTTTTTTCAAACTATCACCTATATAATTATAACAAAAATAACAAAAAAAAACTAGTCAAACTAGTTTATCCAAATATAAGTATAAAAAACTGTAAAGACATTAAAATACCATTGTGGATAAAATGTAGACTAGCTGGAACCAAAACATTATTAGTTTTAGTTAAAAGATAAGCAAAGACAAAACCTGGTGTACAATAAGGAATTAAATAAAATAAATCAATCGGAGAACTTACATTACCAACTACATGTAATCCTCCAAAAACAAGACCTGAAACGATTATAAATAAAGTATCATTTTTTATTAAATTACGAATACCTTGTCTAAAGATAAGTTCTTCAACAAAAGGAGCGAATATAACTGATACCACAAAAACATAAACAGGACTTATTTCAAATAGACTTCTTATTGCTTCTTCATTACCAGCTACTTTACCACTTATTATGTTGATAAAAGCATTACTAATCATCATAACCCCTAAAATTAAAAACCAATATTTAAAATATTTTCTAAAATATTTTTTATGATTTTTCTTTAAGTCTTTAAAACCTTTTTCTAAATATTCATGGAAAAGTAAAAAGATAGTACAAGCACTCATTATTTGCCAAGAAAATAAGAAAACATATTTAAATATATCTGGCATTGTTTCTATATTAACCTGACATAATTTTAAAAATGGTTCTTGTAAATATGGTAAAACAAAGTAAATAACAATAGCTGTTATAGTTAGAAAAATAGTTTCTACTCTTTTTTTCTTCAATGGAATCATCTCCTATTTTTGATTATATCATATTGAAAACTAAAAAGGAATATTATTATTTTTTTAATCTAAAAAAAGTGTAAAAAAAAAGAATTTTTAAATATTATTTATTAAAATATCAACTATTTCTTCTTTTTGTTTATTGTTACTATTTTCCCATAGTATTTCAAAAAATACTCCTAATCCTGGTAGAGTAACTTCATCTTTTTCTTTTAATGAAGAATTGATTGAATCTTCAATTTCCTTAGAATTAGAAAACTTAAAGTTATTTTTTATATACTCTCTTATATTGATATTCAAAGTATCACCTCATTTTTATTTTGGATTTGATAAATAAAATTATACATATTTTGTTGAAAACTATTTTTTACTATGTTATAA
>CANRBE010000039.1 GCA_947628785.1 uncultured Bacilli bacterium
GGTATAATCCTTCAAAACCAACTACATCTTTCCATATTTCATTTGTATTATTTATAATGCTCTTATTCATCAGTTTCCCCAGACATTCGTTTAAGTGCCTTTATTAGTGATGTTGCTTGTTTTTTAGTTAATTCTTTTGATGAGTTAACTCCAACTTTTTGGTACATTTCTTCTTTCAAACCTTCTTGTTTTATTTGATTAAACAATATTTGAATTGCTTTTATTTGACCTTCTTCTACCATTTCTGCTTTAGATTGTGTTGATTTACTAGTTGTTGTTTTAGACCTTTGTTGTTTTACAAATTCGTTGGTATCTGCATCTTTATTATCATCTAGTTGCAATAAACCATTTAAAGCATACTTACGAGCATAGCTACTACTTGCACCAGTAATTTGACTTGCGTCCATACCTTTTTTTGTTTCTTCTTCTCGTGCAGAAGCTTTTACCGAAATACTTTCTCCACTTTCGACATCGTACAAAGTAGCCGTTGCTTGAACATAAAATCTTTGTTGACCTGTTGTATATTTTCTAACATTTTCTTTTTTTAAATCTTTATCATAGTAGATTTCTTCATATAAATTTGGTTCATGTTCTCCAATAACAATAATTTCATCACTACAGGTTAATAAACATTTATGTTTAGCACATATTGGCTTACTAGCTTCCATAATGTCTTCACAATTTCTAAAATTGTAATTACCAAAATTGTTCCTTTGACTTTTTGGCACTTTTAATTCTTGTTGTATGTTGAATAATTTATTTAATACATTTTTCATTTAACACCTCATTCTGTTTTTTCTAATTTTTTTAGTTTTCTTTCCATTTTTTTATTCTCCTTTTCTAATGCATTATTTTTATTTTCCACCTCTGTTAATTGCTCTTTTAGTTGAGCTATTTCTTTCTTAAACTCTCTTTTTTCTTTTTGCATTTCTTCACATTGTGTTTGATATTGCAAATATAAATCAAATTGTTCACCTTTTTGTTCAAGTATTTTTAAATATCTTGATTGTATTTCAACTAGTTGACTTCTTAAACTTTGAATTTTTGATTCTGCTTGATTTTTATCTTCTTGAATTTTGTCATTTTCCTTTGACAAATTATTTATTTCATCTAAAAGTTCTGTATCATTTTTAAAAAAATCTAATAATTTCATTTTAATTCTCCTTTTTCAAAATCTAATTTGTAATTATTTTTAGCTTTAAAGCCTTGTAATATAGCCTTTTGTCTTGCGTGCATTTTTCTTATTCTTGACCTAAAATCGTTAATAGCAATGTATGCTTCATCCAAATCAGTTGTAGCTTTAAATCCTTTGGCACTAGATTGTATCACGCAGTAGTTAACCTCACCCTCTGCCCATTTTTTATTCCATTCTTCTACAGCTCTTCTCCATTCTCTAGAAGAGATATTTATATTAAAATACTTGTACAATTCGCTTAGAATATCTTGTTGCTTTTTCCAATTTTTTAAATTAACTAGTTCTACCATAAATTTCTCCTTTTCACTCATATTTTTTTAAAAGTTCTTCAATTTCTCTGTATTCTTCTTCAGTTGCTTCTTGTTCTTGTAAAGTATTATCTATCCATTCTGGAGTGCTATCATTCACTTGCACTTCATCTTCCCAACCTTTAGCATTTAGCCATGTGGTTGGATAAGGAATGAATTGTCCATTGTCTTTTTTCCATTGGTCTGTTTCTTTTAGTTGTTCCAGTTTTTCAACCATTCGATTTACTAAGTCTTCATTAGGCTTGTTTTTGGTAAACCATTTTTCGGCATTGCCTTTGGAAACTTTTTTAGGATAACAGTTCCAAAATTTGTTGAACAACTCGCTTTCACTCTCTTTTTTAGAAAAAGATTTATCTTTTTCTTTTTTAAGCAATTCTATTTCTTCTTTAAGCAATTTAATTTTATTTCTTAAAGCAATTGTTTCTTGATTGCGAGTCCTTGAGTTTAAGGGTTCTTGGTTTGAGTGTTCTTGATTTGAGAGTTCTTGCTCCACTTTTATTGATGATATTGCTTTGTCAGACACCATGTAATGTACTTTTATAAACCAACCATTTATCTTTCCATCAGAACGATTTTGGACAATTTCAATTAACCCATGATTTTTTAAAATGCTCTTTGCTCTAGATATTCTAGCACTGCCCCATTTTAATGTTTTTTTAATGTAATCATCTGTTGCCTTAATCGTGTCAGTTTTCTGCCATTTTGCTAGTCTGTAATAAACAACATACAAAGCTATACATTCGTCTGCATTTTCCAAATGAATAAGTGTTTCTATCGTGTTAAAATTCAATATAAATAGTTCATCACTAATGTCAATCAATTGTAAATCTTTCATATTACTTTCCCTCCAACATTTCTACGATAAATCTGTTATGAAATAACCAACCGTTTCGGCTCCCATAACTTTGGATTTAACTTTACCAATCAATTTTTTATTCATTAAATTTTCAAGATTCTTCATGACTCCTCTTCGCGTTGAATTAGTCCAATCTGCTAAGTATTGCAAACTTTCATTAAACACTGTCCCCTTTGCCTTTGAAAAATCATAAATAATAGCATACACTAACAAGTCATTTCCTTTTAAATTTAACTTGTTTATCATAAAGCCATGTATTGTAATACATTCTTCATTTTTTACATATTTTTTCATCAAATATCCCTTTCTATTTTGTAAATTAAATGTAAATATTATTTTTTATCTTTTTTCCAACATTTCTACAGGCACTAACTTATCATTTTTCCAAATATAATTTTCAAGTTTCAACACTTCACCCCATGTCATTTTTGTAGTTTTCAAATTGATAATTTTTCTTTGTTTCATAATACTTTCTCCTTTCAATTTCATTTCTTCATAAATTTCATCTGAATTGTCATATTCGACTTCTTTTTCCATGCTTTCACAGTATCTTTCATAACCTGGTATATAACTTGTTAAATCTGTTGTATCAAACATCAATTTTTAGATTTTAACTCGACATCAACTGTAAATCTTTTGTCAAGTTTTAATACATCGCATATATCCGAAAATTGACTAGGCTTTATTTTGTTATAACCAAGTTCCCAATGAGTTATCATCGTTCTAGGATAACCAATTGCATCAGCAAGTTGCTTTTGTGTCATTTTCCTATCAGTTCTGGCTTTTCGTATGCAACTTCCTAATTTTCGATAAAATACTCTGTCAATAGTTCTAATTTCTTGCATTTTTGCTCCTTTCTTTAAATTTTTTGCATAATAAAAACACCTTTTTGCTATGCAATCATTGACATGACAAGGTGTTTGTAGTACAATTTAAGTACTACATAACACAAATGTTGTCTTTAATGTCAATGTTTTTGTGGTGTGTAGTGTAGGTGTAGTGCTTCTTTACTTGAAGGGAAAATCCTAAAAGAAAGGAGGTGCTACCCATTAAAAGTGCAATTATTACAGTGGTTAAAACTTTGCTTGATAGTTTTACTATCAAAATTGGTGATATTTCTTTTATTAAGATTATCATCAAAAAATAGTTTTAACCTTTGTAGCACTTCTTGGACATTAAGGGATAGGAAGTGATATTGCATAAAAGGAGCTAATTCAAAATACTCCGAAAAATTTTAGAAGTTTTTCACGATATTATAATTATTAAAATTACTATTTCGTGGATAATCTTCAATGCTCTGGGTTAAGTTTAGTCGGCAAACTAAGGAACTTAACTCTTTTTTTATGCCATTTTCCAAGAAGTGCATTACCTACACTACTTTCCACATTTTTATTGTAGCATGTAATTTACTACCATTTCACTATCATTTTTTAGTTTTTTGTAAAATGCTTATCCTGGCTACGATAAAAATATAACAGTAAATTTTTTTCTTGTCAATACCATTTTTTGTTCAAAAGTCGATTATATATATACATAGTATATATATAAATTTTTTTATTTTTTTTAAAATGGTAGTGATTTGATAGTAAATTTACTGCTATAGTTATTATACAATAGCATTAGCAAAAAGTAAACACTTGTTTGCTAATTTGACAAAAAAAATAAAATGAGTATGATATTTAAATACCCGTTTTTGGAAAGGAGGCATTATGCCTGTTTATACAGAAAAGGTAAAAGATAAGACGACGGGAAAATTGATTGATAAAATTGTTGATGGAAAAAAGCAATATTACATTCGTACTTATGTTAAAGACCAATTTGGTAATTCCAAACAAATTACTAGACACAATAAAGATTGGATTGGTATCGATGGTAAAAAGGAAGCCAATTGGGAAGAAAGAAAATTGCAAAATAGTATTTACAATGATTATTCCAAAATGACATTAGATGAATTGTTTGAAAAATACAAGTCGGAAGTCAAAAAAAATTTAAGTGAAAGTTCATACAGAAGAAACTGTGATAACTATAAAAATTACATTCAAAACGAATTGGGTTTTAAAATAATACATAACATAACCACAAATGACATTTTAGAATTACACAATAAACTAGATAAAAAAACAATTAAACAAAAACATAATAATCCTAGAAGGGAAAAAGGCGTTTATTCTTTATCAACAACATACAAAAGAACTATTCATACAACTTTAGCTAGCATTCTAAATTTTGGCTGTAAATATTTTGAATTAGAAAAAAATGTTGCTAGTATTGTTGGAAACTATAAAAAATGTAAAAATATTAACGAATTTAATTATTTAACATTTGAAGAATTTAATAAATTTATAATCTGTGAAACAAATGAAACATATAAAGATTTCTTTACACTACTATTTTATACAGGAATGAGAAAAGGAGAATTAGTTGCTTTAGAACTTAAAAATATTGATTTTAAAAATCGAGAAATAAAAATATCGCAATCAATAAATTTAAAGTTTCAAAACATTTTAAATACACCTAAAACAAAAAAATCAAATAGAATCATCCAAATGAGTACTATTGTTTACGATATTCTTTTGAAATACCGGCAAAATACTGATACATTTATATTTGGTCCAGAAAAAATAAAAGCAACTACTTTGGCTAGAAAATGTGATAATAATTGTATAAAAGCTAACATTGATAAAAATATCAGGATACATGATTTCAGGCACTCGTTTGCTACTTTATGTTTAAACAATGGAGTACCTATTGAAATAATTAGAGATTATTTGGGTCATGAAGATATTAGTACAACAATAAACATTTATGCACATTTGTACAAAAATGCACAGGATGAATTAATTAAAATTTTAAACAAATTTGCTTAAAACAAGACCAAAAACAAGACCAAAAAATAAAAAAACCTTGAAATTTCAAGGCAAAATAAACATATGGTAGCCCATACGGGATTTGAACCCGTACATATATGCTTGAGAGGCATACGTGTTAACCCTTTCACCAATGGGCCATTAAGACATTAATATTATACACTAATGTTTAATTATTTACAAGATAAAAATAAAAATAGTACTTTTGGTACTATTTAAACAATCTTAATATATCATTATAAGTAATCAATAACATTAAAAGCATGAGAATAATCATTCCAATCGCATGAATTTTATTTTCTAATTTAGGGTCTACTTTACTTCCTTTTATTTTTTCAATAATTAAAAATAATAGTCGACCACCATCAAATGCGGGAATTGGAATAATATTAATAACTCCTACATTGATACATAAATAAGCTGTTAGATAAATTAAATTAATTAAACCAGATTTAGCTGTTTGCCCAACAATATTATATATTCCAACTGGACCGGCTAAATTGTTTAATTTAATTTGACCAGTAATTAAAAATCCTAAAGTATACCACATTTGTTTCATCAAACTACCAAATTTATAAAAAGCATACTTAATTGGACTTAATAGTCCATGAGTAGTGTTTTCTTGTAAGGAAAAACCATAACGATAACCATCAACACCATCTTCGTTTATCTTCAAAGGTTTAACCGATACAGTTTCAATATTACCATCTAAATGTTTTACCGTTATTTTCTTACTAGCTCCTTCATTACCTATTTGCATTCTTAACATAACATCATCAATAGTTTTGGTCTTTTTACCATCGATTTTTAAAATTACATCACCAGTTTTGATATTGCTTTCATAAATAGGATAACTGACATCTAAAACATCTATTTTAGGAGTTGGATTGGTATATCCTGTTTTAATTCCTACTAAAATAAGTAATAAAAAAGCTAATAAAAAGTTAAATGTAACTCCAGCTATTATAACTAAAAAACGAGATAACCATGGCTTATTAAACAACTGTTTATCATCGGGAATACTTTTATCAATTGAAACATCTTCCCCAGCCATACTGACAAAACCACCAATTGGAAATAATCTAATACAGTAATAAGTTTCATCTTTTTTAGATTTTCTTTTATATAAAACTGGTCCCATTCCAATTGAAAATTCATAAACATAAATACCTGCTTTCTTAGCGAAAATAAAATGTCCTAATTCATGGATAAAAACTGTAATACCTAAAATCAAAATAAAATATATAATTGTCATAATATTCCCTCCATTATACTACAAAGAAAGTAAAAGCTAAAAGAATAAAAATAATACTATCCAATCGATCTAATATTCCCCCATGACCTGGAATGATATTAGAAAAATCTTTCGCATTAAAATATCTTTTAATGGCTGAAAAACAAAGGTCTCCAAACTGTCCCATTATCGATAAAAAACTAGTCATTAAAACTAAATACCATAAAGAGATATCAGGATTTATTACTAACTGATAATAAACACTAGAAATTAAAACCCCAAAAAATAGTCCCCCTAAAGTTCCTTCAATTGTTTTATTTGGAGAAACCCTTTCAATAAGTTTATGCTTGCCAATTAGTTTACCAGTTATTAAAGCAAAAGTATCAGTAATTGTTGCGATTAAAATTAGATAAATAGTTGTTACTAAAGAAATATTTCTAATATTTAACAAAATAGAAAAACTAGTTCCTAAAAAGAAAATCGCTCCAATAAAATAAAAAGCATCTTTAACACTGTATATTTTTTTATTAGAATATAGTATTGATGGAATTAAAAACATCAAAAATATTCCCGATAACAATCTATAATCTATGGTTAAAGTATATGTTTTTACTTGAAAATTATTAAGTTCTAAAAGTAATAAACTTGTATAAGATAAAAAATAAATAAAAGCTGGTATTTCTTTTTTATCATCTTTAAGTTTTAAAAACTCATGTAAACCAAACATACTTATAAGTATAATTCCTATTTGATATATAAGACCACCTTTTAATAAAATAGGAATACAAATAAGTAACATAATAGCTGCACTAATTAATCTCTTTTTCATGTTACCACCTAGTTTCCATAGTTAGTATATCATAAAAAAAGGTTCATGACAACTCTTGTTCTTTATCTAATAAAGCGGTAACTAAAAGTCTTTCTTTTTCTTTTTTAGTACATGTTATTAAATATAACACTTTTTTATTTTGTTTTTTAAAATGACTATAATCGGTTTCTTTAATTGTTTGTTTATTAACTACTTTAAAAGTTTCTATAAACTCATTAGTATAAATAATAATATTTTCATTTCTTTTTATTTTATGAAGATAGTTAAATACTTTTTTCATATTATGACCAGCGATAATAATAGATCCATTTTTATCTTTTATATCATCTGAACCATTTACTAATCCAACGGCTAGAGAGTCTAATGTTTTTTTACTACTATCTTTTTTGATATTTAATTTGATTTTATTAGGTAATATTAAAAGACCTAAACCATCATATGTATACCTAAAAGTTAAAACATTATCTTTTAATGGTTTTTTTACGGTCCCTAAAACGGGACTTTTAATATTTATATTATCTATTTTTTTAATACTTTGTTGTTGGATATGGTATAATTTTTCTTCTTTTTTATAATCATTTAAACTAATTAGTAAAATAATTACAAATATGAAGAAAAAGAAATATTTTTTATATTTCATATTTCTTTTTAATTCCCCATATTAGTAAAATAGGAAGTAAGTAACTATAATTTTTTCTTCCACTTGTTTTAGGCAAAACTGGTCTTTTTTTATTAGTGATATTTAAGTTTTTAACCATATCATCTTTATCTAAAGTAACTGTATATTCTTTAGTATCTAAAATATAATTGTCATTTGTTTTTACTTCTTTTATTTTATAAGTACCTAAAGGTAAATAACTTGATAAAACACTACCTTCACTATCGGTTGTTAAAGTGGTTATTAATTTATTATCTTTATATACTTCAAACACTACATCTTTTAAAGGTGTTAAAGTATCCATATCTTTTTTGGTTATTTTTATTCTTCCTTTAGTAACATGTATTTTAAAAGAAGCTTCTACTGTTTCTGGTTTACCTAAATAAAAAACATTTTGACTATTTTCTTGATAATATAAAACTGGTGGTGTATTAAACCTTTTATCTTCTTTTTTAAAGGTATACAAATTATCATTTTCTAAATTGTTTAAAGTGATAGTATTACTATTTTGATTATCAAAGTTAGTTAGTACTTTATTTGTATCAGTTATAGTTATATTATCATGATAGTTTACTGTATATGTTTTGCCATCAAAACTTGGTTTTTTAAGATGGTTCAAAACAAGGTTTTCTAATTCTTGTTCTTCTTTTTGATATGGATCAATTCTATTTCCATCTATCAGTTGGTCGGTAAAATAAATATCCATATCTTTATCTACTACTTGCCATATTTTCTTTTGGGCAATTAAATACCATTTGTCTTCGGTATGGTTTTGATATTGATATCCATAATAAGCATATAACTCTATCTTTCTAAAATCATCTTTGGAAAGATTTAAAATAAGATGATAGTTATCTAAAGCTTCATGATATGGACTATCGTTATTGATTTTTGCCCAAGGTTCTAGGCAATAAACAGCTTTACCATCACTAGTCCTATATAAGAATTGAGCATACTCTCTTCTTTTTTGGTCCCCTTTTTCTTTTTTAATGTATATTCCTTTGATTTTAGTTCCTTTTTTAATTTGACCATTATAGTCTTGAGCTTTAACTAAGTTAGGAAATAAAAGTAAAGAAATAATTAAAAACATACCTATTTTTTTCATATCATCCCCCCTGTCAAATAGATATGTCTTCTAGTTTAATCGTTTTATTTTTCTTTTCAAGTCTTTCGACAAAAGTAGAAAAAAATAGACAAATTTAAGATATTATAGTTATTTGTTTACTGGCTCTATTACTTTTCCCATTTAAAGATGTTACTGTACAAGTTATTTCTTGGTTACCATAATCTAACATATTAGTATTACTCGGATTACAAGTTATTTTACCAGGACCAGATTTTCCCCATTTAACTGTAAAGTAGTTGATTGGACTGGTATCAGTTTTATAGGGTACTTGATAGTTTCCATATTTAGCTTTGATTAAAGGTTTTAGGGTATCTATTTTTTCTATTTGAATATTATAATTTTTAGTTTCTTTTTTGTTTTTAGATTCTATTTGGATGGATGATTTATTTAATACTTCTAAAACTATTTGTTTTGTAATTACAGGATATTTAGTATTTACTTCTAAAACATTACCAGTTGTTTTAGTTTCTATAATCCCTTGTTTTAATAATACATCTCCTTTATTTACTTTCATGTAGTTAATTGTATTTTTAACTAAATTGATAGTTACTTTTTTACTGACAGTCCATTTATTAGGTTTTTCTATTTTTATAATTGGTTCTTCTTTATTTACTGTTATTGTTGTATCTTTTTGTTTTATCCCTTCACTAGTATTTATTTCTACTTTAAGTAGGTATCTTCTACCCTTTTGTAGGTTTTTATAAGTGTAATTATTTTGTTTTATTTTAGCTTTTCTTTTGCCTGATAAGTAATAAGTATAGCTATATATTTTAACGTTCTTACAATTAATTGGAACAAATAAGTTAACATCATTACCATCAATATAAGTTTGCAAATTAGAGATATTTATATATTTTGCTTCCATAACCTCTTTAGCAAGTACGTTAATAAATAGAAAGAAAAAAAATAAAAAACATATTTTTTTCATTATACCACCTATTATATTTTATGTTTTTTTTATATGAAAAAAGAAGTTATTTTTTAACTTCTGATATATTGGTTTTGATTTTTTGTAACTGTTTTTTTGAAACACTGGTTACTTTGGATACAAAATCTATGGTTGCACCATTTTTAAACATGTTTTCAATTAATTTTTTTTCTTTTCTTTCTTCTCCTAATTCAATTCCTTCTTCTTTGGCATATTCTTTTTCGGCTTCATTAATTCTTTTATTTAAGATTTCGGCATCCCAATCATTTAATAATACTTCATCACTTTGCATTTTTTCTTCCTCCTTCATAAAATATTTTGTATCTTCTATTTCAAAGATGTTTTTTAAAAATTTTTCCATTTCTTCATATGATTTACTATTTATGATTATATTCCAAGCGTTTTCTTTACTCTTATTATATCCTGTTTTATCCATTTTGCCAAGGTTTACGGTGATTATTTCATAGTTTTCCGCTATTAACTCTTTAGTCTTTAAATCACATATCCTAACATTTCTTTTATCTGGCTCATTAATAGTTGGACATACATTTAAATTTAGTTGATATAAATGATGTTTTTTTATTTCACTCAAATTTTCTCCTGGTTTTATAAAAGTATTATATATCTTGTTGGCATACATGATATTCCTTAGTTTAACTGTATTATAATTACAGTTATTTAATTCTA
>CANRBE010000040.1 GCA_947628785.1 uncultured Bacilli bacterium
AGCGAAAAGATATTATAGATTATTCATATGTCTTTTTCAATAGTGAAGTGTTGCACTTCATATTTAAATTAACAAAAGTAAGTTTATTATCAATAAACTAAAAAATATGATATAATAAATGTGAATAGGAGGATTATAAGTTTTTAGTATCATGAAATAATATTTTAATAAATACTAAAAATTATTTACAAAGTTAAAAAAGTATTTAATTATTTAGTATTTAAGTATGGAGGTATGATATGTACAATACTAATGCAGTACAAGATGTTTTTTTATTACCTTATGTAATAACTATATTAGTTTTTGCTTTACTAGTAATAGTAAGCATGTGGAAAATTTTTACTAAGGCTAATGAAAAAGGATGGAAATCAATAATTCCAATATATAATACAATTACATTATTTAAGATAGCTGGATTACCAGGATGGTACTTTATACTATTATTTGTGCCAATTGTAAACATAATTATTAGTTTTAAAGTATATATAGATTTAGCCCATAAATTTGGAAAATCAACTGGATTTGGAGTAGCTGCTACATTTTTTCCAATTATTTGTATGCCAATTCTAGCATTTGGCAGTGCAGAATACAATAAATAATTAGTTAAAGATACTATAAAAGGCTTCTTTAAATAAACCTATTCAATAAAGATAACATTTAGTTATCTTTTTAAATAAAGGAGATATTATGCCAGAATTACCAGAAGTAGAAACTGTAAGAAAAACTTTAGAAAAAAAATTAGTAGGAAGAAAAATAATTGATGTTAAGATTATTTATCCTAATATTGTCGAAAATAATCCAAAGACGTTTTGTCAAAATATAAAAAACCAAATTATTAATGCTATGAAAAGAAGGGGAAAATGGTTAATATTTGAACTTGATGATTATTTTTTACTTAGTCATTTAAGAATGGAAGGAAAATATTTTTTCAAAAATCCATCAGATGAGATAAAAAAACATGAACATGTTATTTTTAGGCTTGATAATAATCAAGAATTAAGATATAACGATACTAGAAAATTTGGAAGGATGTTATTAGTTAAAAAAGAAGAATTGGAAGATGAGAAAAAAATAAATAAACTAGGATTAGAACCTTTTGATAAAAATTTAACCTCTTTATATTTAAAAGAAAAAATGAAAAATATTAAGTTACCGATAAAAACAGCTTTGTTAGACCAAAGTATTATTGCGGGAATTGGTAATATTTATGCAAATGAAATACTATTTGCTTCTAAAATAAATCCTTTAATTCCTGCTAATCAGTGTACTTTAAAACAATATGAAGATATTATAAAAAATACTAAAACAATACTCAAACAAGCTATTTTAAATGGCGGAACAACTATCAAAAGT
This sequence comes from uncultured Bacilli bacterium, assembly GCA_947628785.1. Taxonomy (GTDB): domain Bacteria; phylum Bacillota_I; class Bacilli_A; order RF39; family UBA660; genus HGM10857. The sequence continues at coordinate 1,354 of CANRBE010000040.1, forward strand.
TATGAATCTAGTGAAGGAGTTCATGGGAGATTTCAACAACATTTATCTGTCCATGGCAAAGAAAATGAACCTTGTCCAAACTGTCATAAACCGATAAAAAAAGATAGTGTTAATGGCCGAGGAACTTATTATTGTCCAAATTGTCAAAAAAACTAGTAATATCTAGTTTTCTTTTTACATATTTTTTAAAAAACTATGTTATAATTAATTAGGAGGGTAATTATGATTGGAATTAAAGTAGAAAAACAAAAACAACTATCTGATACTATTACAACAATACCTTGTCCTAAGAAAATTACTATTCCTTATTCTAAAAATGCTAAAATAAAAGTCAAGAATAAAGACTTTGTAAAAACAGGTACTATTTTAGGCTATGATAAAAAACAAGCTATTATAAGTAGTGCAACTGGTATTATTACTAAAATTAGTCCTAAAATAGAAATTGAGACTAAAGAAGAAAAAAAAGTAAAAATAAAACATACTAATTTTATCGAAGCATTACAAAATGCTGGAATATATGGTTTAAGTGGTTCTTTTAAACCTACTTACTTAAAATATCAATATGATGCATCAACTTTGATTGTTAATATGATGGAATGTGAACCATATGTAATGGCTGATTATGCAGTTAGTATTAATTATATTAAAGAAATAAGAGAGATACTAGTTTATTTGTTAGAAAATCAAAGTTATAATGAAGTGATAATTGCTTATCCAAATAATCAAAGAAAATTAAAAGAAGTTTTAACTACTACCTTTAAAGAAGATGATGGTATTAGATTAATATCATTACCTAATCTATATCCTTTAGGTTGGGAAAAAATGTTAGTTAGAGCTACAGTTCATAAAGATTATCAAGATAAACCGATAGAAGTAGGATGTATTGTTAGTAATATTCAAACAATATATGCTATGTATAAAGCTTACTTTTTAAATATCCCTTTATATGAAAGAGTTATAACAGTTATAACTAAAGATTATAAACAAAATGTTTTAGTTAGAAATGGGATGAAAGTAAAAGAAGTTTTAAAATATTTAAAAATACCATATGAAAATAAAAAAATAATTTTAGGGGGACTAATGATGGGTAAGTTAGCTACTCCTAATACAATTATATCTTTAAAAAATAATTCAATATTTTGTATTGAAGATGAAACTTTAAAAGAAAGCTATTGTATTAGATGTGGTAAATGTACTAATACTTGTCCAGTTAAATTACAACCAGTTTTAATTAAGGAACAGTTTAATATGGAAAGTTTAAAAAGACTTCATCCTGAAAAATGTATAGAATGTTCAATTTGTTCATATATTTGTCCTGCTAGAATTCCATTAAAAAATATAGTGTTAGCTGCTAAAGAAAAGGTGAGAAAGTGAATAACCCATTTATACATAGTCCATTAACTAGTAAAAAAATGTATCAATATTTTTTGTTTTCTATATTTATTGTTTTATACTATAGTTTAATAGTTAGAGGAAACATTATTTTTTATTTAAGTGTTTTAGTACTTGGACTATTTACTTGTTATTTTTTAATAAAAACATATATCCATTATACCAATGAAAATTGGGATGAGTTAAAAGTTTATATAAATCCTTTACAAACTATGTTATTTTTTACTTTATTATATCCTGTTAATTTACCATTTTTTGGCATTTGTTTGATGGTTGGAATATATATTTTATTTTCTTTACTAGCTTATAAATACAGATTAGATAAGTGGTCTAGTTTTTTTCTTACTTTATCTTTAAGTTATTTTCTTTTTAGTAAATTAGGAATTAATTTAAACAGTTTACTTATCAGTAGTAATAAATCTTTTTTTGAAACAATGTCATTTTATATTTTGCCTTGTTTAATTGGTTTTGGATTTTTGTTGTTTACAAAATCAACTAAATGGAAAATATCAATTATTCCTATTTTTACTTTGTTGATTATTAGTATTATTACTTTTTTATTTCATTCTGGTTCTATATTAGGTCGTTTTTATAATTATATGGCTAGTCCAATTTTATTTTATCTTTGTTTTTTAGCTAATCATTTTAAAGATACACCAGTAAGTGGAGTAGGATGTCTTATTTATGGAATGATTTTAGGAATGGCTCTTTTTATTTTTAATGCTCATCATTCTATTTTAAGATTAAGCTATATCTTTGTTTTTTTACCTTTAATTACACCTTTACTAGATTATATAGGTTCAAGTAATAAACCAGCTATTCAAAAAGCTATAATTCCTATTTTTTGCTTTTTAATTATTGTGATAGCTTTTGTTAAGTAAATCTCATTATATGAGATTTTTTAATATGCGAAAAAATGTTTGACAAATCTCTTAAAAAGTGTTAGAATATTGGCCATATCACATGAAATTATCTAATTAAAACAAAAAACGAAAAAAAATTCGCAAAAAACCAAAAAAATTAATTGACTTTTGAAAAACACTGTGGTATCATATTAGACAATTTCATGAAACAGGGGGGAAAGATTATGAAAGAAAAAATATTTAAAATTGCTTCTTATATATTTGCGTTCCTTATAATGTTTATGGGAATTATTAGTATGGAAGAAGTATCAGCTAAAACAGCACCTAAAACTTTAAAAGCTATAAGTGCAGAAAAACAAGTAAGTGGATATATATCTACAACATATTTTATGAAAAAACGTTATTCAGGAGGATATATATATTGTAGTGAAAGTATCCATAAAACATCAACACAAAATACAACATTAACTCTATCAGGAGCTAAAAATGCTGGATATACTTACATTATAAAAAATGGTTATCCAAACAAAAAATTTACTGGTAATTCAGATAAGGATTACTATATAACTCAAACTGCTATTTGGTGGTATATGGATGAAACTGAAGGTACTAATAATTTAACTAAAGCTTTTAAATCAACTGGACAAGATAATTATGGTATGAGAAAGTATGTTAAACAATTAGTTACAGGAGCTAAAAAAGCTAAAAAAGCTGGATATGATAGTCCATCAATTAAAGCAACTGTATCTGATAAAAAATTAAAATTAAATGGTTCAAATTATGAATCAGAATATATTACTGTAAAAGCAGATAATACTTCAGGAAAATCAAAAATTAAATTAACAAGTGCACCTAGTGGTACTAAAATAGTTAATGGAAGTGGTAATGAAGTTAGTTCAATAGCTGCTAATAAAAAATTTAAAGTTATAGTACCAGCTAGTAAAGTAACTAAAACTACTAATATTGATATTAAAATTACTGCTGATGGTGTAACTAAAAAAGCATATGAATATAAACCTGGTAATTCATCTTATCAAAAGGTAATACCAGATCAATTATATGAAGTAGAAAAAACAATCAGTACATCAACAAATTTAAATTTAAATGTTGTTAAACATAAAGTTAAAATTATCAAAAAAAGTGCTGAAACAAAACAACCTTTAGCAGGAGCTAAATTAGAATTAAGTAAAGATGGAAAAGTAATAGATACTTGGACATCAACTAAAGATGCTAAAGAAATAGATAACTTAGAAGCTGGCAATTATACTTTAAAAGAATTATCAGCACCAGAAGGTTATGTTTTAAATAAAACTCCAATAACTTTTACTTTACAAAATGGTACATCTAAAGAAATTGTAATGTACAACAGTAAAGAGGAAATCAAACATCGTTTAGAAATAACTAAAAAAGATGCTGATACAAAAGAAATATTGGTAGGGGCTAAATTAGAATTAAGTAAAGATGGAAAAGTAATCGATACTTGGACATCAACTAATGAAGCTCATGTTTTAACTGATGTAGAACCTGGTACATATTCATTAAGAGAAATCGAAGCACCAGAAGGTTATTTATTAGATACAACACCAATAACAGTAACTATTAGTGAAACAGATGAAGTAAAAGCTATCGTTATGTATAATCATAAAAAAGAAGCTAAAAAACATGCTGTACAAATAATTAAAAAAGATAAAGAAACAGATAAACCACTTGCTGGAGCTAAATTACAATTAATAGATGCTGATGGTAATATCGTTGCATCTTGGACATCAACTGAAGAAGCTTATGTAATTGATGATTTACCACTTGGTACTTATACATTACAAGAAATAGATGCTCCAACTGGTTATGTTTTAAACAGTGAAAAAGTAACATTCACTATCGGTGAAGACGATACTTTAAAAGTTGTAGTATTATATAACTTAAAAGAAACCCCAGTTCCTATTACTGCATCAAATGCCTCTAAAATAACTATGGGAATCGGATTTACAGCTATGTTAATAGGAGCTTACGTAGTAATTAAAAACAAAAAGAAATTAGCTTAATTATGAATAAAAAATCAATAACAATTGGAATACTTACAATGTTGATGGGTCTTACAATTATGTCATTCAATTACCTATGTAAGAAGAAAGATTATGCATTTGACTACATGAACAAACAATTATATGCTACTTCCAAACAAGCCATAGGGGAATTTACATCATATGCCCCTATGGAGGAGGAAGTTGAAGTTGTTAATGCTAATGAAACACCAGAAGAACCAGTTGAAACAAAAGAAGCTTCTAAGAAAAATTACTATATTGGGTATTTGCAAATTAGTAAGATTAATCTTAAAAGGGGTTTCGCAAGTAAGAATTCCAAACAAAATAATGTGCAAAAAAATATCTTTATTACGAAAACATCTGATTATCCTGATAAGGATAAGGGAAACTTCATTTTAGCGGCCCATTCGGGTAGCGGATATAATGCATATTTTAACGATTTATACAAATTAAAAGTAAATGATACTGCAACTGTATCATATAAAGGATATGTTTATACATATAAAATAAAAAAAATATATAAACAAAAGAAAACAGGGGTTATTGGAATTGATAGAGATTTTGATAAAACAACCCTTACCTTAGTAACTTGTACTAACAATGACAATAAAACTCAAACAATTTATATTGCAGAATTAGTCAAAAAAGAAGTAGGATAAAAAAATAAAAGGGGGTGGCTAATATGATGCAATTATCATTTGGAGAAGTAATTAAAACGGTAATACAAGTATTAGTTAAATCAAAAAATCCAATTATTTTATTCGTAGTTTTCTCAAGTATATTTATTCTAATCTATAAAGATAAGATAAAATTAGCTAATAAGAAAATTGCCCTTACTTTATTTGGAGGTTTACTTGGTATTACTTTAATATGGCAATTTGGTAGTGTTATATTACCATTATTGGACCAATTAATAAACCAATTAACTATTACTTTATTTTTCCCAAGTATGGCTTACTATCTTATTATGATTATTACAACTAATATAATAGCCATCTTGACTTTAAATAAAAAGCTAAAACCATATATAAAAAGATTAAATATGATTGTAACTAGTTTAATTGATATATCATTATTAGTAATTTTATATCAAATATCTAAACAACATATTAATGTTTATTCACAAATATCGTTATATCAAAATACTGAAATTTTAGCTTTAATTGAATTTTCGATGATTATATTTACATTTTGGATTATTTCTTTAGGAGTAATAATTTGTATTAACAAACTTACTAAAGTAGAAGTAAAAACTGAAATAAAAAAAGAAACTGTTTTGGAAAAACAACCTGTTTCACAATCTTTACCAAATTATCAAGAATCATATTCTCAAACAGTTTCACCAGTCGAATATTCACCTATTGATTATAATGCATATATAAATACTTATCCTAATCGTTTATTTGATAATAATGAAGCAATTGAAGTTACTCAAAATAAAATGAAAGAACAAGTTATGGAGGAAGTAAAAGAAAAGGAATTTTTAACTTTAGATGATTATCGTAATTTATTATCTTTATTAAAAGATATTAAAGGGGAATCAGAAGAAGAAAAAGTTAAAGACTTTCAAGCTGAAAATAGAAAATTCCAAGAAATGTTATTTAATAGTTTATATCTTGATAAGCAATTTTAATTGCTTATTTTTTTTGGATTGTAAAATAAAACCTTAGATTGTAGAAAATAAACTATCATGATATAATACTAAAAGGAGCTGATTAACATGTGTGGAATAACAGGATTTGTAGGAAAAACTAAAAATAAAGAACAGACATTACAAAAAATGTTAAAAAGAATTGAACATCGAGGACCAGATGCGGAGGGTACTTATATTGATGAATATGTTGCTTTAGGACATAGAAGACTTTCTATAATCGATTTAAATACAGGAAGTCAACCAATGTTTAATGAAGATGAAACAGTATCTGTTGTTTTTAATGGAGAAATATATAATTTTAAAGATTTAAAAAATGAATTAGAAAAATTAGGACATGTATTTAAAACTACTTCAGATACTGAAATTTTAGTTCATGGTTATGAACAGTGGCAAGAAAAATTACCATCTAAACTAAGAGGTATGTTTGCTTTTGTTATATATGATAAAAAAGAAAATAAATTATTTGGAAGTCGAGACCACTTTGGTATAAAACCTCTTTATTATTATAAATTAGGTGATACATTTTTATTTTCATCAGAGATTAAGTCTTTTTTAGAACATCCTAATTTTAAAAAGCAGTTTAATGAACAAGTATTAAGTGAATACTTGAGATTTAATTATGTTCCTGGTAATCAAACTTTTTTTAAAAATGTCTATTTACTAGAACCAGGCCACTTTTTTTACTATCAAAATAATGAGTTGATTATAAATAGTTATTTTGAATTAACTTTTGATGAAAAAAAAGATGATTATGATGTGTTAGTAAATAAAATAGCTGATACTATGAAAGATTCAGTCAAACACCATCAAATAAGTGATGTTGAAGTTGGTTCGTTTTTAAGTAGTGGTATTGATTCATCTTATATTGTGACTTTAGCTAGACCAGATAAAACTTATACCGTTGGTTATGATATGAAAAAGTATAATGAAATAGATTATGCCAAAGATTTAACTGATAAATTAAAGATAAGCAATAAAAGTAAAAAAATATCCAAAGAAGAATATTTTAGTGTTATACCTAAAATAATGTATCACATGGATGAACCTCTAGCCGACCCAGCGGCAGTAGCTTTATATTTTGTAGCTGAATTAGCTAGTAAAGATGTTAAAGTAGTTTTATCTGGGGAAGGAGCCGATGAATTTTTTGGAGGCTATAATACTTATCGAAAAGATGTAGATTTATCATTTTATAATAAAATACCTTTTGTTATTAGACATGGAATAGCTAAAATATGCCAAAAATTACCTGAAGTAAAAGGGTTAAACTTTTTGGTCAGAAGAGGACTATCTTTGGAAGAAAGTTATATTGGTGTAAATACTGTATTTACTGAAAAAGGAGTTAAAAAAATATTGAATGATACTTCTTATTTTAGAAAAAATCAAGATATTACTAAAGACATTTTTATAAAACAACAAAATGAAAGTGACATTAATAAAATGCAAGCGATTGACATCAATTTATGGCTTCAAAAAGATATTTTTCAAAAAGCTGATAAAATGACAATGGCTCATTCTTTAGAAGGAAGAGTACCTTTTAGTGATATTGAAGTATTTAAATTAGCTAGAACTTTACCATATGATGCTAAAATAACAAAGGATAATACTAAAGTAGCCCTAAGAGAAGCAGCACATAAAGTTATACCTAATGAATCATATAAAAAGAAAAAACTTGGTTTTCCTGTTCCTTTAAGAGAATGGATGAGAGATGATGATATTTATAATAAAATTAAAAAAAGTTTTGACATGCCTATTTGTAAACAACTGTTTAATACTAAAAGATTAAACAAAATGTTAGATGAACATAAAAAAGGAAAAAAAGATTATTATAAAAAAATATGGACTGTTTATTGTTTTCTTGTTTGGTATAACCGTTATTTTATTGAGGAAAATTAAAAATATATTTCACTTTCTTTTCACAAAACATACAAATATCTTTCACTAAAGAAATGTATTATGTTTATAAGGAAGGAGAGTGATAGTAAGAATACAAATTTGTTAACTCATATCAAAAAAATATCTTAACATAAATAAACTCCTCAATACTAAGGAGAAAGCCACACTAATGTGTGATATAATGTACAAAAAAATACTCCTAAAAAATATTTTTTCAGTAAAAACTCCTCTTTACTGATATATAGATATGAAGCTACTCCCTTCGTATCTTTTTTTTATTTCTGTCAATAATAAAAATGGTGATAGAATGAAAAAAATAGTAATAACAGGAGCTTATAGCGGTTTAGCTAATAGTTTGATAAAAGAATTAGTTAGGGAAGATTTTAAAATATATGTGACTGTTCATACAGAAAAACAATTAGAATTTATTCAAAAAAGATATCAAAAATATCCAAATATAGTAGCTTTGAAAGTAGATATTTTAACGAAAGATAAAGAGAAAATATATGGTATCAATCCAGATATATTAATATGTAATGCAGCATTACCTGGTGGGGGAGCTTTACTTGATATAACTATTGACTCTTTAAAAGAAGTTATGGATACTAATGTGTTTTCTAATTTTGAATTAATTCAAACAGTAGCTAGACAAATGATAAAAAAAGGTCGTGGTAAAATAATAGTTGTATCTTCTCTAGCTGGATTAGTACCAATTCCTTTTATGGCTAGTTATTGTGCTAGTAAAGCTAGTTTGATAAAGCTTGTTCAAGGTTTTAAGCAAGAACTTAAAATGATTAATAGTAATGTATTAATTAAAATGATTGAACCAGGATTTTATCATACTGGATTTAACCAATTTATGTTTAATCAAAAATATCAAGAAAATTCTTATTTTGAAAATGAATTTGAGTTTTTACAAAAGATGGATAATTTAGTATACCGATATTTGGAATTAAAAAGTTTTAATTCAATAGTAAAAGAAATGAAAAAAGCGGTATTGAGTATAGATAAAAAATTTATCTATAGAAAACCACTTTGGCAAGTAATACCAGCTAAGATAGGGCAAATATTTTTAGATTAAATCTTTTTTCTCCCTTTGTAATTTTATAAAAATATGATAAAATTAATCTGAATAATAATTGTTACTTGAATGAAAGTAATTAAGAAGGGAGATTTTTTATGAATTGTTCAAAGTGTGGTACTTACAATGAACCAAATTCT
>CANRBE010000041.1 GCA_947628785.1 uncultured Bacilli bacterium
ATATTGTATATTAAAGGTGTTTCATTAGTTCTTTTCTACACAATTTCTTTACTTTCACTTTTGAGGGTATGAGTTGGGCCGATTACCGCTGGCGTACAACAATTACTATCATGTTCTATTTTTTGATATATTTTTTGATACATTTCATTATTCTCACAATTGTTTAAAAACATCATATCATCCTTTCTATTATAAAATATGACAAAATTTTATTTCTGCATATTATAATTATCTAATAATTTTTTAAATGTATATATTTTAAAAATATATGTTATAATCAAAATAAGGATGTGATTATTTGAAAGAAAAACTAAAATTTAACTTGGCTGTTATCAATTTTGCTATTGTTTTTTTAAATGGTTTTAATGATTTTATTAGTATTATTCATAATTCTATTTCCTTAGATATCATTACTTTCAAAGTAAGAGGTTTTTTATTAGTCTTTTTAGCAAGTATCATTTTAGTATATCTTCTTTATACTAAAAATTCTAAAAAAGCTTTTTTAGCCTATATTTTAGGTATAATTGGTTTTATTATAACAGCTGTATCATTTTATTCAACACTAAGTCCAATTTATAATGAAATAACCATTAAATTAAGAATAGGTACTTTTTTATATATTTTATCATTTGTTATTTTTATAATTATAATATTTATAAAACCTGATAACAAAAATAAAAGTCAAAAATATGAAAACCAAATTGGTAATATAGAAAATATAGATCCTGATTTATTTTTAATTGCCAATTTAATTTTAGGAATTAAAAAAGTTCCTATTTATACTACTCTTTTACTAAAAAACAATACCAAAGAAAAAACATTATCTATTGAATATCAAGAAAATGATAAAATTAAAAAAATAAATATACCAATTTCTAATATAAGTAAAATAAATATAGATAATGATATAACATTTAAATATCAAACTAAAGATAACCAAAGCGATATTGAAATGGCTAATACCCTACTTTCATATTCCCTATTTGGTCCAATTGGATCTTTAGCTAGTAATAATATTTTAAATAATATTACATCTGATTATCAAAAACCTAAATTTAATGTTAGTTTCAATTTAGATATTACTTACTTTTTAAACCAAAAAGAAAAACATTTAAAAATAAATACTTTAAAAAATCCCCAAAATTTTATTGACAAATTAAATATCAACTTAAAATAAATTTTTACAAATACCCTTAATCTCTTTTTAGAGATTTTTTATTATATTTTAATCAATTTCTTTAACTTCTACTTGATAAAATTTTACAAAAAAAGAAAACAATAATGTTTTCCTTTTATTTAATAAATCATATTTTTAACTCTTATAATAATTTATTTCTATTTAATTTAAAGTTAAAATAATTTTATATCAATCTTTATTTTAATTATTTCTAGATATATTTAAAATAATTCCCATACTACATAAAGTAATTAATAAACTAGAACCTCCATACGATAAAAATGGTAAAGTTACACCTGTAACAGGTATTAAACCAACTACTACCATAAGATTTAAAACAGCTTGAAAAGCTAAACCAAAAGAAATACCAAAAGCTAAAAATTTAGCAAACAAATCATTACTTTTTCTCGCAATATTAAAACATCTTAAAATAATAAGTAAAAAAAATAAAGAAACAATTAACACTCCCATAAAACCAAATTCTTCACTAATGATTGAAAAAATAAAATCAGTTTGAGGTTCTGGTAAGTAAAAATGTTTTTGTCTAGAATTTAAAAATCCATAACCAAATAACCCACCTGGTCCAATTGCATACAAAGATTGAATTATTTGAAAACCACTACCTAAAGGGTCACTCCACGGATTTAAAAAAGATAAAATCCTTTTTAAACGATATGGAGCCGCTATAATTAAACCTACTATACCAAATAACCCAATAATTCCAACTTTAACAAATAAAGAAATTGGGACTCCTCCAACAAACAAAAGACCAATCACTGACATAACTAAAATAACGCCCGTACCAAAATCTGGTTGTAACATAATAAGTCCAAAAAATAAAAACGTTATTCCTAATACGGGTAATACATATTGCTTTATCTTATTCATTTTATTTTGATTTTTAGATAAATATTTTGAAACAAAAACAATAAGAGCTAACTTACAAGCTTCACTAGGTTGAATACCAAATGAACCAATTCCAAACCAACTACGACTTCCATTTCTAACTCTTCCAATACCAGGTATTAAAACTAATATCAATAAAATCAAAACCATAAACAATATTTTATTTGAATACTTATAATAAAAAGTATAAGGTACTTTACTAAGTAAAAACATTAAACTTAGTCCAATAAGTAAAAAAATTGCCTGATTTTTAACAAATTTAAATGGGTCATTAAACTTATATTCCGCCCAAACATATGAAGCTGAATAAACCATAATAACTCCAAAAACAGATAAAAGAATAATTAACACTACTAATAAATAATCAATTTTTTTCATAGCCACACTCCATATAATAAACCAAGCATTGCTCCTATAAAACCAATTATCCAAAAAAGTCTTACAATATCTTGTTCAAGCCAACCTTTTTTTTCAAACCGATGATGTAAGGGGGCCATTAAAAAAAGTCTTTTTTTAGTTAATTTATAATAATATCTTTGTAAAATACATGATAAAGTTTCAATTACAAATACAATTCCAATAATAGCTAGTAATAATTCATGTCTAGTTAATATAGCTATAGTACCTAAAATAGCTCCAAGACAAAGTGAACCAGTATCCCCCATAAATACCTTAGCTGGACTGACATTAAAGGATAAAAAGCCTAAAATAGAACCAGCAAGCAAAAATAAAAATAAAGCAATATCATTATAACCATCTAACCAAGTCGTATAATAAGTAATAATACCAAAAACACTAATAGCAATAAAAGATAAACCACCAGCCAAACCATCTAATCCATCAGTTAGATTAACAGCATTTGAAGAAGCTACTAATAAAAACAAAATAAATATCCCATAAAACCAGCCTATATTTTGTTTATAATTAAACGCATGAATCCATAATAAAGGTTCATTTCCAGCTTTAATAAAAAGATAGAAAAAAATAGTAGCAATCAAGGTTTGAGATATAAGCTTTTGACTTTCAGTTAATCCATCATTATTACCCCTAAAAATAATAAGTAAATCATCAATCAAGCCAATTAAAGCATAACCTAAAAAAGTTACTAAAACTATTAAAGTATTGTAAGTTATGGTAACTTTATCTAAGCCGTAGAGAACTAAAAATGAAATAATGGCAGGTAAGATAAAAATTAAACCACCCATAGTTGGAGTTCCTTCTTTTTTTTTATGACTTTCTCTTAGGTAGACACTAACATGTTGACCAGCTTTTAATTTTTTTAAAAAAGGTATTAGAATAATACCAAAACATATCGATAATAAAAAACCAATCATTAAAGCAAATACAGCATTTGTAATTAAAGACATGCTATCACCTTAGTAAAGTATATGATTTATTTTAAGATACCAATACCAAAAAAAAGAAAAACATTAACATTTTTCTTTTTTTATAAAAGTACATTTTTAATATCTATTTTTAATAGTTACAAATATTCCAATAAAAGCTAAAACACCTGTTCCAATAATAAATGGTATAACATTCTTACTTTTTTTCTTTTCTTTTACTTGTTTTTCATCTTTTGAAGTTTTACTATCATTTGTTTTAATGTTATTATCACTCACCTCATCATTAATAATTTCTTCATCTTCTAATACTTCTTCACTATTTTCATCTTTTTTAACTTCATTATTATCTGTTACAGTATCAGTTTTAGTATCATCTTTTGTTTTAGAACTATTTACATTACTACTTTGACTAGTTGTTTTTTTACTACTTGTATTATTCTTTGAACTAGTATTACTTTTAGAAGTTGAACTTTTTGAACTACTATTAGAATCATCTACTTTATTATCAGTTGAAGGTTTATTTTCTAAAGTAGAAATACTGTAATTAAAATCTTTTTTATCATCATTATTTGTATCTATTTTTTGAGCATTCCAACTATTATCAACAATTTTTAAAGAAGTTGGCGCTAATGAATAACTAACTGATGATTTAGCTGAAGTATTAAGAACTATGTTTCCTAAATCAATTTCTTTACTTGAATTAAGTAAATTATGACTAGTACCAATTCCCCCTGATGTAATTCTAACATTTAAAACTTTATTTTTACTGTCATAATTATAAGATTTGATGTTTTTATTAGCTAATTTACTATTGAAATTAAAACTTTGAACACTAACATTACCATCTACTTTAAAAGCTACATCGACTCCGCCAACAAAACCTTCATCAAAATGTAATTTAGTATTGATATTACCATTACTTTTTTCTGTTAAAGATACTTTAGTAGTAGCTTTAACAGAAGTAATTGATATAAATAAACTAAATAATAGTGTTGTCAAAAATATCATTGTTTTTTTCATATTTCACCTCTATTTGTTTAAATCGTCGTTAGAAATACTAACAGTAGGTAAATTAGCATAAGTTTTTAAATTATTTACTTTAAGTGATGTACTTGTTAGTCGTTGTCCTTCAATAGGTTTTACATTATTAACTCTGTATAAGTAAGCTCTAATACTTGAAGTTTTACTTAACATTAATTCATATTCTTCTTTAGTCATAACGTAAATCCAAGTACCTAAGGCTACATCATATATAGTCTTATCCTTATCTACTTCCGCAAATATTAATTGGTATCCTCCATAAACATTTTTCTCATTATAAGCATCTCCAATAGTTAATATATTAAAAGTTGGACTACCAGTATAAGTACCTTTAAATATTACGGAATCTTTTTTGATAATACCATCTTCATTATCCTTGCATCCGCCTTCTAAATAACAGAAATCTTTATCTAGTTTACCAATAACTGGTTCATTTCCTTTTAAAGATATATCTACATTATCATTTGGTGGTGATATGATATTAAATTCAGCTCCAGATAATCCATTTTTATTACCATCTGATTCTATTTTAATATAAGCGACATCACTATAAGTCCATAACTGATTGGTACTGGTGCTTCCATCTTTAGTAAAGTATACTAAATCAGTATAGTTATTATCTTCAGTTAAGTTAAATGTTCCCGTTTTAATAGGATTACCCCAATTTTCTTTATCTTTACTTACATATATTTTATATTTTTTGATAGTATTATCTAATAATTTATTATCTTTTAAAGCGGCTTTATATTCAATACCACTAATAGAAAATTTATCATTTAAATTAATAATTACATAAGCATTATTATCATCAGTTTTAGTAGTTAGTTTATCACCATGGTTAATAGTAGTTATTTTTTCTGTTCCATCAAAATAGGTGTCATTTTTATTATCTATTAACTTATTGACAGCTAATTTAGAATAATCTAATGATGCATCTTCATAATCGATTTTTTCATCTTTTTCTTTGACATTTGATTCAATCGTAAAATTATCTTTTAAAACTGTTCCATTATTTGAAATTTTAACTTCATCTAATGTTACGGCTTCAGTTTTATTAAGTAAATAATCATAAGCAACTACTTTATATGTATAAGCACGATTGTTTTCAGCTCCAATATTATCTACAAAAGTATTTTTATCTTTGGTTACAAATCCGACAGGAACATCATTTCTTAAGATTTCATAACCTAGGATTTTATCTAATTCTTGATTAACATCTAAGTTAATAGTTACTTTCTTTTTAACACTACTACTTTCTGTCATAGTAGCTTTTACTTTAGTATCATCACTAATACCATTTTCTTTTCCATTTTTTAAACGGTATCTTCTAGCTTCATCGTTTAAATAATAAATAGCTTTATTTTCACTTTCTAAATTCAAATCTTCGATTTCTTGCTTCATGCCATCACTGACAACAATTCCCCATTTGGAAAAGAAGTCAATTAAGTTTTTATTAGCTGCTTTAGATGCGAATAAAACCGTTAAATCGTCTCTAGAATAATTTTTATCATTTTTATATGTTCTAGCTATTTTATTTACTTTAGCATATATAGAATTTTTATCATCGAATGTCTTATTGTCATCATAAGCTAAATGTAATTGCCAGTACATACCAAGCTGAGTAAAGACATTTTGATCACGACCGATAGTATTAGAAGTTACTTTAGTATAAATTTTATCATATATTTTACTATTTTCTAATCTAGTTTCATCTGAATCATTACCAGATTGGGCAAGTAAAGCATAAATGTTGTTGGTAACTTCAGCATAAGCTGTACTTTTTTGGTTTATTTGATGACCTATTTCATGAGAAATACCCCATCCAAAATATCCAGTTTTATCATCACTATATCGACTACCTTGAATTAATCCTGCAATAGAACCATATTCAATTCCAATATGATATCCTCCCGCATACATAAATGCTCCATAAAACATTCTCATATAACGGATATTAATTCTTGATTTTGGTACGGCATTGATAGTTTCTTTGGCATCAACTTCTAAACCTTTTTGACGGTAGAAATATAACATCATTTCATCAAAGGCTTCAGTGGTTTCATATAATCTATTTATTTTTTCTTCTTCAGTATTTAGTTTAGCATTAATTGCATCCTCAACTGCAATACTAGATACAGATAGTAATCCATATTTAGTTACTATTTCTGTTGAAGCTAAAACACTTTCATTTTTATTTAATGTTTTACCTTCTTTTTGATATGTTTCATTTAGGGAAGCATTGTATTTTTTAAGGTCATTTATATATGTTTTAATAGCATCTAATTTATCTTTTTCATTGTCTAATAAAGTGGTATCCAAAATAGGTATTTTATGTCCTCCACTAACTCTTATTTTAATTGGATTATTCGCATTTGGTTTAGATGTATATCTAACGTATACACTTCCTCCTCTTTCAGCTAAAGCACTACCTATTTCATCAATCTTAATAATATTTTGACCAATTTTTAAATTTTTGGTAGTTTTTTGCCACTCACTAGCTTCAGCATAGTATTGGGTATAGACTAATTGGACATTAACATCACTACCTAGTGTTCCTTTTGCTCCAACATAGACATTTAAAGTATCTCCTGGTCTAGCTACTATTCCAAGCGGTTGATAATCACTTATTGTCATAGCAAAACCTAAATTACCATTTAATGAGTTAGATATATTAGGGTTTAAAGTTATAACATCTTTGTTTACTTTTTCATCTTTTAGTATTTTTAAAGCATAATCTAAATCCATTAAAACACTATCTCTATATGGTGAATATTCATCATGGTTTTTAGTATTAGCTCTAGTTTTTAAATCTTCAATAGTTTTTTCCGTAACACCATCAGCTAATTCTAGTCTCAAGTTATCAGTAAATAGGTTACTAACATCATCGACTAATGAATCATATTCGTAAAGTTTAAGTTCAGCAACTTGGATAGATTTTTGGTTTTGGGCATTTGTAAGTCCTATTTGAATAGCATTAGCTTCTATTGGGTCTTCTAATTTAAGAACATAGTAAGGTCTTTGATTTTTATCTTTTTTAGTAGTAATAATAGCTGATACTACTTTCGCATTTTTACTTGTTTTTTCTGACTCAGTATTCCAGTAATATACTAATGTATCTTTATATTGAGCAGATTCTTTATCATAAGTACCAGTTTTAAAGGTATATTGAAATTCATCTGGGACAGTTATTACAAATTCATCCATAGTATATGTTTTATCTAAAATTGTAGTTGGCATTTCATATTGATATCCGTGTCCGCCAGCTGTCCAATCATTAAAACTAAAATATGTTTTATAATTATCATCGACCATCGCAAATTTGTTGTTGTCTGTCATAATACCTTTATTTGGTATAACATCTTTAATATGACTTGTTTTACCATCTTTTAAGGTATCGTTAATTAGGTTATATTTTGGAGTAATAGTTGCTTCTTTTTTTAGCGTTGTCGCTTTAACTGTTTGGGATTTAGGTCCTTCACCATTTGGATTAACCCCAGTTATATAGGCTTCATATTCACTACTAGCATCTAGTCCTCTTAATTGATAGTTATTTTTTTCTATTGGTTCTTTATTATCTTTTTTAAATTCTTTATCACCAACTTTACGATAATAGATGTTATAAGTTAAAGTATCATCCATATCTTTCCAACTGTAATCAATTCCTGAAAAAGTTGGTGTTGCTTTAACCATATCTACAGCTGGTGGTCGGTTGTTTGTTTTTGGAGTTGCTTTATATTCTTTACTATAATCACTTCTCCATTGTTGGTTAACTGAACGAACAGTGATAGTATATTCGTTATAGTTTTTTAAATCTTCAATGGTAAAGGTATTAAAGGTTGTTTGGAATACTTTACCATCACTTCCCATATTTTTACCTTTGATTTTTATTTCATATCCAGTTACATTAGGTACATTGTTAAATGATACTGTTAATTGTTCACTTTTAGTATCATCTATTTTGATATTGTCTGGAGTATAAAAATTATCTGGCATTTTGGTTTCTGTTTTGACATTGTTTAAAAATTCTACTTTAGCAATAGATGCTAAATCGTTTGTTGATGTTTCAGTTATTTTGATAGTTACTTTTTTTACAGCTATTTGTTTTCCTAAGTCTATTTGAATAACATCATCATCATCTAAATCTTCAGTAAATTTATGAATATCAGTTGTTTTTTTAATATTTGGTATAGCTACTTCTTTTTGAATTTCTTTTTTAGTTTCTAAATCTGTTCCTTCAACTTTTATGGTTCCTTTAGTTGGCATATTACTAGAAGATTTGATTACTATTTCACTCATTTCAACTGGTTTACTATCATTGTTAGTTAGATTAATATCTAAATTGATAGGATTTTCTTCACTTATTTTACCTTCATTAACAGGTTTTAAAGTAAGTGTTCCTTCATCTTTAAATAAATTACTTACTTCACCACTTTGAATGGTTGATTTAGACATATCTAAAGTGATGTTATCGGTATTTATTATAGCATTGGTATTTTCGGTTTTGGCACTTTTTTTATCACCATTAATAATAGCTGTTACATAGTTTAAGTCAGCTATATCAATATTACCATCTAAGTTTAAATCTTTAGATGTGTCGTTTGTTTCTATAGCTTCATTTATTGTATTGCTATCTTGATTATTAACTACTCCATCATTATTAATATCTCCAATTTCAAACATTCCTTTTTCATTAGAGAAACTAACTCTTTTAGAGTAGTCATCTAGTTTGACAGTGGTTTTATAGGTAACAAAGTTTTTCCCACTCATTTCGATAGTATAAGTTCCTTTGTTTAATGAATATAGGTTGATACTTAAATAAACTATATTGTTTTCTAAGTCAATTCCACTTAAAACATGGCCATTGTTATCTCTTTTAGTCGCAAGTATTCTAATATCTTTTTGACTACCTATTGTTCTAGTGGTTTCATAAATACCATCTTTAGCATTATTAATATCGTCTAAATTAAGAGTGGCACTATTTTTATTAGTATCGGTTATTTTGAAGACAATATTAGTTTTATCGGTATTTCTAATTGGTAAGGCTAGGTTTGCCTCTACTTCAATATCTCCTTTTGGTGTTATTCCTTCTATGGAAATAGAATTACTAGCTCCTTTTTTTTCCATTGCTAAAACAGCTAAAGGGGTAATATCACTAAGTAATATAGATGCTAAAAGAATTAGCGATAAAATTTTTTTGATTCTCCTCATAATCATACCTCTTTCTATTGTATCTATATTATATATTATGTTTTGACACAAATCAATGACTAAATTATTATAATTTTGATTTCTTTTTTTACCCTTTTATTTTTAAAGGTTATTAATGTAAATGTTTTGTAAATAATTATGTATATATTTTACATAAAAAGTTTAAACTTAAATAGTATACTTAAAAAGAACATATTTTAAATATGTTCTATAAAAATAAAGTTGTTTTGATTTTTTGTAACTGTTTTATTGGAACACTGGTTATTTTAGAAATCAAAGATATATCTATTCCATTTTTAAACATATTTTCAATTAAAAGCTTTTCTGTTTTTTCTTTAACTTGTTCTTTTTCGGCTTTTATTATCTTTTCATTTAATACATTAGCATCCCAATCATTTAATAATACTTCATCTTTTTCCA
>CANRBE010000042.1 GCA_947628785.1 uncultured Bacilli bacterium
TTAGTTAAAAAACTAACTAGAAAGAATATTAAATTGTAAGTTAAAATAACTTACAAAATATATTATACGAGGATGTGTTTTTATGAATATGTATGACAAAATGAAAGAAAAAGCAATACCAGCTACTTCAACAAAACTAAGTAATGAAGTTGTTAAGACTATATCAAGAGCAGATGTTGTTGAGTTAAATTACTCTATGAAACCAATAATGGAACAAAATAAAAGAGAGTATATTGCTGGACTTGAATATATGGAAAAAAATCCTATTTATTATGGTGACAAAATATCTGAAAAGAAAAAAACATTAATTAAAAAGAAAATATAATATCATTTTAAAAGGTTATAATAACATATAGTCTTTTTTTATTTAATGTGTTAATTTGTAATTTATTATAAAATTGCAATGTATGTTCTTTTATAGTATAATAACCACTAAAGATGGTGGTTGTATGGAAAGAAATAAAATAGATATTTATATATATACGATATTAAAAAAACAACTTCAAAAGTTAAAAATATCAAATTATGGATTGTATTCCATTATGGATAATGTCAAAAAACAACTTAATAGTATTATTAAACACTGGAATGATGAAGAATTTATAAATGCAATTTTTTCTACAGTGGTTGAAGAAGGACATTTTTATAAGCCATATGTGAATGATAAAATAGGAAATTTAGTTGTTCTTGGTATCCGAAATAGTTTACTAGAAATAGCAGCTAGTGTTAATTATAAAGAATTTGGTTTAAAAAAAGATTTGAGTGTAGATGATATTAAGCTTATTACTAGTAGTGCTATTGATTATTTTAAAAATATTGATATAGAGTCTTTATCATTAAAAATAAAAATTGATGATGACTATTATTATAATATAACTAAAAAATATGACATAGCATATAAATCTTTAGTAGAACTTGGTAAATGTACACCTAATAAATTAGAAATAGAATTTGAAAAGAAAACTATAGAACCTTATATATTGGAAGAACTTTTTTCAAATACTCAAGATATTGATATTAAAGACACTAGTTATGGAAAAAAAGTAACAGATGTTACTAATGGAATTAGTAATGAATTACCTAAAGGACTTATTAATTTGTTAGAAGGTATATTAAAAAAAGAAGCTACTATGATTTATGTCGATTCATTTAAATATTTATCACGAAATTTTGAGATAAATCTTAAAATTTTACAATTTTTATTAACACATGATGCTATGTTTTTAACTAATAATTTTCTGATTAAGAATGGTTATGTATCAAGAAGAAAAAATTTAATTAGGGCAAGTCATGGTGATAATTTTAATGAAGAGGCAATTATGACTATTGGGGAAGTATCAAGTAAATATAAACAATATTTAGAAAAAATGATGTAACTTTAAAAATATGATAACTTTGATTGATAATTATCAAAATAAGGCTATTAAATTTTTATTGCAAATATTTAAATTTTATAATATACTATGTTAAGGTGATATGAGTGAAAAAATTAAAGACATTTATAAGTGTTATAATAGTAATTTTTATGACAGTTTTACTTTGTGAGTTAACTGCAATACTAGTTTTAAGAAAACAATTAACTAAAGAAGCTATAAATGATTTAGTAATGAAAAGTGATGCTAAAGCAGTAACAAAAATTTTAGAACAAAACTCTAATCCAATAATTGTTCAAACTGAAAAAATTTTAAAAGAAGTAGGATTTCCAGAAGATACTGTTTCAGACCTTTTAAATTCTAAAGGTACAAAAAATTTTATAAGTGTTTATGCTACTAATTGTGTTAATTATTTATTAGACTTTGAAGAAAATGATGAAGCAATTTCTACTGATTTATTAAAAGAGTTAGTTGATACGAATATTGATGTATTATCAAGTAAACTTAAAGGGGAAGAAAAGGAAAAATTTGATGAATATAGTGGCGAATTTTATCAATATGTTGATAAACATAGAAATGAATTAGTTAATTATTTTCCAACTGCCGAAGATATTTTAAACCAAGTAAAGCAAGATAAAGTATTTGTATATAAAAATATTACTTTAAAACAAGTAATAGAAGTTATGGATATAATAAATAAACCAAAATTATTGAATACAATAATATTTAGTTTGACTATTCTTTCTTTATTATTAATTATTTTAAATTTAAAGACATTTAAATGGTTAAAACATTTTTCTATAACTTTATCTATTTATTCAAGTTTATTACTTTTAATAGAATTAATTATTTTAATTGCTAATAAGTTAAAACTATTTAATGTATTTAAAGCTATGGAAAGTTTTGCATCTATTTTATTTAATAATATAGCAAGGGATTTATGGATTTATATTGTAATTTCACTTGTTGTTGATGTAATATTTATTATAGTTTATAAAATAATTAAAAAATATGTTTTAGTTAAAAAACCATCAGAATAACTGATGGTTTAATTAGTTGGTATTTTTAAAATCTGTCCAATTTGTAAGGTATTACTAGTTAAATTATTAAATTTTTTAATTTCATTAACGGTAGTATTGTATTTTTTAGCTATACTATATAATGAATCACCACTAACAACAGTATAGTTTATATAATTAGTTTCAATTCCATTAGGTATTTTTAAAACCTGCCCAATTTGTAGGGTATTACTAGTTAAATTATTAATTTCTTTTAATTTATCAACAGTTGTATTATATTTTCTAGCAATTCCGTATAAAGTATCCCCATTTTGGACGATGTAATCAAATAATTCTAAGTTTTCATTAGTAGGTATTTTTAAAACTTGCCCAATTTGTAAGGTATTGCTAGTTAAATTATTAATTTCTTTTAACTTATCAACAGTTGTATTAAATTTTTTAGCAATCCCATATAAAGTATCCCCCTTTTGAACTGTGTAAGTAGAGTTATCTTCAATATTTTTAGTAGGTATTTTTAAAATTTGTCCAATTTGTAGGGTATTACTAGTTAAATTATTAATTTCTTTTAATTTATCAACGGTTGTATTAAATTTTTTGGCAATTCCGTATAATGTGTCACCTTTTTGAACAGTGTATGTGCTTGTGTCAATAGTATCATTATTTTGGATAACACAGTCATTTAGATTACCATATAAGTTATTAATTGTTGTCCATGTTTGATTATTAACTATACCATTTGCGGTTATATTATTATTAGATTGTAATCTTTTAACTGCATTTTCAGTTTCTAAATCAAAAGTAGAATTTATAGAATTAGGATAGTATAATAAAGCTTTTAATTTAGTTTGTAAATCTTTAACAAAACTGCCTGTATCTCCTTTACTTAAAGTAGGGTAGATTGTTATAGGAGAAATAGCTGGTTCAGTAGCTTGGATTAATAGATTCCAAGTTTCACTATCTACAATACCAGTTTCTTCTAAGTCATATTCTTTTTGAAAATTTTTGACACCTAGCTCGGTCGATAATCCAAAGCTTCCTGTAACAACAGGATTGTAAAAACCTAAAATTTTTAGTTTTTCCTGTAAAATTTTAACATCATCACCTGAACTGCCAATTTTTAAAACATCATTCATTTTATCACCTAATATAATTTTATTCATTTATTTAAAAGATGTTATATATACTTAAATAGAGGTGAAAAATGAAAGAGGGATATTTAAAAGTAAATGTTTATGGTGATAATATTGCAAATCCAATTAAAAATGCAACAGTTAAAATATTAAAAGATGGAATAGAAATATCTAAAAATAAAACTGGTGAAGATGGAAAAACACCACTAATTACTCTAAATACGGTTGATAAAAGTTATTCTTTAGAAGAACAAAAAGAAGTTAGACCTTATGAAACTTATGATATTTTAGTAGAAGCTTTAGGACTTACTGAGACTAGAGTAGAAGGAGTGCAAATATTTGATGGGATAACATCAATACAAGATATTTATTTAACTTCAATCGATGAAAATCAAGGGGTTGATACTACTAATATTACAGCTAATACCTTATGGGGTGATTATCCTCCTTATATATCAGATGAACCTACTGATGATGGTATTGCTCCTATTGTTTTAAAAGAAGTGGTAGTACCTGAATATATTATTGTCCATGATGGGATACCTAGCAATTCTAGTGCTCCAAATTATAAAGTACCTTTTACCGACTATATAAAAAACGTTGCTAGTAGTGAAATATATAGTACCTGGCCTAGAGAAACAATTAAAGCTAATGTTTTAGCTATCATATCTTTTACTTTAAATAGAATTTATACAGAATGGTATAAAAGTAGAGGATATGATTTTACAATTACATCGACTACTAGTTATGACCAAAAGTATACTAAAAATGGGACTATTTTTGAACCTATATCAGATGTGGTTGATGAAATATTTAACAATTATATAAGAAGTGGGATTAGGATGGAACCTTTATTAGCTCATTATAAAAGTAATACTAGTGAAAAAGGTTATTTAAGCCAATGGGGTTCTAAAGAATTAGGTGATAAAGGTTATGATGCTTTAGGTATTTTAAGATATTATTATGGTAATGATATAAATATATATAAAGCTGAGGTAACAACTAATTATCCATATTCTTTTAAATCTATTTTAAAACAGGGAGACTGTAGTATAGATGTTTATACTTTACAAAATTCTTTAAATTATATTAGAAGTAGTTATCCAGGAATTCCAGTTATTAAAAATCCTACTGGTTATTTTGGAAATGAAACAAAAAATGCTGTTAAGGCATTTCAAAAAGCTTTTTCATTATCAGAAACAGGAGAAGTTAACTATCAAACTTGGTATAAAATATCTTATGTTTTAACTGCTGTTAAAGATTTAACTGAAAGTCTTTATAATTAACTGGATAAATTAAAAATTACTTTTAAAGTAATTTTTAATGTTTGATGAATACTTTTTCTTTAATATAGTTTTCGTTATTTTCTAATATAATTTCCTTAGATATTTGAAAAGTTTTTAATTGTTCATTTTCTTTTAATAAAATAATACTGTTAAAATAATAAGTATTATACCAAAGCAAATTATTAATTAATGTTTGTTCATATGTTGTTAAATAAATATTATTATGCATTATAAATTGAATAGCTTTTTTATTTTTTCTTAATATAAAAATAAATTTTAAAATGTCGTAAGCTTTTTTTAAATCAATATTTTTATTTATTTTAAGTTTTTTTAAAGTATAATTTAAAATATCTAATTTTATTATTTTAAAATCAATGATAATATTTTGTAGATTATTATTTTTGAAAGTAGAGTCATTATTTTTAACTTCATTTATATTTTCAATAGATGTAAAAGGGTTAATATTTTTTAATATATATTGTTTAGAGTTTTCATTCAAATCAGTAAAAATATAGTTATTACATTTAGTATTTAATTCTTGATGATTTAATAATTTAACAATATAATTTGTATCTGTTTTCATATTTAACTATATTTTTTTCTAAAAACATTATGAATATAATTTCACAATTTGTGAAATTATATTTTGGCTTTTATCTTAATTTGCTCATATAAAAACCTCGTTTCTATGTTTAAAAAACGGGGTTTTTATCATATGTGTCTATTTTTTTATTGATTTCATGCTATGGATTAATATGTATTTCTTGATAATTTTTAATAAATTCTTCATATATTTTCTTGTATTTTATATCTATCATATTTTCACCTATATTTATAAAATGTATAAAAAGTATATTATATTTGTTATTTTCTTTTTCC
Source organism: uncultured Bacilli bacterium (assembly GCA_947628785.1). Classification (GTDB taxonomy): domain Bacteria; phylum Bacillota_I; class Bacilli_A; order RF39; family UBA660; genus HGM10857. Next base: position 5,688 of record CANRBE010000042.1, read on the forward strand.
TAAAGATTTATTATGTATTTCTTTATAGTCAGAACCAACATGATAATCTCTTGCAGAAATTGATGATTGTATTTTTTCATATTGATTTCTTTTTACTTTATTTTGAATACTTTGGTTTAATAAATTCATATGTTTTTTTGAAACAACAAAAGCTATTTCAGATTTTTTTTCTTTAACAATAGGTCGATAATTTAATTTTACTCTTTTAAGTTCCATAATTTTTTCCTTTCTAAGATACCAATAATTATATTTAATCTGTAAAAATTGTGTCATATATTTTAATATTTAACTAATTTTTTACAAGAATTGGAAGAGTTATATTGATAATTTTGATATTTTAAAAACATTGAACTAAATGCTGAAGCTATATTTCCATTTTTACTACCACTTAAACAAAAACAAATAGGACACAAAGATTTGTTATTAAATTCTTTATTAGGATTTTGATAAAATCTAATAGAAAAAGTATTATCTTTAAATATAATTATTAATTTGTTTGTTTTTTAGTAAACATTATAATCTTCACTATCCCATATAAAAGTGTTATTAATTAGTGTTTTATTATAAGGATTATCACATTTTTTAACAATTTTAAATAATTGTTGTATTTGAGAAAATAGAAAGGGATTTTCTTCAGTTATATTAAATTCATTTTGTTCATCATAATGTAACATAATCTAATAAAAGTCAGCTCCACCAAATTGCATTAAAAAACTTTGTTTTTTATCATTTGTTATTTCAATTGAATGTTGATTATCTTTTTTAATTTTCATTTAATAAATTCCTATCTATATATATTTTTTTAAAGTACAAAAATGTTAAATATAGTTATTTTAGAAATATTTATTTATCATAATTAATTATTTAGTTAATTTTAATTGTTTTGGTTTTTCATCTTGACTTTTATTTTCTTCATATTCTTGATGTGATAAAATTTGTTCCATTTCTTCTAAATTTTGTAAGTAAATCATTTCATCAAGTAATGCTTTTTTTTCTTTAAGTTGTTCTAATGAATCGCTTTGGCTAATTTTAATTTGTTTATTAGTATTTATATTATATTCACTAATTTTATTTATTTCATCCATCTTATTAACTATATTTTCTTTTATTTTTAATATAGTATTTTGGTTATATATGTATTTGTTTTTTTCTAAACAAGCTAACACTTTTTGATTATCTAAATTATCAAGAATAGTTTTATATTCTTTATCTAACTTTTTAGTAATAATTTGAATAAATGGATATAAATTTAAAACTGGAAACATGGATAATATCACTCTTGCAGCAAAATCATCATTATCAACTACTTCATCAGAAATTAGAAAAACTAAATCTTCATTAACATCAGTTTTTTCATAACCTTTATTTTTTATTTTTTGGTCGAACTCTAAATGAAGTTTTTTTCTTTTAGTATACATATATATATAATTTACAACAGTTGGAATATAAAGTCCCATTATTATAATAACTATCATATAAATAACCTCCCTTATGTAAATTATATCATAATATTTTATCTAGACAAAATTTAATTTTTATATGATTATAAGTAAAAAAGTATATAAATATTTATAATAAAACTTGAACTTTTTAGGTTCAAGTTTGGTATTATTAAGTAGCAAATGAAAATGTTATTTACAATTTTTTAATTTTTAATAATTGAAGTTCTTTAGTTGGTTTTATACTATCTGAAATAACCATATCTTCAGTTTTTAATAAAGACAATTTTCCAAATAATTGACAAATGGATAGTTGCTCTATAAATTCGTGTTCATAATCAGATAACGTTTGCTTAAATCTTGGATCTGATATACTATAGTAAATTTTTGAAGCAATATTGTTTTTCATTTCATCATTTTTTTTATTAGCTATTATTTTAGCATCCTCATAAGAATTAAATACTTCTAAAACAATATCAACTGGGTAAGGATTAAAATTAAAATCATAATTTATAGTAACTCTTTTTCCTATATATTCCTTATTATCCCGTAATGATGTTTTTAAAGTATCTAAATCTTTATAAGGAAATATTACTTTATGAAAAATTTTACTATTACCATCTGAAAAATATTTTATAGAGGATTCAACTACCCAACATTTTTAAACAATATATCCTCTAGTAATATCTTTGTAATTAGTAATATAGCCCCCTTTTTCTTTTAACTTCAGTATAGCATATTTTATTGGGAAGTTATTATCTTTATCCATAAAAATCACCAATTTATATTATAACATAATTTTAAATTAATTAAAAAATTTGTATATATTATAATATTGTTTATATTAAAATTACTTGTTAGTAAAAAAATATAATAACTACTTTTTTATTGTATATATGAAATAATTTTTATAGTAATACTTAGTTAGTTTAAGTATTACTTTTTTTACTTTATACAAGTTTTTTTGACATATTCATAATTATATAAAATAAAAATTTTTTCAAGTTTTCTATATTAAAGTTTAAAAAGTTTGGACAAATTTTTCTTTTGTACTTTTAAGAAATAAGTATAACAACCTTTTATTTATTTTCAGTAACTATTTGATATTCATCAAAATATATAATATTTTCAACTTTTTCAAATGTTTCAATTTTGATATTTTTTTATCTAAATATTGATATATTATGGGTAATGTTTCTTTCTTAAATTTATCAATTTCTCTTTGAGTGAAATAAGATTTATTTTCAGTAGCATATGTTGGTGGTTTTGGTAGCCAAGTAAATTCTTTTTAAGAAAGTAGATGCAACCAAATATTTTTATCTACTGTTTTTTTTAACTCATTATATATTCCTTTATTATTGTATGTTACACGATATAATGAATTTATTTTTTAGCCCTATCTCCTTTACTTTACGAACATATTGTTTTGACAATACATAAATGTGTTTTCTAAATTAACAAATTAACTTTAGTTTTAGATATTATATTGTAAATTAGAATATTTTAAAACAACTATAAAAGTCTGTGTTTGGTATAAATCTGGTGTTAGTGATGTAGTAGTCTATAACTTTAAATTATTTTTTACATAAGAATTATCAGCATTATAAAAACTTCTTTGTCTCATAGCATCATTTTCCTCTAAATGTACTTTTATTTCACTGTCAAGCTTTTTCATATTTCTCGCATAATTAATTCTTGATATTATGTGTAAAATATAAGAATCAACCATAGATAGGTTTTTATAATTATTTTCTTTTTGTTCAAAATGTATTTTTTTTCTTAATTCTTCACTTGAAATTTGACTAAAATATTGTATTTTTTCTTTGGCATACTTAAGTTCTTTGGTAGATAGTTTACTTAACATCAATTCATCTATTGATTGATTTACCATATAATCATAAACTTCCATATATTCATCTTTAGAAATTTTATCTGTTCCATATATTTTAAATAATTCCAACATTCTAATTTGACTTTGATAAACTTTTAACTCATCTAATTCTTTTAAAGTCAATTCTTCTACTGTTTTAGAATTTAACTTTTGTATTTTTATTTTTTGAAATTAAATTACACAAACATATTTGATACCAATATGCAAGTATTTTTTCTAAATTACATAAAATTAGTAAATATTTTAAATACGTATAATCTCAAATATTTCTTTCAATATTAGGATATTCTTTATAAGTCTATCAAACAAAGTAATACTAACATCAACTAACGCTTTATGTTTTTTTTTAAAGTGAAAACATCAGGTTGAGACTTTGTTTGATTTTTAAGAATATTATATGTTATTTGTTCATTTAGTCTTCTAATATACTCAGGTGTTAAAATAACAGATTCATTTTTAAGTTTTTTAGGTATGTTTTTTGAATAGCCATTTAGAACTCAAAGATGTGTATTGTCATATCATCACTTTTTTCATATTTTATTATAATATACAATATTATTTCTGTTTTAACAAATTTTTTTCAGCCTTTTTTCTTGATAGCTAAAATCATTTTATCATAAATTAGAACATTATAAAACTCGAACTTATCAAATTACTTAAAAAGTCCGAGTTTAGTAGCAATCTGGTGCACCCGAAGGGATTCGAACCCCTGACCTTTTGGTTCGTAGCCAAACACTCTATCCAGCTGAGCTACGGGTGCAAATAAATACAAACATATTATATCATATTTTAGCTAAATTTCAACTTTTTTTAAATTTAATATTGAAATATCATTTATTTTTATTAAATTACAATAAAAAAATCAAGAAATAGTGAATTAAGTTTCATCTAAATTCTTGATTTTAAATTTGAAAAGCTTATTTAGTATCTCCCTAGTTTGACAGTTTTGTACTAATAATACTGATTTAACCTAGAAAAAATATAGTTTTTTTATATTTTATTATTGC
>CANRBE010000043.1 GCA_947628785.1 uncultured Bacilli bacterium
TAATACTGTCTACTTATATTTAAATAATCAGCTACATCCTGTTGCCTTTTAGAATCCTGTAACCTTAATGTCCTAAGTCTATAATTTGTCATAAAAAATCATACCTTCCTTTCTACACAAAAATTTATTCTTTATAAACCTTAAAGAATACATCAAACAATACAAATAACTATTTTATCCTTGTCAAATAAAATAAAAAATCTAAAAAACATAAAAAGTTCTAAACTGTGAGGTTGTTTAATATGTTAAAGAAAAAGCATATCATATAAATATAAAAAGAGGTGACATGCATGAACTTAAAACATGTATTTGGTAAAAACCTAAAGTTCTATCGGTTTCAAAAAAAATATACTCAAGCTAAACTAGCAGAAAAAATAGATGTTTCAACTAATTACATAAGTAGAATTGAAATGGGTAAACATAGTGTTGACTTCGAAAAAATAGAAGAACTATGTAAATACTTAGATATAGAACCATTTCAACTTTTTTTAAAACCCAAGAACGAATACTTACCCCGCAGAATTGATATGGATAAAAAGTAGTCTTTCTACTTTTCTACATTATACAACAAAAAAAAATAAAATGCTAGATATAAACTAGCAATTTTGTTAAAATTTTTTAGGAGGACTTTTATGAATGGTGAAAACCTTTATAATTTAATTGGACAAAACATAAAAAAAATAAGAAAAAAAATAGGCATAAGTCAAGAACAACTAGCTAAAGATATAGGTATGAGCAGAGGCTTTATATCTCAAATAGAAAGCTCTAAAGTAAAAACAGGTATCTCTTTAGATACCCTAATTAAAATATCTGAAAAATATAATATTGATATCAAAGTATTTTTTGAAAACAATTAAAAATACTATATATCAATTATTACTACTTCTCCTTTATAAAAATACTTTAAAAATTGATAACTATTTAAAGGACTTATAATTTGTACTCCCCCACTTATAATCGTATTTTTTTCCTTGATAAAACCATAAACATAATCAGGAAATAATTTTTTTCTTGGACTAATAAGACCTCTATTTTTAAAAATAGGTCTTAAAAATTCTGGTACTAAACCTCCATGCATGTGACCATACAAATATAAAAACTTATCAGGTAAAACACTGTTATTTAAAATAAGAGGAGAATGAATTAAAATAACATCAGCTTTACTTTTTAACTTATCATTTAAAAAATCACTTATATCATCCACTTCTTTATTAAGATAAAAACTAAAAGGTAAAGTAATACCTAAAAAAGTAATTTTACCATCACTATAACATTCATTATCCAAAATATGACAACCAGTTTTTTTAATTTGATTCCATAATTTAGTATCATAAACATATTCCCTATCTTGATTTTTTACATCATGGTTACCTAAACAGATAATAACTTTCGTAAAATTAGTTAAATCATTAAAAAAATTGATAAGTATTTCTGGATTAAAAATTGGATTTGTATCAATTATATCACCAGTTATACAAATATAATCTGGTTTGATATTTTTACTTATTTCAAGTAAATTATCAAGTACCTTTTTATCTTTTTTGGAATAATAATGAATATCTGAAAAAAGTAAAATCTTCTTTTTAAACTTATTTGAATAAGTATAATGTTTAATTCTTATTTTCATATTTATCAATAAATTCCTTTTTATATTCTAATAGACAATCATTTTTAATAGCTTCCCTTAATTCTTCAGTAAGTCTTATTAAAAACCTAATATTGTGAATGGATAAAAGTCTTCCCCCTAATACTTCATTACAAACTACTAAATGTCTTAAATAAGCCTTAGTATAATTTTTACAAGTATAACAATCACATTCTTCAATAGGAGTAAAATCTTTTTTATATTTAGCATTTTTTAAATTAATTTTACCATGTCTAGTAAAAGCATTACCATGTCTTGCTAATCTAGTTGGTAAAACACAGTCAAACATATCAATTCCTCTTATAGTTCCTTCAATAATATCAATTGGGTCTCCTACTCCCATTAAATACCTTGGTTTATCATCAGGAATATAAGGAATAGAATAATCGATAGCCTTATACATATCTTCTTTAGACTCACCATCATTAGCTACCCCACCAATACTATAACCATCAAAATCCATTTTGACAGTTTCTTTGGCTGAATAAGCTCTTAAATCTTCAATAGGTCCTCCTTGGATAATTCCAAATAACGACTGATTTTCATTAGCGTGAACAGCTTTACCTCTTTTGGCCCATCTTAAAGTTCTCTCAACACTGTTTTTTAAATAATCATAATCGGCACTAGCAGGTGGACATTCATCAAAACTCATCGCAATGTCACTATCTAATTTATTCTGAATTTGAATAGATAATTCAGGAGTTAAAAAAAGTTTATCACCATTTAAATAATTTTTAAAATGGACTCCTTCTTCCGTTATGTCTTTTTTATTTTTAACTAGCGAAAAAACTTGAAATCCCCCACAATCAGTTAAAATTGGCCCATCATAATTCATAAATTTATGTAAACCACCAGCTTGATTAACTATATCTTCACCTGGTCTTAACCATAAATGATAAGTATTAGCTAAAATAACAGCACTAGACATTTCTTTAAGCTCTTCAGGAGTTAAAGTTTTTACATTAGCAAGTGTCCCTACTGGCATAAACATAGGAGTTTCAAAATCACCATGATTAGTTTTTAAAATTCCTAATCTTGCTTTAGTATTTTTTTCTTTTTTTAAAAGTTCATATTTTATTTTCATACAATCACCTATATTATAATAACATATATATTTTTAAATTACTATTCTTGAGAGCAAAATATAAAATAATCTAAAATATCATTTTTTTCTAAATCCATATCTTCAAAATGCCACTGAATACCAACAAAAAACTTTTTACTACTATCAGTAATAGCTTCAATAACTCCATCATTAGAATAAGCAATAACTTCTAAATCAGTTTTTACAAGACCTTCATTATGACGACTATTTACAGTTAAAGTTTCCTCTTTTAATATTTCATATAAAATCGAATCTTTTTTTATTTGAACTTGATGAGCTTTCTTTTTAGTAGTTTGATGCTTTTTATTAGGAAGTAGTTCACATTTACCATTTTTAAAAATACCCATCAACTGCATTCCCATACAAATTCCAAGTGTCGGAATATCTTGTTCATATAAAGCCTCAATAGTTTCTAATTCTTCATCTAAATAGTTAAAACCACCAGGTAATATTACCCCATCACAAAAATCTACTTGACTTTTATCAGTAATTCCTATTACTTTAACATTTTTATTTTTTAAATACTTATATAATTTCATATTTAATTTTAAATAAGGTTCTTCTTCTAAAACAGGGGTTAAAAATATTCCAATAGTCACAAAATTCCTCCTTTAATATAATGTATGATTGATTGTTTATTTATTTGACAGATTATAATAAATAAGATAAAATTATCTAAGAATAGGAAGTGGAAAATGAAAGAACAAGAATTTTTGAAAAATATATTAACAATTATATCTTTTATTTTAATAATAATTTTATTTGGTCTTTTAATTTATAATTTTTTAAATAAACCAAAAACTAAAATACCAGTTACTTCACCTAGTAATGATGATGTTATTAGTGATACTATAAATATCGATGATGAAACACTTACTATCGCCAATACTTTATATGAAAAAGGTACAGATATTTGGATGGGAATTTCCGCTAAAAATATTGATGAATATATAGAAAAAGATGAAAATCTTGATTATTTAAGTATATTTCATGATTATACTTTTACCAATTACAAAAATACTAAGGAAACTATTAAAAACTACGGTTTTTATCAGTTTAAAGATGGAGTAATTGATGAAATATTTTCTAAAGATGGTATTTATAATTTATTAAATAATAGTAATGGTGAATTTATTTATTTAAATAATCATTACTATTGCGCTGATTCTTGGACACCATCTAGTATGGCTAGAACTACTTTAAAAGCTGTCTTAAAAAATGACAATGAAATATCTTTTAAAGTAATTAATAATTATAATGATAAAATAACTGATTTTATTATTGAAAAAGAAGATGATACTTGGAAAATCAAAAAATATGAATGGATTTTCAATTAAAAGTTCTAGTTTTTAAACTAGAATTTTTTAATTAGCGTTTTTTTGTCAATACTTTTTTCCTTTCTTGTTTTATAATATTTGGCATTTTAGGATAAATTAAATTGTAAAAAATACTGCAATATTCTTTTTTACTATAATCTATTGGTTTACTTAAATCTTTACCAAACAAAATTTTAATAACTTTAATTTCATTAAAAGATAAATTTTTTAAAGATGATAAAACTTCTTCTTTACTATATCTTGCAATAAGTGGCAAACTAAAAAAGTAAGCTGGTTCGGTTTTCTTGGCTACTTTTAATTTATAACTGTTAGAATCAAGTTGGTTATCTTCAGAAAGTTTTCTCATTAAATAAGGTCTTCTTAACTTTCTCATAGCCTTAGCTTCTAACTGTCTAATTCTTTCTCTAGTAACACCATATATTTTAGATACATCACTTAAACTCATAGCTTTGCCACCATAAAAACCAAAACGATAACAAATTATTTCTTTTTCTCTTAAAGTTAAACCAGCTATATCAATAATACTTTTTATTTCATCTGAAAACAATGAATTTATCGCTTCTTCTTCAGAATTTATATCACTAGCGATAAAATCTTGTAACTCAGTATCATCTTCATCACTAGCTTTCATATCTAAAGATATTGTATCTTGTGATAATAAATATAACTCTTTTAGTTTCTCAACTGGCATTTCTAAATTATCAGCTAATTCTTCTAAAGATGGTTCCCTATTTAATTCTAATGTTAATTGTTTTTTAACTCTGTTCATTTTATTAATTGAATTTGATAAATAAACGGGAACTCTAATAGTCCTGCTATTATTATCGATAGCTCTAACAATAGCCTGTCTTATCCACCAAGTAGCATAGGTTGAAAAACGATACCCTTTAGTCGCATCAAATCTTTGAGCAGCTTTAATAAGTCCTAAATTACCTTCTTGAATAAGATCTAAAAATTGAATTCCTTGTCCAATATATCTTTTGGCCACATAAATAACTAATTTTAAGTTATGTTCTACTAACTTATTAATAGCATTTATATCCCCTTTCATCGTTTTAAGTCCCAATTCATATTCTTGTTCTTTAGTTAATATTGGTTTATCTAATTGTTTCATATATTCTTTAACTAAATCGGTTGAAATACTATTATCATTTCTTAAACTGTCATATATTTCTTTTTCACTTATTTCGTTTACTTTTATTTCATGGACTTCTAAATAAGCAGTAATTAATATATATACATGTTCATCATCAATAATACTTTCAATTCCATCTGATTTTATTTTTTCTAGGTTTTTATCAACTATTACTTTGATGTTATCTGATAAGGTTTTATCCGTTTTAATTAAATTGATAATTTCATACAAAGATGGTTTATATTTAATCTTTTGATAAAATGTAGCTAAATTGCTTATATTTTGAAAACAAATTTGATAATTCATTTCAGTTTTAAAATTGTTTTTAATAAATATATCCGAAATAAAAGTAAAATTGATTTCCGCCATTTTTTGAATGAAGTCTACATGATATTTTTGACTATTATTATTAGCTAAATAAACTAAAGTATTTTTGACTATCTCACTATATTGTCTTTTCGTAATTCCACTATCTAAATATTTTGAATACATAACATCAATTAAATTTTCTAATTTATTAGATAATTCTTTTTCAGTCATAAAATCCCCCCTTTATAATTTTTTAATATCATAATTTCTCCTTTGGTCATAATGACTATTTATATATTATAACAAAAAAATTTTTTTTGTAAAGTATTATTTTAATTGACTATTATTAATAAATAAGTTAAAATTAATAAAGAATAGGTGATGATTATGAAGGATAATAGTTTAAAAAATATTTTAACTTTTTTAGCGATTTTATTAATGTTAACTTTATTATGTTTGTTAATTTATAATTTTTGGAATTAAAAATTCTAGTTTATACTAGAATTTTTTATTACTTATTTATAACTTCATGGCAACGCTTACATATACCGTCTTTTAAACTATCAACATAGTTCCAACATCTTTCACATTTTTCACCATTACTTTTTAAAACTTGAACATCATCTTTAATATTTTCAAATGTTACTTTAGATACAATAAATAATTGATTTAAATTATTACCTAATTTATCTTTTAACTCACTATATTTTTTGTCATCTTTTATTTTGATATCAGCTTCTAAACTAGAACCGATTATTTTATTACTTCTAGCACTTTCTAAAGCTTTATTTACTTTGCTTTCAAGTTCAAAAAAGATTTCAAATAAGTGATTTACTTCTTTAGTATCATCATATTTTAAAACTTCTGGCATATCAGCTAGATGAATACTTTCTAGTTTTTCATCATCTAAATACTTATACACCTCTTCACTAGTATAAGGTAAAATAGGAGCTAAAAGTCTAATTAAATTATTGATAACATTATATAGAACTGTTTGGACACTTCTTCTTACTTTAGAATCCATTTTTTCAATATATAAAATATCTTTAGTAAAGTCTAGGTAAAAATTAGATAAAGTAAATGATACAAAATTATTTACTAATTTAAATACTTCACTAAAATTGTAATTATCATATTCAGCTAAAACATTTTTAGTAAATTCATTTAATTTATTCATCATATATTTATCATACATAGGCATATCTTTATAATCAACTAAATCTTTACTATAATCAAAATCATTTAAATTACCTAAAATAAATTTATAAGTATTTCTTATTTTACGATAACTTTCTTTTACTTGTTTTATTAACTCATCACCAATTTTGACATCTTCAGTATAATCAGTAGAAGCTACCCAAAGTCTTAAAATATCAGCTCCATGTAATCTAACTACATCTTTTGGCAAGATTGTATTTCCTAAACTTTTGGACATTTTATTACCTTTTTCATCTAAAGTAAATCCATGTGATACTAATTCTTTATAAGGAGCTTTATTATATACCGCTACTCCAGTAATTAATGATGAATTAAACCATCCACGATATTGGTCTGAGCCTTCTAAATACATATCCGCAGGATATTCAAGTCCTCTTTCTATTAAAACACCAGTATGAGTTGTTCCACTATCAAACCAAACATCCATGATATCTTCTTCTTTAGTAAATTTACCATTTGGACTAGCTACGTTACTATAACCATCTGGTAATAAATCTTTAGCATCCTTTTCAAACCAAATATTAGATCCATTTTCTCTAAATAATTTAGCCACATGCATCATAACATCATAGTCAACTATTTCACTACCATCTTCATTGTAGAATATTGGAATAGGTACTCCCCAAACTCTTTGTCTAGAAATACACCAGTCTCCTCTATCTTTAATCATGTTATAAAGTCTTTTTTTACCCCAAGGTGTATGAAATTTAATTTCATTTTCAATAACTTCTAAAAGTCTATCTTTTATTTTATCAATACTACAGAACCATTGTGGTGTAGCTCTAAAAATAACTGGTTTTTTAGTTCTCCAATCATGAGGATAAGAGTGTTTAATAAATTTTAATTTAAGTAAAACTTTAAGTTCATCTAATTTAACAGTTATAGCTTTATTAGCATCTTCAAAGAATAATCCCGCAAATTCACCAGATTCTTCGGTTAAAACACCTTGGTCATTAACTCCATTTATTAAACCTAAATCATATTGTTTTCCAATGATAAAGTCATCTGCACCATAACCTGGAGCAATATGAACTAGTCCAGTTCCAGCATCTAATGTTACATGGAAACCGATAACTACTGGTGAGGTTCTATCCATGAAAACATGTCTATATTTAACTCCCTCAAAGTCAGTTCCTTTAATTACTTCTACTACTTCGTAATCTTCAAAGCCAAATTCTTTAGCTAAATCATCAACTAAGTCATTAGCCATAATGTATATTTTATCATTTACTTTTACTTTAGCATATAAAAAGTTTTCCCCAACAGCTATTCCTAAATTACCAGGTAAAGTCCAAGGTGTTGTAGTCCAAATAACTAAGTTTTCTCCTTTTTTTACTAAATCATTTCCCTCTTCTACTTTAAAGGCAACAAAGATAGAAGGGTCTTTTCTTTCTTTATATTCTATTTCAGCCTCAGCTAAAGCTGATTCGCTAGATGGTGACCAATAAACTGGTTTTAAGCCTTTAAAAATAAGTCCTTTTTTAGCCATAGCTGCAAATATTTCTATTTGTCTTGCTTCTAGTTCTTTTTGTAAAGTAATGTATGGATGTTCAAAGTCCGCTAAAACATTTAATTCTTTAAAACCTTCTTTTTGTTTTTCTACTTGTTCTAAAGCATATTTATGACACAATTCTCTAAAATCTGCTTTACTCATACTTTTTCTGTCAACACCACTATTAGTAACTGCTTGTTCAATTGGTAGACCATGAGTATCCCAACCAGGAATATAGGTAATATCATAACCACTCATCATTTTATAACGATTAACAAAATCTTTTAAGATCTTATTCATTGCATGACCAATATGGATACTTCCATTTGCATATGGTGGTCCATCATGTAAGACAAATGGTTTTCTTCCTTTATTTTTTTCTTTTATTTTATTATATAAATCCATTTCTTCCCAAAGTTGTCTTTGGACTTTTTCATTTTCTGTTAAATTACCCCGCATATTAAATTCTGTTTTGGGCATTAATAATGTTTCTTTATAATTCATAATTCATCTCCTTAACTAAATATAACATAGCTATAATAAGCTACAAATGTACATAACATAATAAAACCTTCTTTTTTACTAATAACTTGGTCGTTGATTGATGATATAAAAAGCATTAAAGCTGATACTATCAAAACAACTAAGTCTAAATAAGAAAAGCCTGTTCCTATTATACCACCAAATAATAATATTGGAACACCTAAAACAATACCGATATTAAAAATGTTACTACCGATTATATTTCCAATTAGTAAATCTTGTTCTCCTTTTTTTGCCGATATTATAGATGTTACTAATTCAGGCAGTGAAGTACCAAAAGCAATAACTGTTAAAGATATCATCCGTTCACTTACTTTTAAATATTCAGCTATTTTAGTGGCACTATTAACTACTAAATCACTACCAACAATAACTCCTACCAGACCTAATAAAGTAATTAGTAATGATTTGGTTAATTTATATGGTGGTGCTTCATCATCATCTTTATTTTTTCTCATAATACTAAATAAATAGTAAATAAAGATTGTAAAAAATAGTAATATTACTAAACCATCTGACCTAGTTAATTGATTAATAGCTTTATGATCAAATACATTATCGATAAATAAGGTTATCAGTAACATAGACATTAAAAGGGTTATTGGTATTTCTTTTTTGATGGTATTACTTTGTACTTTTAGTTTACAAAAAAAACTAGATATTCCAATAATTAATAAAATATTTAAAATGTTACTACCGATGACATTTCCTAAGACCATATCACCACTATGATTCATAATAGCTCTAAATGAAACAGCCATTTCTGGAGCACTGGTTCCAAAAGCTACAATGGTTAAACCGATTACCATTTTAGATACTTTTAGGTTTCTAGCGGTTGAACTAGCACCATCGACAAAAATATCGGCACCCTTTATTAAAAAGATAAAACCTATTACTAATATTACAATTTGTAACATAAATCCTCCTTTATAAAATTATTGTAACAATTCCTCGTATTAAAATATAATAGCTGCTATTTATGATTATATTCATTTTTAATATATGTTTTAATTATAAAAAAACATCATCCAGTTAAGGACGATGTTGACCGTGGTACCACCTTATTTTAAACTCATAACTATAACGCGTTACCGTTTTTTTCTACTTTTTTTCAAAAAAACACATCCAGAGTGATTTATATAAATTGTTCTTGT
>CANRBE010000044.1 GCA_947628785.1 uncultured Bacilli bacterium
TTATCGATAAATTGTTCTGAGTTTTTAATTTCAAAATTATCTATTTTAAAATCTAGGTGGAGATAATCTACTATTAACTGTTTTAAAAATACAGGATTTTTTAAAAATACACACTTGAAAGCCTTGTCATAATAGAGTGGAACTTTGATATAGTCATCACTATTTATATTATTTTTTACCATATTCTCTCCTTTCTAAGTTGTATATCTTAATACCTCTTACTATCTATTTTTGTCGTATATTGTAATTAACCAAAAAAAATTAGAATTTTCATCTAATTTTCTAACAACCTTGTTTAGTTTCACAAAGACTATCAGCTTCCTTATAACTTTTTAAAACATCTTCAAATTGTTTATAAGTATCATTAATCATATCATCAGTTAATTCCATATAACCATCATTTTGTTCTTCACTGATACCCTCAGTTAATTTTTTAGCTTCTCCTTTTTCCACAAATACTAAATTAGGAGCAAAAATTCTTTTTTCATCAGTTTTGACTTCATTATCTTCTGAATCAGTTAATGTATAATCAGCTAAAACATTAGCCATTTTATCAATTAACTCATAATAACCTTCACTACCTTCTTTAGTAGTTTCAATCTCACCATTTTCTTTTACCTCTTTAGTATCTCTTATATCCTTAACACTGACATAATATATTTTATCAACATTTAAATCTTTAGCCACTTTAACTAAAGTAGGTAATACACTACGACACCATGGGCAACTATCAAAGCCAAAATAAACAACAAAAGTTTCTTCTTTATCTAATCTTTCAGATATATCTTCAGCCGTTTGATAGATAAATGGATTATCTAAATCAATAGTTATTGTTCGGTAATTATGATTCCCTGAAGCAACCTTTTTACCATTTAAACTTTCATATTCATTTTTAAATTTTATAGCATCCTCGTTTTTTACTTCCTCTTTTTTAACTTCTTTTTTATCCTTTTTTAAAAGGCCAATTCCTAAAACAAGACCTAATATAACTACTATAATAACAACTAAAATCAAACTTTTTTTCATCATCCACCTCATTTTAATTTAATTCTTTTACATCTCTAATCTTTTTAACATCATACCCTAAATCTTCAATACAAGATTTTATATCTTTATTAGAAACACTATCACTATTTAAAATAACTTCCCTTTTAGACAAATTAACCGTTACATCATTATCTAAACTAGATAAAGCTTTTTTTATCCTTTTAGCACAATTATCACAGTGCATTCCTTCTACATTTATAACTTTCATATTCAATCCTTTCTAATATTATTATATAACAAATATTCCTAAAAACCAATATCTTTGTTTAAAATGAATAATTCCATTCCTAAAACCTTATCAATAGCCCCTGATTTTATTTGATAATCCAAATCAGCTAGTCTTTCCACAAAAAATAATAACTCTTCTAAAGTAAACTGATTTCTTCTTTCCAAAGACTTCTTAACTCTATATGGATGTATCTTCAAATAACTAGCTATCTCTTGTTCTTTATACCCTTTAGAAAAAAGAACCTTAGTTTGATAAAAAAGTCTAAACTGACTAGCTAAATTGATAATAACTTGAATAGGTTCTATCTTATGTTTAAGCATTTCTTCAAAACTTTTTAAAGCTTCTTTTTTATTATTTAAAACAATATTATCAATCAAATGAAACATATCCAAATCAACATTAAAAGTAGCTACATTATCTATATCTTCTTTAGTTACTTTAGAACTATCATTTTTATAAGTTACTAATTTTTTGGCTTCACTTACTAAAATACCATAATCATCACCAACTCTATTTTTAAAATAAATAGCTTCATCATAACCAATACTACAAGGTAAGAACATATCTTTTATTAAATCAATACTATTTTTTTTGACATTACAATCGATTACTTTACCTACTTTTAAAAGTTTTTTAAAAATTTTTTTCCTAGTATCTATTTTCTCACTGTTGATAGAAAAAATAAGAATGGTATCAGGATTTATATTATCTAAATAATTTTCAAGTATTTTAGGGTCTTGTTCTGGTAATTTCTTATTAGTAGTTGCATTAAAAATATAAGCATTATCAACAATTATCCCTCTTTTAGAAGAAAACAAAGTCCCACTATTTGCATCATCAATAATACTTTTTAAATTACAGTTTTCTAAATCATAATAATTCCAAGCTAAATTGCTTATTTTAGCTTGGCTTTTAATATCATCTATTCTATTCTTAATAATTACTATTTCACTACCAAATAAAATATATACCATAAATCCTCCTACTTACTTTTTTTAAGCTCAAAATAAAATGTTGTTCCCATATTCTTTTTAGATGTTACCCCATATCTTACATGATGAAGTTCCAATATACTTTTGACAATTGATAAACCTATACCAGTTCCACGATTATATTGTTTGTTGGCTTGATAATACTTGTCCCAAATATATTCCTGTTCTTCTTTTTTAATACCTTTACCATGGTCTTTAATTTCGATTAAAACACGATCTTTTTTGACATTTAAAACATTTATTATTACTTGTCTATCTTCACCAACATAATGAATAGCATTATTAATTAAATTATATAATACTTGATATATTTTACGTTTATCAGCTTTTACTTTATAACTTTTTTTATTTTGATAAATAAAATTAATATTATCTATATATTCAAATTTATTCAAAACTTCACTTATCATTTGATGAATATCAAATGTTTCTAATTTTAATTTAGTATTTCCAGATTGCATTTTAGAAAGCTCCAATATATCATTAACTAGTAAAGTTAAACGGTCTGTCTCTTCAATTATTGTCGTACAGTTTTGGTCTCTTTTTTCCTTGTTGTCACCATTTAAATCTCTAGTCATTTCAGCGTAAGCTTTAATCATAGTAAGGGGGGTTTTTAAATCGTGAGAAACATTCGCAAGTAACTCTCTTCTTATCGCATCAGTTTTAGATAAAGTATCCTTAGCCCTATTTAAAGTATTAGCTAAATCTTCTATTTCTTTAGTAGTATCTGAAACTTCAAAATTAACATTATAATTTCCCTTACCTAAAGAAGCGGCCGTTTTACTTATTGATACAATTGGGTCACTTATTTTTTCTGAAATAAAATAAGCTATTAAAAAAGATAAAAGTAAAACTAATAAAGTGACATAAATTAACTGACTAGCTAATATCGTAGTCGTCGAACCAATTGGCGCAAGTGAAGCTATTACAAAAGCATAATAATTATCATCTAAAGTAATAGCTTTGATTAAAATCTTACCATTATATTCATTATCTTTAATCATAAAATTACTAGTTTTTTTCTTGCTTTCCATAAAATCTTTTTTAAAATGTAGCATTAAAGTACTATTTAAAAGGCCACCACAACCACGGTAATATTGATTGACTGTATAACTTTGTAAGTTTTTATTAGATACTTCAATACATACATTATTGGAATATGATATTTTATCTAAAGTTTCTTCAAAGTCATCTGAACCATAAGCTTTTTGAATTTTTTTAGTTACTCTTTCTACTTCATTTTTTTCAACCATTTCATAATAAGTTCCTAAAAAAATAACTTGGAATATCCATAGAAATGATAGGATTGATATCGAAAAGATAGTTAAATATAACCAAACTCTTTTTCTAATCGTTTTATTTGATTTCAAATTTGTATCCTAATCCTCTAACAGTAACAATTAAATTACGATATTTTCCTAAATTATTTCTAAGCATTTTAATATGGGTATCGATAGTTCTATCTTCCCCAAAAAAATCATATCCCCACAAAGTAGATAGTAATTGTTCTCTAGATAAAGCAATATTTTGATTATTAACAAAATAAACTAGTAAATCATATTCTTTAGGAGTTAGTTTTAATTCTTTGTCTTTGATTTTAACTGTATGTCCTTGATAGTCTATACATAAGTCTTTATAAACAAATTTATCTTCTTTTTTAGTTCTTTTTAAAACCGCTTTTATTCTAGCCATTACTTCCTTAGGACTAAAAGGTTTAGTTATATAATCGTCTATTCCTAAATCAAATCCTTGTAGTTTATCGTATTCTTCACCTCGAGCGGACAACATAATAATAGGAACATCAGAAGTTTTTCTTATCTCTTTAGCTACTTCAAAGCCATCCATTTTAGGCATCATAATATCTAGTATTATTATTTTTATATCTTTATCTTTTTTTATCTTATCGATTACTTCTATCCCATTAGCTGCTTCTAATACTTCGTATTTTTCATGAATAGCATATTCTTTTAAAACATCCCTAATTAACTTTTCATCATCGACAATTAATACTTTCAAAAAACCACCTCGTTTTTTATTATATATATTTTTTATGTTACTTTTGTGAAAATTAATATTTAGACAAAAATTCTTTTAATCTAATAGCTACTTCTTCGGGAAGTATTTCTTTTAAAGTATCAACATCTAAATCTTTTAGTTTAGATATGGTATGATATTTTTTTAAAAGGATAGTTTTTCTTTTACTTCCAATACCAGGAATATTATCTAAAATAGATTCTAGTGAACCCTTACTTCTTATTTGTTTATGGTAGTTAATAGTAAAATTATGAACTTCATCTTGAATTCTTTCTAAGTAATAAAATAAATGACTAGTTTTATCAATTGGTAATTCTTTAATAGGGTCAAAAGCTAGTAAAGCATTAGTTGCGTGCCTATCATCTTTTTTAAGTCCAACTACTGGTATTTTTAAATTTAGACTATTTATTACTTCTCTAGCTACGTTAATCTGTCCTAATCCCCCATCGACAATGATTAAATCTGGTCTTTCTAAATCATCTTTTAAAACTCTAAAATATCTTCTGTATATTACTTCCCTCATAGTTTTATAGTCATCATTAACATCACTAGTTATTTTATATTTACGGTAATCATTTTTACTTGGTACACCATTTTTAAATACGACCATGCCTGATACATTAAAACTGCCAAACAAGTTAGAGTTATCAAATATTTCGATTCTATCTAATTTATCAAGTTTAAGGATTTTTCTTAAATCTTCATTGGCTTCAACTGTTCTTTGTTCATCTTTTTTTAAGAGTTCAAATTCATTTTGTAATTCTATTTTAGCATTATTACAAGCTAGGTCTAAAAGTTGCTTTTTAACTCCTCTACTAGGTATTTTAACACTAGTTTTTAAATAATTTTCTAATAAAGTATTATCGACACATGATGGCACTAATATCTCTTTTGGAATAATAAAGTTTTTTTGGTAAAATTTAGCGATATATCTAAGTAGTTCTTCTTCTTTAGTATCAATCAAAGGGATAATAGCGTGATGTCTTTCTTGGATTTTACCAGTTCTTATAAAAAAAACTTGAATAGCTATATAACCTTTATATACAAAATATCCAAAGATATCTCTATCAATTAAGTCTTTTATTTCTACTTGTTGACGAGCTAGAGTAACTTCGATATACTCAAGTAATTCCTTAAGTTCTAAAGCTTTTTCAAAATGTAATTCACTACTTTCTTTTTCCATTTCTTCTTTTATTTTTTTGGTTATTAAACTATGGTCCCCTTTTAAAAATTTAATAATATCGTTTTTCATTTGGTCTAGTTTAGTTTTATCTACCAAATTAGTACAGTATCCTAAACACTGTCCTAAATGGTAATAAAGACAAGGTCTTTTTTCATAAGTTTTACATTTTCTTAAAGGATATATTCTATTTAACATGTTGACAGTTTTTCTAGCGGCTGTAACATTAGGATATGGTCCATATAAGTTGTTTTTGTTTTTCTTTTTATTGATATTTCTAACGACTTGAAGACGTGGTACTTCTTCATTAGTAAGTTCGATATAAGGATAGGTTTTATCATCTCTAAGTAAGATATTATATTTGGGGTCATATTTTTTAATTAGGTTAAGTTCTAATACTAAAGATTCTGTTTCATTATGGACAACTATATATTCAAAATCATCTATTTCATTAACTAATCTAGCAGTTTTTCCTGTATGAGTTCCTCGAAAGTAAGAACTTAATCGATTTTTTAACTTCTTAGCTTTACCAACATATATGATAATTCCATCTTTGTTTTTCATCTGATAACAACCTGGTTCGTTAGGAACTAAAGCTAGTTTTTCTTTGATTTTATCTTTACTCATGTTACCACCTTCCTTTTTTTAGTAAAACTTATTTAAATTTATTCCAAACACTTATATCAATTCTTCCATCAAATCCTTGTTCTATCCCACTAGAAGTATATTGCCACCCCTTTACTTCATCACCTTTATAAGCTAGGGTTTTATTATATTCAGCAATCCAAGTAACATAGTTATTTATTTTATCACTAAATTTATTTTTGGCTAGATTAGTATAAGTATAGACATAAGAATCATACCCACTAGCTCTTACTCTAGTAACAAAAGTAGTGATAATATTATCATAATCATTTTTGTCTAAAAATTTAGTGAATCTATTACTTTCAATATCATAGTAAACGGTTACATTTTTTATATTATATTGATGTAAGGTATTTATTACAAACTGTGCTTCTGCTTTAGCTGATTTAGTATCAATAGCATAACTATATAAATATAAAGCATAAGGAATATCTAAGTTTTCTAAAGCATTTATATTAGCTAAAAAATATGAATCCATTACACACTCTTCATCTTCATAAGAAGTACCATATCCAAGTCTAACAATAACTCCATCGATATTGTCATTTATTTTTACTAAATTCCAATCAATATTACCTTGATATTTAGAAACATCAACAACCATATTCGCATTCTTACTTAATAGTCTTCCTTCACCATCAAAAAAGTATTTTTTGCCTTTATAATTATACCAATAAGTAACTAAACTACCATCTTTTTTAGTCAGATATTTATATCCTTTATAGTTAACCCAAGAATTTATTATATATCCTTGACTAGAAAATTTGATATTTTGGTTATTTATTTTTTGGTTTTTTAAAACCATTTTACCTTGTTTATCAAAATAATAAAGTTTATCGTTTATTTTAATAAACCCCTTTTGCATAGTCGCATCCATATTAAAATAATAGTAATTATTGTTTATTTTTTTAAGTCCTTGATATGCTTTACCATCCTTACCAAAATAATATTTATATCCTTGTTCTTCCATCCAAGAGTTTTTTACTAATTTACCTTTTTTTAAAAAATAATAGTCTTTGTTATTTTTAACTAAACCGTTATCTTTTTTACCAAAACCATCAATATAAAAGTATTTTCCTTGATAATTTATTAATCCATCAGTAAGTTTACCATATTTATCAAAATAGTATTCATCACCATCAATAGTTACTAAACCAACTGTTAGAGTTTTATCTTTTTCAACATGATATACTTCATCATGATAATTTTTCCACCCTGGATTATATAAAAGACCTTCATCATCAAATAAATAGTATTTATTATCTATTTTATTTACTCCTTTTAAAGATTTACCAGTATCATCAAAATAGTGATTTAAATACCAAGTATTTTTAACAACTTTATTATTTTTTAAATAATATATACCATTTGTTGTTGTTATAATACCATCTTTATTTTCTTTTAAACCGTTATTGATTAATGTATCATTTAATAAACCAGTATATAATGTATCACCAATATAATAAGTATCATTTTCTTGATAACAAATATATATTCCATTTAAAAAATAGTATTTTTTATTTTGATATGTTTTAAAACCTGTATATGGTTTATTATTTTCATAAAATATTTTTTTATCTTCTTCTATTTTGTATGTTAAAGATGTATCTTCACTATAATAATAATTTCCATCTTTAGTAAAACAGATTGTATCTAAAAAACAATTATCCATTGCTTTTATACTTGGCAAAAATAAAAAACTACTAATTATTAACAGTATCTTTTTCATGTTTTCACCTTCTTTTACTATTTTATTATAACTAAAAACATTTTAAAAAACAATACTATTTTATTAGACTATTTTTAGATATTATATTATAATATTATTGGTGATTTTTTGAAAACTATTTCTAATAATATAGAATATACTTGGACTTTAAAAAAGTCTAAATTTATAACTAATATATTTTTTGTTAATTCTAAGGAAGATGTTAATTTTTATTTAAATCAAATCAAACAAAAATATGAAGGTGCCACTCACAATTGTTATGCTTATATTTTAGATGAACTTGTTAAGGTTAGTGATGATTTTGAACCTAGTGGTACTGCTGGATTACCTATTTTGAAAGTTTTAAAACATCATGATTTAAATCATGTTTTATGTATTGTTACCAGATATTTTGGAGGAATTAAGTTAGGAAGTGGTGGTTTAGTTAGAGCTTATACTAAAAGTGTTACTTTAGCTTTAAAGGATTGTATTTTAATTGATGATGATAAAAAGATTACTTTTTCTTTTTCTACTTCTTATTCTAATCAAAAACAAATTGATTATTTATTAAAAGACTATACTATTTTAAATAAAGATTTTAGTGATATTATTACTTATACTATTTTAGTTAATGAAAAAAGTTTTGATAAACTTAAAAATAGTATTGATAAATATATTAAAAACTGATGTTTTTTCCATCAGTTTTTGTTTATATTATGATGTGATTAAGCTATATTCATCACCAAGTAAACCTGATTCTTGACCTAGCTTTACATTTGGTTTTAGGATTATGACTGGACGGACACCTATCGAATTGTTATAATCAAACCAATCCCAAATTCCACCACGGTCATTTGATGTCCGCCTAATTAATGCTTGATTATTTCCTAAAGCAGCTATACGATAAAAGCTATTTGTGTTTATCAATTGCATAATTGAACCACAAGGCCCAGCTCCATCATATTGATAACAATATTCTTTTCCATTATTTTTCGAATATTCCTCTAAGCTATAATCATCGTTTCCATTTTCTTTATAAAGAATTACATTTACATCATCAATATCCATATAATGTATACTTTCAGACAACTCACTATTTCCATATTTAGTCCATGCTTTTCCTGTTCCTTCATTTTCTGTAGATGTAGCTTTTAATTTCAGCATTGATTTTGCTTGCACAACATAATTATAATTATTACTACTCCCAAAATGATAAAAGCATTCTGGGGTCCCTCCATGAATTAGGGTGATTTGTCCATTACTATCAACATCCATTATTCGCCAACCATTATAATAATTTGGACCAATCGTTTTATCGATGTTATCATATCTACAAGTTATACTATCGTTTTTACTTTTTCCATTTGCTGACCCTAATTCAGTTCCATCTTCAGTTACAGTTTTATCATATATATTAAATGTTCCTTGAGTTTGCACTTCTGTTTCTGCTACTCCATCTCTTGTGGCATTCCACGTCGCATTATCTGGTGTGTAATTCACATAACAACCTATCGGTGACATTTTCAACGTTTTACTTGCTTTTTTTCCATTTACTCCTGTTACTTCACAAGTTACTGTATAACCACCATATTCTGAATCATAAGTGTCTGATACTTTGCAATCACCTATAGCTCCTGTTCCACTTATACTCCATTCAAATGTAAAGTTATTTTTCCATTTATCTTGGTTTCTTGAACAAACTAATGCTTCTTCTCTATTTGGAGTTATAATTGGTGCTTCTGTATCTACATGGTATATATTACTACATTTTACACTAGATTTCACTCCTGTTCCACTCAATGCTTGATAACATACTTTTTGATAAAATGAACTACTGATTAACACTAAACTACTTCCATCTTCTACTATATTATCTTCTGAAGCAGTTGGAGTGCAAATTGATACAGAACTTGAAGAGCTTGCTGATCTACATCTATATAATTTAGTAGGACTTGGTCCTTTTTTAGTTATTGTTCCTTTGATACTTGCCATTGTTACCCA
>CANRBE010000045.1 GCA_947628785.1 uncultured Bacilli bacterium
TTAGAATTAAATAACTGTAATTATAATACAGTTAAACTAAGGAATATCATGTATGCCAACAAGATATATAATACTTTCATCAAACCAGGAGAAAATTTGAGTGAAATAAAAAAACATCATTTATATCAACTAAACTTAAATGTTTGTCCAACTATTAATGAGCCAGATAAAAGAAATATAAGAATATGTGATTTAAAGACTAAAGAATTAATAGCGGAAAATTATGAAATAATAACTGTAAACCTTGGCAAAATGGATAAAACAGGATATAATAAGAGTAAAGAAAACGCTTGGAATATAATCATAAATAGTAAATCATATGAAGAAATGGAAAAATTTTTAAAAAACATCTTTGAAATAGAAGATACAAAATATTTTATGAAGGAGGAAGAAAAAATGCAAAGTGATGAAGTATTATTAAATGATTGGGATGCCGAAATCTTAAATAAAAGAATTAATGAAGCCGAAAAAGAATATGCCAAAGAAGAAGGAATTGAATTAGGAGAAGCTAAAGAACGAAAAAATTTAATTGAAAACATGTTTAAAAATGGAATTGATATATCTTTGATATCCAAAGTAACCAGTGTTCCAATAAAACAGTTACAAAAAATCAAAACAAATTTATTTTTATAAAAGAACATATTTTAGATATGTCTTTTTCTTTAATAAATCTATTTTTGTAAAAACAAATTTTAGCACATACAGCTTGAAAAAAATTATATTATTTGTTAAAATGTATAAAGAATTGGCACATTATTCTAGTCATATTCACTGTTAGGAAGACGGGGCTAAAAATCCGTTAAGAGCATTCCATTAACTTTTGGTGCTTGCTTTATACGCCCAGTTTAGGGTGAGTATTAAAAGGTAGAATAGTGGACAACCGTAATGGCATACGAACTTGTTCCATTGTTTATAAAATCATGACGAATTAACAAGTGCTTGTCTTGCGTGAAAAGTGGGGATATTTGAACAGAGTTTTATTTTTAGGCCAAAAAATAAAACTTATTGCAAGTTGAAACATTTTTTGCTAAAAAGAACTAATAACAGTTGAGATGGTGGGGAAAACCTCTAGAGTGACACTAATATGGGATTGCAGTACGTACTGAGTGGCGATCAAGTTATATAATCGGCGACGGTATATTGGTCCTTTTAATGGGGAACCGCATGCTTGGTAACAACATGTAAGGGCTAGAGAAACTCTACTTGACCTAAGGCGTAAAGTTAACCATAATAGTAGCCAATTCTTTTTTGTGAGGGAATAATGAAAAAAATAGATAGAATAAAATTAAAAGAAGAAACAGAAAACTTAAAAATTCAAACCAAAAACAAAGAAAAAAAACATAAAGAAAAATCAGACGTTTCATGGATAATCAAAATAACTTTATTTGCTTTTTTAATATCATTTTTTATTTCCATGTTTTTTGAAACAACTTTACCGAAAGCTAGCTTTCTTTTAAGTTTGATTTTAGTTGTTGTGTTTGTAGCTTTAGGTATTGTTTTTGATATAATTGGAGTGGCAGTGACATCTTGTTCAATAGTACCTTTTAATTCGATGAGCTCTAGAAAAGTGTATGGAGCTAAAACAGCTGTTAAACTAATACAAAATGCTAATAAAGTATCATCATTTTGTAATGATGTTATCGGAGATGTTTGTGGTATTATCTCTGGGACTGGAAGTGCAGTAGTTTCATCTAATTTAGCTAGTTTATTACATACTAACTTATTTATAACAACTTTATTTACTACTGCTTTTATAGCAGCATTTACAATAGGAGGAAAGGCACTTGGAAAAAGTTATGCTATGAATAAAAATAGTATTATAGTATTTAAATTTGCTAAAATTTTAGCTCACTTTAGAAAAGATAAATAGAATCTTTTTTTCTTTTAAAATATATGATACAATAATAATAGGAGTGATTGAATGAAAAAAGGGTTTACTTTAATAGAAATGCTTGCGGTATTGTTTTTATTATTAATTTTGTCAGCTATTGTTGTCCCAGAAGCAGTAAAAAGAACTAACAAAGCAGAAGAAGATACTATATCAGCTAATGTATTAAATTACATTAAAGAAGTAGAAACTTCGGTTGTTAATGAAATAGGAAAAGACGATGGAGTTAATTTAGAAGGGACATTTCAAGTAAATGATGGAATATTAACTAATGAAACTATTAGTTATCCGATAAATCTAAAAGGAGACTTACCAAGCAGTGGAACAATAATAATAGCTACTAATGGTAAAGTCAGTAGTGCTAATTTAATTTATAAACAGTTTCAAACAGTTTATGATGGTCACAATATAGAAATAACTCATATAGATGAATAAAACCTTAAATGAAAAATTTAAGGTTTTTTAAAAGGGGTTAAACTTGACATCTTGAGTGATAATGATATAATTAGTATGTAAAATAGTGGGAGGTTAAGGATGAAAAATGAGGCTTTATTGTATTTAATTATACCTTGTTATAATGAAGAGGAAGTATTAGAAATAACAACTAATGCTTTAAATCAAAAAATGAAAAAACTGATTAAAGATAAAAAAATATCCAAAAATAGTAAAATACTATATATTGATGATGGAAGTAAAGATAATACTTGGAATTTAATAACTAAGATTCATGAAAATAATAAATTATTTGGTGGAATTAAACTATCTCGTAATAGAGGGCATCAAAATGCTTTACTAGCGGGACTTATGACTGCTAAAAAATATGCAGATATAACAATTAGTATGGATGCTGATTTACAAGATGATATTGATGTTATTGATAAAATGTTAGAAGAATATAATGCTGGAGCAGAAATAGTTTATGGGGTTAGAAGTTCTAGACAAAAAGATACCTTTTTTAAAAAAATTACAGCAGAAGGTTTTTATAAATTTATGCATTTAATGGGAGTTGAGGTAGTATTTAACCATGCTGATTGTAGGTTGATGAGTAAAATTGCTTTAGAAGGTTTAGAACAATTTGATGAAGTCAATTTATTTTTAAGAGGTATTGTTCCTCAAATAGGTTATAAAACAGCTATTGCTTATTATGAGAGAAATGAAAGAATTGCAGGGGAATCTAAGTATCCACTTAAAAAAATGCTTAAATTTGCAATCGAAGGTATAACTTCATTTAGTGTTGTTCCTTTAAGAATTATTACTTCAACTGGTTTTATTATGGCTTTATTTAGTTTTATAATTTTAATTTATACTTTAATAGTAAAACTAGTTGGTAATGCGGTTTCTGGTTGGACTTTTATTGTTACATCTATTTGGTTAGTAGCTGGTATTCAAATGATTTCTTTAGGAATTATTGGTGAATATATTGGAAAAGTGTATGGTGAAACTAAAAGGCGACCAAAATATATTATTGAAAAAGAAATAATATAAAGAAGGGATATAACATGGAAAACAAAATTAGTATTTTTTTTAAAAAAAGTTATAAAATATTGTGTGGATTAATGTTTTTAATTTTTTTAGTTATTATTTTACAAATACTTAATAATTACATGGTAACAGCAAGTTCTAACTTTATAATTTTACTAGGAGCGGCCCTTTATATAATGTTTTTAGTTTTAATTTATCGAAAACTTGATAAATTAACTAGTAAACAACATAATATTTTAGCTTTTATTATAACAATTATTTCTTTTATTTTATTAATCTGTTTTGGCTTATCTCATCGGGTATTATTTACTTACGATTTGGTTCATATTGTTGATAAAGTAACAGTTTTATTAAAGACAAATTCTCATCATGTTGGAGCATATCAGTATTTTTCTAAATATCCGATACAAGTACCGTTATTTGTTTTGATATATTTTGTTAGTTTGGTAGGGAAAATATTTTTTAATAACCCTGACAATACTATGATTATTTATAATTGTCTAATGACTGCTGTTTCTTTTTATTTTGTATATTTGTTATTAAAAGAACTATTTAATAGTAAAATAGCTTTAATTGGGTTAATTATATTAGCTCTTTATCCAGATTTTTATTTATTTACTAGTTATTACTATACAGATATAACTTCCATTCCATTTACTATTATTGGAATATACTGTTTAATAAGAGCTAACAAAACGGTTAAGATAAAAAAATATTTACTTTTAATAATTGGTGGTATTCTTTTTGCGATAGCTTCTAAACTTAGAATTGTATCTAGTTTTTTATTAATAGCTTATATAATTGATGGTATCGTTAAGGGTAATTATAAAGAAACCTTAAAAAAAGGAGTAGTTGTTTTAAGTTCTTTTGCTTTGGTTTATTTATTATATAGTTTGGTAGTAATTCCATATTTTAAAATAGATTTTGATGACAATAAAAAAACTCCACCTACTCATTGGTTAATGATGGGTTTAAATTATGAAACAAATGGTACTTATAATTGGCCTGATGATAATTTTACTTTATCTTCTACTGATAAAGTAAATGATAACATCATGGAAATTAAAAAAAGAATAAAAAAAGTTAATTTAGATTTTTTGGTTAAAAAAATTGGAATAACTTGGTCTAATGGTTCGGGAGCTTTTCAATATTATAGGCATGTTAAGCCAATTGATTCGACATATGCTTTTATATCTAGTTATAATTCTATTTATCTTCAATATTTAGTTAGAATTATGAAAATGGCTATGTATATACTTTTTGTATTTACGTTAGCTAAAGAATTTTTAATGAAAAAATTTAATTCGGATAATAAAGTATCAACTTTTATTATAGCTATATTTGGAGGAGTTTTATTTTATATTTTTTGGGAAAGTCACTTTAGATATTGTTTTTCCTTTTTACCATGGGTTGTTATAGCTGGAATATGTAGTTTACCTATTGTAGATAAATTACTAAAAACTAAAACAATTAAAGTAGAAAATAAAAAAATAGATTTTATTAAATTCAAAAAATATTTAGGATATTTTATAATTATTATAACTGGTATTCTTATTTGTGATAATTTTATAAATTATGCGGTAAGATATAGTTATTTAGATGTTGAAAGACTTATTCAAAGTGGTACTTCTTCTCGAATTGATATTATTGATAGTGTTATAACTCAAAAATTTAAAATAAGTAAAGATTTCAATAAAATAACTTTAGTGACTATTGATAATCATATTAAAGAGGAAATACCTTATATATTTGAATTGTATGATAGTAATGATAAATTAATTTATAAAAAGGAATTTATGTCTTCTAAAAATCAAGGAGAAATATCAGTAGTTTTCAATTTTTCAAGGATTAAATTGAATAAAGAAAAAACATTTTATTTTAAAATTTATTCTAATGAAGCAACAAAATCAAATTACCTTCAAATAAGAACTGATGAGTCAGATAATTGTATTGATTATGAATTAACTCGTAGTAATAAAGGTTATGATGCTTTTAAAAATAGTGATACTTATGTTGATGATAAATTAATTTGTTTAAATGCTAATTTTAATGTTTATGACAATAAGTATCAAAACAAAATAAGTAAAAAAATATATTTACCTATAGCTTTAACTTTGTATATATTGATTATATTAAATGTATATAATTGTTTAATAAAAAGAGGATAAAAATGATGTATTATATTTAGAAAATACATCAAAAGAATCCTTTTTTTCTTTAAAAAAAAGTGTTAAAATATAATAGAAGGTGACTTATGAAAAAAGAAAGTAGAATACTTATATATAGTATGGTAAATAATGGAGTTATTGCTTTTTTAAAAATATGGGGTGGATTATTTTTTAAATTAGAATCCTTACTGGCTGATGGTTTACATACTATCAGTGATTTAGTGACAGATATATTTTGTATTATCGGTTTAAAATTGTCCAAAAAAAGACCAACTAAATATCATCCTTTTGGTTTTGGAAAATTAGAGTATTTAACTAACTTATTTATTGGAATTATCTTACTTTTATTGGGTATTTTTATTGTGGTAAATAGTTTTAATACTAAAAAAACAATACCATCTTTATCTTTATTATGGGTAGTTTTAGTAACTATTATATTAAAATATATTGCTATTTATATTATGGCTAAAGAGGGAAGGAAAACAAATAGTCAAGCTTTACTTACATCGGCTAAAGAATCTAAAATGGATTTATATTCTAGTATTGGAGTTATGATTATTACAATATTATTGCAATTTGAAAAACAAATTCCTATTTTAAAATATTCTGATATGATTGGTACAATAATAATTGGTGTACTAGTTTTAAAAATGGCTTTTGTAGTTATTAAATCTAATTCTTTAGCTTTAATAGGAGAAGTGGATGAAAATAAAGATATTTTGAACAATATTGAAAGTATTGTTTTAACTAATCCTAATATTGAAAAATGTCTATCTAAATTGATTAAATATGGTTCTTATTATGCTTTAGATTTAACTTTAGTTATTAATAAAAATTTATCATTTAAACAAGTTGTTAAAATAGAAAAAGAAGTTAAAAGAAATTTGTTAAGAAAAAAATCATTACATATTAAAAATATAATGATTTATGTAACTGATGAAGTGGAATATTAATTGTTTAAATTATTTATATATTTGCTTAAAATTTTAGGCATGTATCTTGGCCCTCTAACTGTTTTTATACCAAATTTTTTTAAAATATCTAATGACAGTTTATCTTTTTCATATTTTGTAAGTAAAGTTATTTTTATAACTTTTTTTAATTTTATGTTTTCATATTTATAAGGAATATCTATATCTGTTACTTTAAATTTATACATAATTGATGAATAAGGCTTAGTTATATATAAAAAGATAGTGTCATTTTTTTTGACATTTTTATATTGTCTCCATGTTAGAGTTTTATTATCTTTTAAAAATTTTTCTATGTCAAAATATTTTAAATTGGCAGGGACTATCCATTCATTTTTATTACTATTTGTTTTAGTATATGAATAACTTTCATCAAGTAAATTCATTATTTTTTCATCAGATATAATATCGTTTAGGGTAATACTAATCCAACTTTTTTTGTTCATATGATAGGCAGGGTAAAAACCATCCTGTTTTAGTAAACTATTTATTTCATTTGGTTTAAGTTTTATATTAAGTATTTCAACTTCTCCATTAGTATTTTTATCTAGTTTACTTTTATCAATATTCATTATCAAAGCATACCATTTATTACTATCTTTATTTTTAAAAGTGGCAAAACCAGGAAACTTATCCCATTCAAATTCTGGTTCATTTTGGTATTTTTCTTTGATTTTGTTTGCTATTCGATTAGATTGGTCGAATATAAATTTTTCTTCAACAAAACAATTATTTTTGATATCTTTTAATAAATTTTCAACTTCGTCTTTGACTTTTTTAGTAAAAAAACCTATATTTTCTTTTATTCTGAAATTTGTATATTCATACCCAGAAGTTAAATCGTAAATGGTAGTTTTTATTATTCCTTGATTATTTACTTCAACATCAATCCTAAAAGTGTTATTCATAATATTTTTAGAATATTTATAGATAGATTTTTTTAATTTAAAACCATATTTGATTATTTTATCAAAATCTGCTTTTGTTTTTTTAAATATTTCTTCTTCAATAGTCATATTATCCCTCCCAATATTTATTGTACCATAAATTATTTTATAATTTTTAAGATACTATCATATATTAAATTAAGGTGATTACATGTTTGTTAAACATATTCATATTAGAATTAAAATAATATATGGCTTATTTATTTTATTTTTTTTGTTAATCATTTTTAAAGTATTTTATATTCAAGTTATATCTTATGATAAACTTAATAATTTAGCAGCATCATTATGGAATAGAAATTTGCCAATTGAAGCAGATAGAGGAACTATTTATGATAGAAATAAAAAAGTACTAGCTAGTAATAAAACGACTGTTTCTTTAGTTTTAATACCTAATCAAATAAAAGATAAAGAAAAAACAGCTATAATGTTAGCTAATATTTTAAATGTTAGTAAAGATGATATGCTTAAACATGTTTTAAAAAAAACATCGATGGAAAGAGTTCACCCTTATGGAAGAAGACTGGATTTTAAAGTAGCTGATAAAATAGTTGATTTAAAACTTCCTGGTGTTTATTTAGTGAAAGAATCTAAAAGATATTATCCTTATAATACTATGTTATCTCATACTATTGGTTTTGTTGGAATTGACAATCAAGGATTAAGTGGATTAGAACTTATGTATAATGATTACTTAACAGGTGCTTATGGGGCAATAAAATATACATCTGATGCGAAAGGTAATAAGTTAGATTTAACTGAAAATTATGTTGAACCACAAGATGGAGTTAATATGACATTAACAGTTGATTATGAATTACAAGAGTCACTGGAAAGAGAACTTTCTAATGCAATGTTAAGATATAATCCAGAGCAAGCTTTAGGTATTATAATGGACCCTAAAACAGGAGAAATACTAGCGATGGCTTCACGACCTGCTTTTGAACCAGCTAATTATCAAAATTATACGACTGAAGAAATTAATAGAAATTTACCTATTTGGATGACTTATGAACCTGGTTCAACTTTTAAAATAATAACTCTTAGTGCGGCTTTAGAAGAAAAGAAAGTAGATTTGGATAATGACCATTTTTATGATGGAGGTTCTATTAAAGTAGAAAATGCCAGAATAAAATGTTGGAAAGCTGGAGGACATGGAGAACAAACATTTAAACAGGTAGTTGAAAATTCTTGTAATCCAGGTTTTGTTGCCTTAGGGCAAAGACTTGGAGTAGAAACTTTATTTAAATATATAAAAGCATTTGGATTTGGTAAAAAAACAGGTATTGATTTAAATGGAGAAAGTACGGGTATTTTATTTCCTATTGATAAAGTAGGACCAGTTGAGTTAGCTACAACTTCTTTTGGTCAAGGTGTATCAGTTACTCCCATTCAACAAATAACAGCGGTATCAGCGGCTATTAATGGTGGTTATTTATATGAACCTTATATTGTCAAAAGTTTAAATGAACCTAGTACTAATGGTGTTATTAAATATAATAAACCCAAACTAGTTAAAAAAGTAATTAGTAATGATACTTCTTTAAAAGTTAGAATGGCTTTAGAAAGTGTAGTTAATAATGGTAGTGGTAGAAATGCTTATATTGAAGGATATCGAGTAGGGGGTAAAACAGGGACGGCTCAAAAAGTAAAAGATGGAAAATATATGGTTGGTAATTACATAACTTCTTTTATTGGTTTTTTACCTGCTAATGATCCAAAAGTAGTTGTTTATGTAGCAATTGATAATGCCAAGGGGATAACTCAATATGGGGGAACTGTGGCAGCACCGATTGCTAAAAGTATTTTGACAGATGCTATTAGGATATTAAATATAAAAAGACCAGGTGGTGACAGTGAAAAAAAATATAATTATACTGATAAAAAATATGTCAAGGTTAGTAATGTTTTAAATATGGATAAGATAGAAGCTTCCAAGAAGTTAAAAGATTTTAAAATAGAATTTACAGGATCAGGAGATAGAGTGTTAGAACAATCTCCTAAAGCAGGAGTTAAGCTTTTTGAAGGAGATACCGTAAGGCTTTATTTGACAGATTAATAGTTAAAAGGTAATGTTAATATTGAAAGAATAAATGTAATTTGATATAATCCTGACTTTGACAGTTTTGAAAGCTAAAAATCTCTTAAAGCCTTAATTTATAAGACTATAAGAGATTT
>CANRBE010000046.1 GCA_947628785.1 uncultured Bacilli bacterium
CAGTTCTACAAATGGCTTAAGTAAGAATGAAAGTATTACATGTTATAGTGCATCATATAAAACAAAATATAGTGGTTGGCGAATAATGGATGTTGATAGTAATGGACAAATTACATTAATTCATGGAGGAACACCAGAATGTTACTATCATGCATATAGTTCAAGTGGTTATTCAGCTGCAAGTAAAGAAATACTAAAGGTAAGAGCTACATCGGCTGAAGATGAAGGAAAAGGAAAAGCTTGGACTAAGTATGGAAATAGTGAATTAGCCGAAAGTGTTCATTATATGGATAGTGACGATGTAAATATAATAAATTATGATGAAAACGGAAATGAAAATTATAGTTTATGGGATTATCTAGAAAAAAATGAACGAGGAGAATGTTACGGTAGTACTAATGCAACCTACTGTGGAAGAAATACAGAACTAATAGATATCGGTAGCTACTACTACCTGGCCTCTGCCTGTAACTCTTACGACTTGTGGAATTGGATTCCAATCAGCAGGATTTGGAGCAACAGCGACGGCCTTTCGTATGGAGTGCGCCCAGTCGTAGTTCTGAAATCCAATGTCAAACTAGGAACAGGCTCAGGAGTAATAGGAGATGAATACTCTTTAGAAACAGCATAAAAAAGATACAGACAAACTGTATCTTTTTATTAAGAGATGAATTCCCCAATATATTATGAAAAGATAAATGTATTTTGAGGTGTTTTTATTTTAAAAGGAAGTTTAATTAAGATTATATAAAAATAGAACCCATCTCTTGAGGTAGTATTATAAAACCTTAAAATGTCAAACAATGTCAAAAAATGTAATAATTAAAAAAATTATTTTTAATTTTGTAATTTATCTATTTTGTCATTAACCTTTTTTAAAGCTTGTTCATATTTACTAGTTTCTTTAGGAAGATAATACTTTCTACCTTTTAAATTATCTGGTAAATACTGTTGTTTAACAAAAGCATTGGGGTAACTATGTGGATATTTATAATCAAAAGAATTAGTTTTAATATGATTTGGAACATTGCCAGTACTTCCTTTATCTAAATCAGCTAAAGCACTATCAATAGCTGATACCCCACTATTTGATTTAGGAGATAAAGCAAGTTCAATAACCATATCAGCTAAAGGAATTCTAGCTTCTGGTAAACCTAACCTTTCACAAGCATTAATACAAGCATCAACTTTAGGACCAACACTAGGATTAGCTAAGCCAATATCCTCATAAGCAATAACAGTCATTCTTCTATAGATACTATCCAAATCTTCAGCCTTGATAAGTCTAGCTAAATAATGAATAGCCGCATTAACATCACTTCCTCTGATACTTTTTTGAAAAGCACTTAATACATCATAATGCCCATCCTCATTTTTATCATGAAAAAAAACAGGTTTTGAATTAATACTTTTCACAACATCAATAGTTATATGAAAATCACTAGTTGAATAATAAGAAATCTCTAAAATATTGTAAGCACTTCTTAAATCACCACTGGATACTGTAGAAATAAAATCAATAGCTTGTTTGTCTATTTTTAACTTAGGTAAAACTTCTTTTTTTTCGATTTTTTTTAAAGCTTTACTAATATCTTCTTTAGTAAGTTCTTTTAATTCAAAAATTTGACATCTACTTCTAATAGCTGGGTTTATTTTATGATAAGGATTTGATGTGGTCATACCAATAAGAGTTATCAAACCATTTTCTAAATAGGGAAGAAGTAAGTCTTGTTTATCCTTATTAAGCCTATGTATTTCATCCATAATAACCACTAAACCATGATACATTTTAGCTTCTTCAACAACGATATCAAAATCTTTTTTGTTATTGATAACGGCATTTAAAAAACGACACTTTAAACCTAATTCTTCTACTATAACATTAGCTAAAGTAGTTTTACCAATACCAGGTTTTCCATATAAAATCATAGAAAACAATCTTTTATTTTTTACTAAGTTATATATTACTTTATTTTTACCAATTAAATGTTCTTGTCCAATCACATCTTTTAACTGGTGAGGACGAACTTGAATGGCTAAAGGTTCATGCATACTATCACCTTTTTAATTATACTAATTATTTTATTTTTTGACAACAAAAGACTATTTAGTTTTAACCTTTTTACGACTATAGAAATCTTTAGTAAAATCAATTGTTTCAGATAATTCTTCTTCTGTTAAAACACCGGAATTTATATTTGTTATTAAACCTTGAAGATACATTATAATTCTAATATCAGTAATCGACTTACTTTTTTTAATTTGACAATTAGTTATTATATAATTATTAGGTAAATGAATTTCATAACCATTATCAGCCCAAAAATTAGTGAAAATATCAAAATCATGAGTAACTTTAACCCCTACTTTATCATTATCAAGACCAACATATATTTCTAAAGCATCATAGTAAGTAAAACCAAATTCCCTTTTTTTATCAATTTTATAATTATATTTTTTAAAAAGTCCTATTTTGTCATCATCGTACTTACAAACAAATAAATCATTTATCAAAACATTACTTGTTAAAGAATTAGAAAACATTTTTTCACCTCATTTAAGTTAATATAATAACATAAAATATTAGATTAGACAATATATAAATAAACTATCTTTAAGTACATAAGTTTGTTTTTTTATTGACTTTTTAAAAATATTTATATATAATAACTACCTAACAAAAGGGGGGTTTTTATGAATGATATAATGTTATATGAAAAACATAAAAATATGTTAGAAAAATACCAACAATTAATGATGATTGCTAAAGCGACTGATAATTATCAAAGTTGTTTAGACATTATGTTAAATGTATATTCATTTGTTAAAGAAATATCACCTTTTTACTATGAAAAGGGACAAATAAAACCGATTTTTAAAACTATAACAGAAAATATTTGTGAGTTAGAAAATTATTTACCAAAAGAATATATAGTCGATATTAAACCTGATTTTGTTTATTTAGATAATCGTGATAAATTATTAGAAGATTCTAATGAGCAAGAAATACTAAATTACATTGTCTATCAAACTAGAAAATATTTAAACGAAGAAGTAAGTTTTATGAATGTAATTTATCCTTTAGAAAAATATGATTTAGAAAACTATTGTGTTAAAGCTAGTAGTAAGGTAGAAAAAATATGTAATGAATTAAATATAAAACAACAAAGAATTAAACTAGAAGTTGGTTTTATAAAAAATTCTTGCTTGTATAATGGTTATGGAATTCACTACTTTAATATAGTTATATTAGGAGATAAAAAGTATATTGTCGATTGTACTTATAGTCAGTTTTTCATGCTTAAAAGATGTCTTTTAAATCGAATTGGCATTATGAATTTAGGAGGATGTAAACCCGGTATTTTTATGACTTTAAAAGAAAGTAGAAAAAAACTAGCTGATACTATTTTAAAAAAAGGATATATAAAAATAGAAGATGATACTTTAAAAGATTATTTGGATGGTTTTGCTTTATCTTATCGTAATGGTTTATATTATGAACAAAGTAATGACTTTACATATGAAACTAATTATAAAGATAATGATTATTACAATTTTTTAAATGGTTTAGATAATCAATTAAACCATGAAAATAAAGAAGTTTTAGGTTATCAAAAAAAACCATTAAATAACCATTTGATGGAATTTAAAAAAGGATATTAAGTCCTTTTTTTTATTAATATTTTTTTAATAAATTTTAATTTAAAATAAAACTTGTTTTAAGAAAAAATATAGAGTAAAATATAAACAGAAAAGAGGGAATATATGGAACCATGTTGTATTATTACTACTGTTTGTAACAATAAAGATATTGCTACTAGAATAATTCAAGTATTACTTGATAAAAGACTTGTAAGTTGTTGTCAAACTTATAATATTGATAGTGCTTATTGGTGGCGGGGAAAAATAGAACAAGAAAAAGAAATATTAATTCAACTTAAGACAAGAAAAAGCTTATATAAAGAAATAGAGACTGAAATACTAAAATTACATGATTATGATGTTTGTGAAATATTATGTGTCGATATTACTGATGGTGAAGAAAAATTTTTAAAGTGGATTATTGATGAAACAAAAAACCCTGATTAAGTAGTTGTATATCACTAATTTTATGGTATAATATTAAAGAAGATAAAAAGGAGATTTTAAAAATGGATAAAAAAAACAAAATAATTTTAATAGCAGTTATATCACTTTTTGTAATAATAATATTAAGTGTTAGTGCTTATGTTTATTTTGATTACAATAGGTATAATCATGAAGAAGAACTTAAAACTGAAATTAATACAGTCATATCTAAGGACTATACTACTGATACTTTTTTAGTAGATACTAAAACTAAAGGTGAATATCAAATTTTAGAAAAAACAGCTAAAGAATATATGCAGAAATATACCAATGCTTTACAAGCTTTATTAAATGTTACTAATGATGAAGAATTTGTTCAAATATTATCAATTGAAAACTATAAACAAGATGCTAAAGAATTTAAAAAAACCAAGAATTATATTGAAACAACTAAAAAAACTTTGACAGATAACTTTGATATAGTTAAAACCATGTCAGAAAAAGATAATATTTTAAAACAAGTTGATGATAAAAAATTAGATGAATATTATAAAAACCTATATAAAGATATAATGGGAAATACCCAGTTTATTAGTAAAATGACTAATACTAAAGAAATGGCTTCTAAAAATTATAATACCATGATTAATCTTTTAGACGCATCAGAACATGTTATTGATTTTTTAATCAAAAACAAAAATAAATGGGAAATTAAAAACAACTTAGTTGAGTTTGAAAGTGATGCCTTATTAAAAGAATACAATGAATTAGTAAATAAAGTTAAAAGTGTTACCAAATAACACTTTTTTGACATTTTTAGACAATCAAATTAGTTATAATTAATTTGGTGATGGCATGAATAGAAAAACATTTTTTTTAATGGTTGCTTGTATTAGTTTAGGAGTATGGATGAGTAAATTCATGTTTCGGCAATATGATACTAAAGCAGTAAGTAAATTTGATACTATATATTTACTTCAAATTGGCAGTTATGATAGTTTAAAAGAGATGAATACCTATCTTATGAATGTTGATACATATTTGATGGAACAGGAAAATGATAAATATTTTGCTTATATAGCTTTAACTGGTTCTTTAAAAAACTATGAAAAATTAAAAAATTATTATATAAAAAAAGGATATAAAGTAGAACAAAGACAAAAAATTTTAGAAAGTAGTTCATTTAAAGAAACTTTAGATAAATATGATTTACTTTTAGAAAAATCAGTTGAGGATACAACAATTGAAAAATTAGAGCTAGAATTAATAAAAAAGTATAAGGAAGTAAATGATGGTTAAAATAAAAGAATTACCAGCCTTAGAAAGACCGATTGAAAGATTAATTCACCAAGGGACTTCTAATTTAACTAATGAAGAATTACTAGCTATTTTATTAAAAACAGGTTCTAAAGGTAAATCAGCTAAAGAAATAGCCAGTCAAATTTTAAAAGAAGTAGAAAACATTCAAGATTTAAAACATTGTACCATGGAAAAATATATGAAAATAAAAGGTGTTGGAATTAAAAAAGCCGCTATTTTGTTAGCTTCTTTAGAATTAGGTAAAAGAGTATTAAATCCAGTTCCTGATATATATCAAATGAAAATTAAAAGCAGTGATGAAGTAGTAGCTTTTTATCAAGCTTTTTTATCGAATAAAGAACAAGAGTATTTTTGTTGTCTTTATTTGGATATTCAAAAAAGAGTAATCAAAAATAAAGTTTTATTTAAGGGTAGTCTAACATATAGTATGGTCCATCCAAGAGAAGTATTTAAAGAAGCTTATTTAATTGGAGCTTGTAGTATTATTTGTATACACAATCATCCATCTGGAAGTATATTTCCATCTAAAAATGATATTAATTTAACTAATCAATTGATAGAAGCAGGTAATTTATTAGGGATTCAAGTCCTTGACCATCTTATTATTGGGAAAGATAATTATTACAGTTTTTTAGAAAATGGAAATATTTAGTAGAAAAGATTAACAAAATAGTTTATAATTAGATACAGGTGATAACATGTACAAACAAAAAAAATGGGATATGCGCCATTTAGTAGTGGTATTTTTAATAGTTTTACTTCTTTTTTTAGTTATTGTAACTGTCGTAAATAAAAAAGACCGTAATTTATCTTATCCAGAAAAAGTAATTAAAGATACGACTTTATTAGTAGTTAAAACATTAAAAAAACCTTTTGATTTACTGCAAGGTAAAGTAACTGATAAAAAGTTAAAAGAATTAAAAGAAAAAGCTAAACAAGTAGATTCTATGCAGGCTAAATATGATGAAGCTTTAAAAGATATTAAAGATTTAAAAGAGTTAGTAGAATTAAATAGTACTTTAAGAGAAAATAGTTATTTAAATGCAACTGTAGTTAGTCGTAATGTCGGTTATTGGAACCAGTATATAACAATTGATAAGGGTAAAAAAAATGGAGTAGAAGTAGGTTATGCCGTAGTTACAAGTGCAGGTTTGATTGGTAAAATAGAAAGTGTCAGTAATTTTAATAGTACTGTTAAATTACTTACTAGTGAAGATGTTTCCGATAAAATATCGGTAAAAATAAAGGTAAGTGATGATGATTATGTATATGGACTTTTAAATGGTTATAATTCTAAAACTAAAAAGTTTCAAATTGAAGGAATTGCAGAAAACAAAGAAATACCAGCTGATTCTTTAGTAACTACAACTGGTCTTAGTAATGATTTTCCAAGTGGTGTTTTAATTGGCAAGGTAGATAGTATCAGTAAGGACCATTTTGATTTAGCTAGTACAGTATCATTTAAAAGTGAAGTAGATTTTGAAAAAATATCTTATGTTACTATTTTAAAGAAGGATGCAACATCATGATTTATTTTATTATTGTTTTTATATCTTTTTTGTTAGAAGGATTGATTACTAATATCTTTTCTTTAAATTCTTTATTTTTTCAAAATTGTTTTACGTTAGTGTCTTTACTAGTTTTATATCCTTATTTTTATCATAAAACTAAAACTTTTTATATAACCGCTTTTATAGCTGGAATGTTTTTAGATATTACTTATATGAATACTGTTTTTTTACATGGTTTAATATTTTTAGCTTTAGCTTTTTTAATTCAGTATTTGTATGTATATATATCTAGTCATGCCCTTAATTTAGTATTTTTAATATCGATTGTTATCATTGCTTTTAGAACACTTACTTATTTTATTTTAATTGTAATTGGTGTTCGTAGTTTTTCATTTTTAACTTATGCTAGAAGTATAACATCATCTTTATTAATTAATATTATTTATGGTTTAATATTATATTGGATAATGGAATTTTTGAAGAAAAAATTAAATTTGACTAAGATAGACTAATTATTAAAATGGTATACAATAAGTAGGTGGTAAATATGAATCAAGATTTAAAGATTATTAAAAAAAAGTATGGAGAAAAAATGGCCCATTTATGTCGGGATTTGTTTTCTACTATTTTAGATGAAAGTGGGAAACTATCTAATTTAATGGTAACTCATTTTGATGAAAATCATGAATTATATGATGATATTGTAAATAATGATTTGATATATCAATTTAAAAATTATATTTATAGTTTTATAAATGAAAAACAAGAAGATGTTTCAGTAGATAAGACACCAGCGGAATTATTAGATGAGGCTGGATATACTTTATATGAGTGTCATTCAGAAAGTGATATTCAAAATTTTAAAAAGTATTATTCTAAGGGTGAGGAATTATGTACTTTTAATGGTGGTAGGTTAAATAATTGTCATGTTTTTTTCGCTATCAAGAAAGATGTTGATGAAATCAAAAGAAGTGATTTTAAGGAACCTAAACGTCAAGATAGATATGGAACTTCAGTAATTAGTATCCAGTTTACTAAGGATGATAATCATACTTTATCGATTAAAAACAGGTATAATCATGCTGTTAATAATCCAGATGCAACGTTTTCTAATAATTTAGAATTAATTATTCCAGGGTTAACTAAGTCTTTTGAAAATACTTATGGTTTAAAACAAAAATATGCTCAAAATATTTTAGAACTTCCAGGTTATGTGTTTATAGAAAATAAATATTATAAGTATAATTTAGAAATTAATAATGTTTATTATTGTCCTGGTAATGTTATTATTGACAATGGTCGGATTATGAAATATGATAAGGAAAAATATTTGGTTATGGATTATTTTGTTTTGGATTTAGTTAATAAAACAATAAGTCCTTATGATGTTTATTTAAATGATTCATTTGTTGATGGTTTATCTTATGTAAATAAAATTACTATAAATAAATATAGTAATCAAAAGGATATAAATATTCTTATAGATGATGATAGTGAAGTTTTAATAACTGTTGATAAAGACAACAATATTATTGGTTATAAAAATAATAATATTGAAGTATTAGGAGATTATTTTTTAACTTTTAATAAAAAGCTTACTAATTTAGAATTGGATAATGTAAAAGAAATTGGAAAAAATGTTTTAGTAGGAAATGAAAGTATAAAAAGATTGTTTTTACCTAAAGTAAATTATATTGACAATTATTTTTTATTTAATGATTATGGTTTAGAACAAGTTTCTTTTCCAAATTTAGTTGAAGTAGGTAGTTATTTTTTAGCACTTGCTAATTTGGTAAGTTTACGTTTACCTAATTTGAAAACAGCTGGTGATAATTTTTTATCAGATAATATAAAATTAGTTACTTTAGAAGCTCCTAAATTAGAGTATATAGGTGAATGTTTTTTATCAGAAAATAAATTTATCGAAGATTTATCTTTACCTAATGTTTTAGAAATTGGGGAGGGTTTTTTAAGGAGTAACAAAATATTAAAAAGTTTAAGTTTACCTAAAGTAAGGACAATTGAAAAATATTCTTTAATAAATGCAAATGATATCAAAGACTTTTATGCTCCTAATTTGTTAGATGCTGATATACCTTTTTTAAATAACAATAAAGCTATTCGATAGAATAGTTTTTCTGTTTTAAAATTACTTAGTAAAGTAATAAATAGTAATAATGTTAATTATTAAATAATTTGTAATTCTTTTTTTTACTTGTTAAGGATAGTAATTTATGATAATATAATAACTAGAAAGGTAGGAAGAATATGTGTAAAGAGAATGTCAATATGGGGGGGGGTATTATTTACAGATAAGGTAAAAGGATTTACCTTAATAGAACTATTAGCGGTTATAGTAATACTTTCTGTAATAGCTTTAATAGTAACACCAACTATATTAAATTTAATTGAAAAAGCAAAATATGAAGGAGCAAAAAGTAGTGCTATGGAATATAAAGAGGCATCAGAAAAAGCTCATTTGTTTCATATGATGGGAAAAAATAAGTCGATAAAAGAAAGTTGTAAAGCTTTAAAGGATAAATTAACCTGTGGAGATAAAGTTTTAAATTTAGAAATAGATGGAAGTTTACC
>CANRBE010000047.1 GCA_947628785.1 uncultured Bacilli bacterium
GACATATGGCATCCCAATTTTCTTCCCAATTTTATTTACAGACTCGTTTATTATACTATTTTTAAGTATTTTGGGTAATAAAAAACTTTCGAAAATCGAAAGTTTATTTGTTATAATTTTTTTGGATTGTTGAATCATTGATTTTTAAATTATATGATTCTCTAATTTTTACCCAAGTAGATGAATATAAATTAGTATCATTAGTAAGTTTATTATCAACAATTGAAGATATCACTTTGTCTTTAACTTCTTTTAATTTAGGTTTGTCAGTTGATTTTACTTTTAATATAACATGGTATCCATAAGTACTTTTTACTGGTTCTTTAGTATATTCATTATCTTCTAGTTTTAAAGTAGCATCAAAAAATTCATCAACTACATCACCTTTAGTAAAGTCTGAGATTAATCCTTCATCTTCTTTAGATGCATCATCTTCAGAATATTTTTTTACTAAATCTTTCCATTTTTCACCGTCTTGTAATTTACTAATTACTTCTTCTGCTGTTTTTTTAGCTTTATCTAAAGCTTTTTCTTTATCTTCATCACTAGCATCATCTTCAACATCTGGAGTGATTAGGATATGTTTAACTGTATAGTTTCCATAAATTTCTTTTTCATAGTATGCATTAATTTCATCATCAG
Source organism: uncultured Bacilli bacterium (assembly GCA_947628785.1). Lineage (GTDB taxonomy): Bacteria > Bacillota_I > Bacilli_A > RF39 > UBA660 > HGM10857. The sequence continues at coordinate 643 of CANRBE010000047.1, forward strand.
TTACTTCTTTTTTTAGAAAGTTTTTAACAACTTCTTCTTTTTTAGCATTTAATACATAATCATCGATTAAGTCGTTATCGCTATCGTAACCGTATTGAGCTAATACATCTGACCAACTTTGTTCCATACTTTCATAGTATTCTTTCATTTCTGATATTTGTTTTTTAGCATTTTCTTTCATTGTATCAGTTGTTTTTACTTCTTTGTTGGAAATGTATTCATCAATAGCATTTACTATTGTTTGAGTACCATAATCCTTTTTTAAATCTTCAAATAAATCTTCAGCGGTGATTTTTTTCCCCTTTATAGATGCAACAACTTCTTTACCATTTTTAAGTTCTACTTTATGTCCTCCACAACCAGTTATGACTAAAAGTCCACAAAGTGATAATAGTAATAATTTTTTCTTCATTTGAACCCTCCTTTAAATTGTTACACTAATATATTAACAGAAAAATAAAGAAAAAACAAGGAAAAGAATAAAATATGGGTATTTAAAGAGCACCTTTTTTTTGGTTTACCATACAATAAGTTAGATAGATAAAAAAGGAGGAATGCTTATGTGTAATTCAGGAGTATCTGGTGCAGCTATCGTTTTAGTATTATTTATTCTATTAATTATCATATTAGGAGCCTATATTTAGGCTCAGTTAGGAGGTGAAAAGAAATGTCATGTAATAACAATTCTTGTTCGCAATCAAATACAGGAGCTTGTGGTGGTGGAGCAGGATATATTATTTTAATTGTTTTGTATATTTTGCTTGCCATTATTTTAGGTTCTTATGTAAGATATTAAAAAGAAGATATGCTCTTCTTTTCGGATTGTTGACAAATAGGTTGAAAACTTATTTGTCTTTTTTATATGTCTTTTCTTTCTAAGTCACTAGCTTTAAATTCTTCTTTTGTTTCTCTGTTTTTAAATATGACATCAAAACCACATGTATTAGCTATTTTTTCAATTATTTCAAAAGTTGGTTGTCTAAAACCAGTTTCCCAACCACTTAAGGTTGTCTGAGCTGATTCTATTTTTTTGGCTAGTTGACTTTGGTTCCAGTTTTTTTTAATTCGCATATACTTTAAAACTTTTCCAATCATGTTATCACCAATTAAATTATCTCATTTTGAGTTAATTTAATCTTGACTTAACTCAAAAAGAGTTATAAACTATTATTAAGGTAACTCACTTTGAGTTATTAGTTGTCGTGCAAAGAAAGGTATGATTTTTTATGACAAATTATAGACTTAGGACTTTAAGGTTACAGGATTCTAAAAGGCAACAGGATGTAGCTGATTATTTAAATATAAGTAGACAGTATTATAGTGAATATGAAAGAGGTAAAAGGATGATGCCAGCAGAAGCAATAGTTAAAATAGCTAAATATTATGAAACAACAACAGATTATGTACTAGGATTAAGTAATGTAAGGAGTAAGGTATATTATGATTAAAAAGGGATTTACATTAGTAGAATTGTTAGCTGTTTTTGTCCTTTTAGCGATAATATTTATGATAGCTGTACCCAATGTATTTAAGTTAATAAGTAAAGGTAAAAGTAATGCATTCTTAGTATCAGTAAGACAAGTATATAAAGCAGGGAATATATATAGGTTAAATGAGTTAAGGGAAAGAGAAGAAGAATGTGTGTATTTTGACTTTGGAGAGGATTATCAAATAGATACCCTTGTTAAAAATAAAATGTATATACCTATAGAAGAATTAGAATTACAAGGAGATTTACCTAAAGAAGGAGTTATGGAAGTATGTCAAGATTTTGTAAGTATAACAGTAAGTGATGGAGATAATACAGTAGATATAGGACCAGATGGAGATGAACATGTCTTTGATGGGAACTTAGAAGAAAGTAATGTATCAAGACCAGTAATAGATAATATAAGTACATCTAAAACAACCAAATCAATTACTGTAACAGTTAAAGCTCATGATGATAAAAATGATATAGTAAAATATTATTATTATTTAAATGGAGAATTAAAACAAAGTATAAATAATAATGTATATGAATTTACTAATATAAAAGATAATACAAATTATAAAATAAAAATAGTAGTAGAAAATGGTAAAGGCTTAAAAACAAGTCAAAATATAAATGTTAAAACAGATGAAGTACCATCCCCAGAAATAACAGTGAATAAAACAGGCTGGCAAAGTCAAAAGACAGTAACAATAACATATCCATCTCCAAGTGTAAATAATTTTAGTCATCAATATAAAATAAATAGTGGAGAAACAACAAAAAATTATGAAAAAGATACATGGATAACAGCATCTTTAACAAGTTATAATAGGTTTATAACTATAACATATACAAGTGAAGGAAGTGTAAGCGCTAAAGTAAGTGATGGATTTAATGAAAAGGTCGTTACTTATAATGTAATAGAAGTAGATGGAGTTAAACCAGAAGTAACAATAGAACCAACAATAGTAGAAGGGGAAAATGGCTGGGTAACAATGGCAAGTATTAAAGGAACAATAACTAAGAAAGGAAAAACTCCAGTTAAATTATATAGATGTAGAAGTTATAGTTCTAGTTCTTGTGCTCCAAGAGATTCAGAAGATAATATAGTAGAAGATGGAAGTAGTTTAGTTTTAACAAATATATTTTCTTCTACTTCAGTTCCATATCAAAGAGTATGCTATCAAGCTATTAGTGAAACTGGAATGAAATCAGAAACAGTATGTAGTGATAGTTATAAAGTAGATACAGGACCAGAGATAGGAAATAATGAGATATTAGCTTGTTTGGAAGATGAATTGAAGGATGCGTATAAAGACGCTGTTTCATGGGGGCCAAGTAGAACAGGAACTATCGAAAACTGCAAAATGTCAGATACTTATAATAAAGAAATTGGAGGTTATGAGGTAAGTTGTGATGTGAAAGGTAATAATGGGAAAATTGTAAATAAATCACTTAAAATATCACCAATAGGATGTTATGTAAACTATAATCCTGACAATCCAATTTGGGATACAGATAGAGATGGGGTAGGATTAAACAATCGTGGTATCTTTAATATTTACGATGAAGAGAAAGAAACATCAGCTAATGGGTTAAGTAAAAATGAAAGTTTAACTTGTTATACAGATGATTTAGATGGAATCATTTATGGACATAATGAACATAATGGCTGGCGAATAATGAATGTTGATAGTGAAACAGGTCAAATAACTTTGGTTCATGGAGGAACACCTGAATGTTATTATCTTAATTATAGTTATCAAGGAAATCAAGAAGATGTAAAAAGATTGAGTATAATCGCAACTTCTATTGAAGATGAGGGTGAAGGAAAAGCTTGGACAAAATATGGAAATAATGAATTAGCCTTAAGCGTTCATTATATGGATAGAAATGATTTTGATAAATGTCCAAGGTCTTCCCATCTTGAGTTAACAAATACTAATAGTTTTTATTATTTAGCTAATAATGGACAAAATTATGCTGGTTTATCATATTATGTTCCTCTTAATAAGAGTTATAAAATTAGTGCTTCTTGGGGTATTCGCCCAGTCATAATCCTAAAACCAAATGTAAAACTAGGTCAAGAGTCAGGCCTAAAAGGTGATGAATACAGTCTAATAACATCATAAAAAGTTCAAAAAATGAACTTTTTTCTTTAAACTATATTTTTTTAAAACAAATATGATATAATAAAAAAGGTGATATAAATGGAACACAAAAAAAGAAGTGAATTAAGACAAAAAATAATGACAATTTTATATCAAATAAATGTATATAAAAAAAATAAAGTAAAATATGATGTAGATAGTATTATAAGAGAAGTATTAGATATTGATAATGAATTTGTAAAAGATTGTGTTTATGGAGTCCAAACATATTTAAATGAAATAGAAAAATTAGCTAACAAACATATGAAAAATTGGACTATTGATAGATTAGGAAATACAGACCAAGCTATATTGCAACTTGGTATATATGAATTAATATATACTGATACACCAGATATAGTTTGTATTAATGAAGCTTTAGAATTAGCAAAACTATATAGCGATGATAAAGTGAAAAATATGATAAATGCTATATTAGATAGTATATCAAAGGAACAAGAAGATGGAAAATAAATACTTAACTATAACAGCTATAACTAGATACCTAAAACATAAATTTGAAATAGATGATAACTTAAAAACAGTCTATTTAAAAGGAGAAATATCTAACTTTAAAGCTCATACTACTGGACACTTATACTTTTCCTTAAAAGATGAAACTAGTAAAATAAATGCTATTATGTTTAAAAATAATGCTTTAAACTTAAAATTTGAACCTAAAGAAGGTATGAAAGTAACAGTAACAGGTTCAATTAGAGTATATGAAGCTAGTGGGGGATATCAAATATATGTAAACCAAATGGAAGAAGATGGATTTGGTAATTTATATTTAGAATTCCTAAAAAGAAAGGAAAAACTAGAAAAAGAAGGTTTATTTGATTTAAAATACAAAAAGAAAATACCTAAGTTTCCTAAAAAAATAGGGATAGTAACAGCTAAAACTGGAGCGGCTATAAGAGATATATTATCGACTATTGAAAGAAGATATCCTTTATGTGAAACCTATTTATTTCCAACTTTAGTTCAAGGAGATAATGCCTCTATTGATATCAAAAACAAAATAGAACAAGCTAGTAGTTATGATTTTGATGTTTTAATAGTAGGAAGAGGTGGGGGATCTTTTGAAGATTTAAACGCTTTTAATGATGAAGGAGTTGCTAGAGCAATATTTAATAGTGAGATACCAATAATTAGTGCAGTTGGACATGAAATAGACTTTACGATAGCTGATTTTGTTGCTGATCTTAGAGCTCCAACTCCTACTGGAGCTGCTGAGATGGCAGTTCCTAATTTAATTGATGTCAAAACTAATTTAAATCAATTAACAATAAGAGGAAAAGAATCAATCCAAAAAAAATTAAAAATTTTAAACTTACAACTAGATAAATGCAAAAATTCATTTTTAGTAAAAAATCCCGAATTGCTTTTTCAAAGTAAAAGACAAACAGTTGATTTATACCAAGAAAAGTGTTTTAGGTTACTACAAGATAAGCTTAAAAATTTAAGAAATATTCTAGCTAGATATCAGATGAATTACATAATTAACAATCCTAAAGTATTATATGAAAAACAAAGAAAACAATGGTTGAATTTAACTGAAAAATTGGAACTAGTTAATCCTTTATCATTACTAAAAAAAGGATATTCTTTAACAGTTAAAGATAATGTAGTAATAACAAGCATAAAAAAAATTAAAAAAGATGATAATATAACAGTAAATTTATCAGATGGTAGTATAAATTGTATTGTTAAAGAAAAAACTAAAAAAGAAGGGAAATAATATGGAAAAAATAAAATTTGAAGACAAAATGAAAAAATTAGAAAAATTAATTAGCGATTTAGAAAATGGTGAAATTGATTTAGAAAAATCAATTGAAACTTATACTGAAGCGATGAAACTAATTAAAGAATGTGATGATGAACTTACCAATATGGAACAACATGTAAGTAAAATAGTTATGGAAAACGGAGCTATGGAAGATTTTGAAATAAAAGAGTAATTGGTAAAAATTTCAAAACAAACCATCTTATAAAAAGATTAAAAATATTCATAATAATAGAGTAGTCTGCATAAAAGGAGAGATGGTTGTGTTTTTGAAATTTAGAAAAACAATGCTCTTTCTTCTTCTTACTTATTTTATTTTACCCCAAAATGTTTTAGCTTATGCTAAAGAAGTGATAGTTGGGGGAAATAATATTGGAATTACTATTCATACAGATGGTATTTTAATAGCTGGTACTTATTCTGTTAACGGAAAAGATTTAACTTCTTTAAAAGCAGGAGATAAAATCAAAGAAGTTGATGGAATTAAAGTAAGTTCTATTAATGATATGGTGTCAGTTTTTTCTAAAAGCAATGATAATGAAGTAGATATTACTTATATTAGAGATGATATTTTAAAACATACTAAGTTAAAATTAGTTAAAGAAAGTGATATTTATAAAACTGGTTTATATGTAAAAGACCAAATAAGCGGTATTGGAACTTTAACTTTTATAACTAAAGATAATACCTATGGTGCTTTGGGACATGAGATTAATGACTCAAGTACAGGGACTATGTTAGAAATAAAGGATGGAAAAATATATTCATCAACTGTAACTAGTATTGATAAAAGTAGTAGTGGTACTCCTGGTAGTAAAAATGCTACATTAGATACAAGACAAATAAAGGGAGATGTTTTAAAAAACACTGAAGGTGGTATATTTGGTACTTATACTGGTAAAATAGATAATGGTGAGGTATTAGAAGTAGCAAGTTATAATGAGATTAAAGTAGGTAAAGCTTTTATTAAAACAGTAGTAAGTAAAAATGAAGTTAAAAAGTATGAAATAAATATCATCAAAGTAAAAAAAGATAAAGAAAATAAAATAAAAAGTATTTTATTTGAAATAACTGATGATGAGCTTTTAAAACAAACTGGGGGAATTGTTCAAGGTATGAGTGGTTCACCAATTATTCAAAATAATAAAATAATTGGTGCTGTAACAAGTGTGGTTGTCAATCATCCAACCAGAGGTTATGGAATTTTAATAGAGGATATGTTAGAGGAAGCCGAAAAATAGGATTATATCCTATTTTTTGTATTATTATTTTAAAAAAACATAAACTTATATAGGTGATTTAATGGAATGTAGAGTTAATAAACCATATCCTGAAGTGAGGGTTGAAGGAATTAATTTATATTATGCTGATTTGTTATTAGAAGATTATTCCAGTATGACTAGTGAACTTACATCAATACTTCAGTATATTTATCAACACTTTGACAAATTTAATTTAAATAGTAATTTTTCTAATACTTTATCATCTATAGCGATGGTGGAGATGAAACATTTAAGTCTTTTAGGAGAAACTATTAAATTACTTGGTAAAAAACCTAAGTTTATTTTAACAAATAATAATTATGGTTTAACTTATTTTAGTAGTAGCTTTGTAGATTATGAAGATGATATTAAAAAAATGCTTGAAAGTGATATTAATTTGGAAAAAGAAGCTATAAATAGATATTTATATCATATTAGTATTATTGATGATGAATATGTTAAAAGATTGTTATATAGAATTGTTGAAGATGAAAAAGTTCATCTTAGATGTTTTGAAATGTTATTAAATGAAACTTTAAAATAATACCTTTTTGTTAACAAAATCTTAGTAATTACATACATTAAAGTGAGGAGGAATTATTATGGCATATAAGGAAATTGTAACTAAGGCAGTTCTTGGAAAAGGTAAGAAGTTTTTTAAAAACAATTATACAATTACTCCTGAGGCCAAACCGACAACGGTACTTGGTTGTTGGATTATAAATCACAATTTTAGAGGTTTTAAAACTGGTAATAAAATAGGTGTAGATGGTTCTTATGATGTCAATATTTGGTATTCTTATGAAGGGGATTCAAAGACAACTGTAGTTAATAAAAAAATTGAATATAATGATTTATTTAATATTCGATTAAAAGATACAGCAGATTTGTCAAGTGATACGGATATAATTGTTAGAACATTGAAACAACCAAATTGTACTAAGGTAAATATTACAGAAGATGGAAGTATCAATTTTGATATTGAAAAGGAACTAGGAGTAGAGATGGTTGGCGAAAAGAAAATGAAAATTGCCATTGAAGAAGATGAGGAACCTTGGGATGTTATTGAAGATGAAGTTGATGATGAAGTTTTAAATAGTATAGATGAAGAAGTAAATCCAGATTATATTGAAGAAAACACTGAAAAATAGGTGTTTTTTTCATATATTTATGATATAATATTCAAATTAAGAAAGGGATGGTAGTATGTTTTATAAAGTATTTGATAATAAGGTATATAAATGTAATTTAGCTTCTATTGATGAAAGTAGTATTATTTATAAGGATTTATCAACTAAAGAAAATATTAAAAATGCTAAAAAGGAAATTATTAAAGAAATTATGATTCAAAAAACTCTTTCTAAAAAATATGTAAAAGAATTAGTAACTGGGAAAGTATTTCCTATATATAGATATACTAATGATTTTTCTATTGACCATTTTAAGTATTATATAGATGTTCCAAGTTATATGGTTTTTGCATATATAGAACAAAGTAATTATTATGGAAATATTAGGGAATATTTATATGAAGCTAATGATTTAGAAGTAATAGATTATTTAGAAAATCATTCTGATAAAAAAGCTTATGCTAAAGAATTAGATGAATTATGTAAAGAAAAAGAACAACTTTATTCGAAATTGAAATCTTTGAATATTGTAAGTACAAAAGGTAAAGTAAAACAAAAAATAAAAGATTAGGATAATAAGAAGTTAAGTATCTTCTTTTTTTTAATTTGAAATGATGTTGTCATTCATATTAATTTATGATAATATAATAACTAGAAAAGTAGGAAGAATATGTGTAAAGAGAATGTCAACATGGGGGGGGGTATTATTTACAGATAAGGTAAAAGGATTTACCTTAATAGAACTATTAGCGGTTATAGTAATACTTT
>CANRBE010000048.1 GCA_947628785.1 uncultured Bacilli bacterium
TTATAAAATCAAGCCATTGTACTAGAAAAATGGCAATAAAATTATATTTTACTTTCACTAATAAGTGTATGAACTGGACCCACTGGACCTCAAGGACCAGCTACAGTAACTGTCGGTTCCACTGCAACTGGACTACCAGGAACACAAGCAACTGTAACAAATAGTGGTACTTTAGGAAATGCGATATTAGACTTTACAATACCAGCTGGTGTAACAGGTCCAACTGGTCCCACTGGATTAATTGGTCCAACGGGAGATATAGGTCCTACTGGACCAACAGGACCAACAGGAGAGACTGGCCCAATCGGTTTAACAGGACCTACTGGTGAAGTCGGTCCAACTGGTCCCACTGGATTAATTGGTCCAACGGGAGATATAGGTCCTACTGGACCTACAGGACCAACAGGAGAAACTGGACCAATTGGTTTAACGGGACCTACTGGTGAAGTTGGTCCAACTGGCCCAACTGGATTAATTGGTCCAACAGGAGATATAGGTCCTACTGGACCTACAGGACCAACTGGTTGATTTAGTAAGTCATTATATTTTTATAAGAAGTAGTAAAAAAAGAAACACTATGTTATAATAAAAAAGAAAGTACGTGGTAAAATGAAAAAATATTATACTAATTATATTAATCAAAAACCAAACTTTGATAAAAAAACTATGATAGCTATTTTAGGAATTGTCCTAGTTATTTCTGGTATATTTGGTTTTATTTATGAATTCATATTTTATTATTTTAATGGAGGTATGAAAGTATTTTATTATAGAGGTGGTAACTTTTTACCTTGGATTAATATATATGCAATTGGAGCAATTGGTATATATTACTTAACCTTTAGATTTAGAAAAAATCCTTTAAAAGTATTTTTGTATGCTTTAATATTTTGTGGTTTTCTAGAGTATATATCAGGTTTTCTAATGTATGAAATAGGTGATGGTTTTAGATGTTGGAATTACAACACTGAAATACTAAATTTTGGTAATATAAATGGTTTTGTATGTCTTAGAAGTGTCTTATTTTTTGGTTTTTCTGGTTTATTATTAATATATTTAATAGTCCCATTTTGTTTTTATTTAGCTACTAAAATAGATAAAAAACTTCTTTTTATAATCAGTATGACTTTATGTTTTGTCATCCTATTTGATGAAATATATAACTTATTAATAGCTAGATTACTAAGTTTACCTAGAGCATCAGATATATACAAAAAAATAGGTTTCCATTATGTCAGTTTTAAATAGATATATTATCTATTTTTTTTCATATAAATAAATAGGTGATATAATGAAAAAAATAAATTTTATTTTAGAAGAAGAATTTAATACAACTAATCCAAATCTTAATTATCAAAAACTAAAAAAAATCTTTAATCAAAAATACTATGATTATATCAAAAGACAAGAAACTAGAGATAGCCATGAATAAAAATAGAGCCGTTCTTTATTTAAGACTTTCTGATGAAGATAAAGATAAACTTTCTAAAGAAGAACTTTCAGAAAGCATTAAAAACCAAGAAAAAATGCTTAAAAATTATGCTTTTAATCAACACTTTAAAATAGTTGGTATTTATAACGATGAAGACTATTCTGGAGCTGATAAAAATAGACCTAATTTTAATAAAATGATTGATAAATGTAGACAAGGATTAGTTGATATAGTTTTAGTCAAATCACAATCAAGATTTGCTAGAGATATGGAATTAATAGAAAAATATGTCCATAATTTATTTCATGAATGGAATATTAGATTTATAACCTTAATCGATAGAATTGATAATACAAAAAAAGAAACCAAAAAAACTAGTCAATTAATGGCTATGACCGACCAATGGTATTTAGAAGATACTTCCAATAATATTCGTCAAACTCTTAAAATAAAAAGAAAAAATGGAGAATATACTGGTTCATTTGCTCCTTATGGATATTTAAAAGATAATACTAATAAAAATCATTTAGTAGTAGATAAAATAGCTAGTCAAGTAGTAAAAAGAATATATGATGAATATTTAAAAGGTCATGGTCTTTTTAAAATTGCTTCAAACTTAAATAACGACAATATATTAAGTCCTTTAGAATATAAAAAACTAAATGGTTCTAAAATTCAAATACCCCTTTTAAAAAACTATGAAACATATGAATATATTAAAAAAACAGGTAGTTATAAAGTAGATGTAACTATTAAAAACAACCAAAACAAAATACTTAAAAATTTAAAAGTTTATAACTACTTAACTTTAGATAACTTAAACTTTAACAATAATTGTGATATATATATAAGAGGTTATCCAAAAGATAAAGTAAAGTTTTACTATACAACTAAAACATTAGCTAAAAAAAATTGGATTAAATTAAAAGAAAATGATATCTTACCTAAAAATACTACTTGTTTAATAACTAGTATTAATTTTCTAGATAAAGACTTTATTATTAACTATCAACTAGAAATAACATTAAAAGAAAATAAAAAACATTTAATTTATTACTTTAATGTTTTAACTAATAATAATATTTATAAAAATATCAAAATCAGAAAAAAATACCTTTGGTCTATGCAGACTATCAAAAAAATATTAACTAATGAGTTTTATATTGGAAATTTGGTTCAATTTAAAACAACTACTGTCAGTTATAAAAATCATACTGTTATTCATAATCATCAAAAAGATTGGATTAAAGCCTTAAATACACATGAAGCTATTATTGATAAAAAAACATGGGATACAGTTCAAAATAGACTATCTAAAAAAAGTAGAAGTAATAAAACAGGTTTTATTCATCCTTTTTCTGGTAAAGTTTTTTGTATGGACTGTCATCAAATTTTTTTTAAATGTGGTAATGGTTATTTAAGTTGTAAGGATAAAAAATCTAATTTTTTAAACTGTCATAATAAAAAATTTGTAAAAATTGAATACTTAACTAAATATATAAATGATAAACTAAATGATTTATTAAATAAATTTTATGATGAGACGATATTAAGAAGTTTAAACCAAAAATATTTTAACAAAATAAAAGAAGAAAAAATAAACCTTTTACAAGATGAATTAAATAATTTAAATAAAAAACTTCAAGATAAAAATACTTATCTTATAAAACTATATGAAGAACATACCAAAGGACTTATTTCTGATAAAGAATTTGTGGTTTTAAAAAATAACTATAATGATAATGCCAAATTAGAAAATAGAATTGGTAATATAAAAAAAGAAATGACTATTATTAAAAATAAAAAAATAGATATATCAAATATATATTTAAAATACCGACATATTGATAATTTAAATATTGAACTGATAAATGAATTTATTGATAAAATTTTAATAGGACCAATAAATTTAAAAAACAATACTAGAAAAATTAAAATCATTTGGAATTTTAAATGATTTAAAAAATCGACCAACTGGACCAACAGGATCAACACCAACTGTTAGAGTTGGGGCTGTAACAACTGGTGAACCTGGTACATCTGCTACAGTAGAAAATGTTGGAAATGAAGAAGATGTAGTATTAGATTTTACAATCCCAGAAGGAGTTATGCCAACATTATCAATTGGAACAGTAGAAACAGGACTACCTGGAACAACTGCTATAGCTTCTATTACTCCAAGTGGTGATGGTTATGAGTTAAATTTAACAATACCAAGAGGAGATACAGGACCAGCTAGCGAATAACAAAATTTATAATTAAAAAAACAATTTTAAATTTCTTTAATGAAATCTTAAAGTTGTTTTTTAATGCATAAACTTAAATGAAAGGATGTGAAAAATGTATAAAGTAGCTGTCTATGCGATTGCTAAAGACGAAGAGAAATTTGTTGAAAGATGGGTAGATTCCATGAAGGAAGCTGATAGTATATATGTTTTAGATACTGGTTCTTCAGATAAGACTTTTGAAAAATTAAAATCGTTAGGTGTTCATGTAGTAAAAAAAATAATCACCCCTTGGCGATTTGATGTTGCTAGAGACGAATCTTTAAAATTAGTCCCTGATGATGTTGATATTTGTGTTTGTACAGACTTAGATGAAGTATTTAATAAAGGATGGCGAGAAAAATTAGAACAAGCCTGGGAAAAAGATACAACTAGGGCAATGTATCATTATAATTGGAGTTTTGATAAATATAATAAACCTTTAGTTAGTTTTTTAATTGAAAAAATTCATAGTCGAAAAAACTATAAATGGACTCATCCTGTTCATGAAGTATTAAAATGTCTCGATAAAGAAAAAAGAATTGTTATTGAAAATATAACCCTTTCTCATTATCCAGATATTACTAAATCGAGAAGTAGTTATTTACCACTTTTAGAATTATCTGTTAAAGAAGATCCTTTAGATGATCGAAATATGCATTATTTAGGAAGAGAATACATGTTTTATCAAATGTATGAAAAAAGTATTGAAACATTAAAAAAACATTTAAAACTTAAAACCGCTACTTGGAAAGATGAAAGATGTGCTTCGATGCGCTTTATTGCTAGATGTTATATGAATTTAAATAACTACAAACTAGCTAATATCTGGTATAAAAAAGCTATTATGGAAGCTCCATATTTAAGAGATGCTTATGTTGAAATGGCTTTTTTAAAGTATTTAGAAAAAAATGATAAACAAATATTATATTACTGTAATGAAGCTTTAAAAATAACTAGTAAATATGAAAGTTATACCCATGAACCTTTCAGTTGGAACCATACTATTTATGATTTAAAATCAATTGCCTATTATAATTTAAATGAAAAATATGCCGCTTTAGAAAATATTAATATAGCCCTAACTTATGATCCAGAAAACGAAAGACTTAAAAAAAATAAACACCAAGTGGAAAAAGAAATAATTTATAATAATTAAAATAAATTGTTTTCTTTTTCCTTTTTTGTTAAAATAAAAAAAGGTGGTTGTATGAAAAGAAGTGAAGTAGATATAAATAAAGTCACCCCAATGATGCGACAATATCTAGAGATTAAAAACCAAAATGAAGATATAATTTTGTTTTTTAGATTAGGTGATTTTTATGAAATGTTTTTTGAAGATGCTATATTAGTATCTAGAGAGTTAGAGCTTACTTTAACTGGTAAAAATGCAGGTTTAGAAGAGAGAATTCCTATGTGTGGAATACCTTATCATGCGGTTAATATCTATTTAGATAAACTAACAAGTAAAGGTTATAGAGTAGGAATATGTGAACAGTTAGAAGATGCTAATTTAGCGAAAGGAATTGTAAAAAGAGATATTACTCAAATAGTAAGTAAAGGAACTGTTTTTGATGAAGAGTCTTTAGTTTTTTATGAAAATAATTATATTGGAGCTATTAATGATTATAAAATATGTTATGTTGTTACCTACATGGATATAACAACTGGTCAAATAGAAGCTTTTTTAATAAATCATAACCAAACTAATTTGATTAGTGAAGTAGTTAGTTTAGGGATAAAAGAAATAATTATAAAGGATAGTTTTGATAAAACAGTTTTATCTATTTTAAAAAATCAATTTAAAATACCTATTACTATATTTGATACTACTAATGATATTTTAGAATATCATTATATATATGAAGATGTTATGGATAATAGAATAATAGATTCTTTAAAGTATTTACTTACTTATATAAGTGATACTCAAAAAAGAAATTTGTCCCATTTAAAAAAAGTAAACATCAGAAAAAACAAACAAATTTTAAAAATGGATATCCATACTAAAAGAAATTTAGAACTTACTGAAACTTTAAGATTAAAACAAAGAAATTATTCTTTAATTTGGTTACTTGATAAAACTAAAACAGCTATGGGAGCGAGAAAATTAAAAAATTGGTTAGAAAATCCTTTAGTTAAGAAAGATGAAATTGAAAAAAGATATGATTTGGTTGATACTTTAATAACTGAGTTTATTATCAAAGATGATTTGATTAAAAATTTAAATGAAGTATATGATTTAGAGAGATTAAGTGGAAGAATTGCTTTTGGGAATGCTAATGCAAGAGATTTATTACAACTTAAAAATTCTATAAAAGTTTTACCAGAAATTAATAAAATATTAGCTAAATTAAACTATCCAACTAAAATAGATGAAATGGCTAATCTTTATGATTTACTAGATAAAAGTATTTATGAAAATCCTCCTGTTAGTGTTAAAGAAGGTTATTTAATCAAAGAAGGGTTTAATCAAGAATTAGATGAACTTAAAGATTTGAGAAAAGGTGGTAAAGATTTTGTTGCCCGTTTTGAAATGGAAGAAAGGGAAAAAACAGGAATTAAAAATTTAAAGGTTGGTTATAACCGAGTATTTGGTTATTATATTGAAATATCTAAAGGGAATGTCGATTTAGTAAAAGATGAGTACGGATATGAAAGAAAACAAACTTTGACTAATTGTGAAAGATATATAAGTCCTATTTTAAAAGAAAAGGAAGCTTTAATATTAAATGCTGAGGAAAGAATAATTGAAATAGAATATGAACAGTTTGTCGATATTAGAAATCAAGTAAAAACTTATATTCCCTCATTACAAGAAGCATCAAATATTATCAGTCAAATAGATGTGTTACAGTCTTTTGCAACTGTTTCTGAAGAAAACAATTATGTAAGACCAAAGTTAAATGATGATAGAATTATTAATATTGTTGACAATCGTCATCCTGTAGTGGAGAAAGTATTAAATAACGATTATGTTTCTAATGATATTATTATGGACGATAAAACTGATATATTACTTATTACTGGACCAAATATGGCTGGTAAATCAACTTATATGCGTCAATTAGCTATTACTGTTATAATGGCTCAAATTGGTTGTTTTGTTCCTGCTAAAGAAGCTAATTTACCAGTTTTTGATGCAATATTTACAAGAATTGGAGCTAGTGATGATTTAGTTAGTGGTAAATCTACTTTTATGGTAGAAATGAATGAAGCTAATAATGCTTTAAGTAATGCTAGTAAAGATAGTCTTATTTTGTTTGATGAACTTGGTAGAGGAACCGCTACTTTTGATGGAATGGCTTTAGCGCAAGCTATTATTGAATATATACATAATCATGTTCATGCTAAAACTTTATTTTCAACTCATTATCATGAATTAACTGATTTAGATAAAACTTTATCTCATTTAAAAAATATCCATGTTAGTGCTACTTTAGAAGATGAAAATTTAATTTTTTTACATAAAATTAAACCAGGTAGTATTGATAAAAGTTATGGTATTCATGTTGCTAAACTTGCTAGTTTACCAGATAGTTTAATTAAAAGAGCTAATGAAATATTAGAAGTATATGAAAAAAAGGAACAAAAAAGAGATGTAAAAATACAAGAAGCGTTACCTCTTTTAGAATTAATGGAAAAAGAATCGGTAGTAGAAAGAGAAATAAAGGAATTAAATCCTTTAGAAATGACTCCTTTAGAAGCTATCAACAAAATCTTTGAATGGAAAGAAAAAATTAAGTAGTTTCTTAATAAAAAATGTGATATAATTATATAAGATAGGAGCAAGATATGAATTTATTAAAGAAAGATAATTGGGTTATTAATTTACTTTTAATGTTAATTACTAACGGAGCTTACATTTTTGTTTTAGGTTATTTTTTAGATGTATATGATAAAAATGCCTGGTATGCCAAATGGCAATATTGGCTAATTGGAATAGTTTTATTATTATTTCCAGCTATTGTTATGTTTACAGTTTTTACTATTCAAGTTAATATTATGGTAGCTAAAAAGTTAGGTGTTAGAGGTGTAAAAGTTTATACATCTCCTTATACTTGGTTACTTTGTTTGATTGTCCCAGTAATCGGTTGGGTATTTATAGTAGTTTTATGTTTATACTTATATGTGTTTCCAATAGTTATGTTAGCTAAAGGTGAAGGGGAAAAATATTTAAGGTAGTGGTTATGAAGAAAGTAACATTAGTAATTATGGCTGCTGGTTTAGGTAGCAGATTTGGTGGTATCAAACAATTAGCAAGTGTTGGTAAGAATAATGAAACTTTAATGGAATTTTCTATTTATGATGCTATAAAAGCAGGTTTTAACAAAGTAGTTTTTGTTATCAGAAAAGATTTTTCTAAAGAGTTTGAAGAAACTATTTTAAAGAAAGTAGAAAAATATGTAGAGTGTATATGTGTTTATCAAAGTATTGATAATTTACCTATTTCTTATGATTTTAAAAACAGAAAAAAACCTTGGGGAACTGGACAAGCTATATTGGTTACTCGTGATGTTATTGATGAACCATTTTGTGTGATTAATTCAGATGATTATTATGGACCAACTAGTTTTAAAAAAATGTATGATTTTTTAACTAATGATGTTGATAAAGATAATTACTGTATGGTTGGATATTTACTAGAAAATGCTCTCAGTTTAAATGGTGGGGTTTCAAGGGGTATATGTCAGATTGATAAAAATAACCATTTAGTTTCAATTGATGAGGCTAGTAATATTATTAAAAATAATAATGTGATTTCATCTAATCGTGGAATTATTAAAAATGATGTGATTGCCAGTATGAATATGTGGGGTTTTCATCCTTCAATATTTGATTTTTTAAAAGAAGAGTTTGTTTTGTTTTTAAATAATTTAATAAATGATGATTCAGAGTTTTTAATTCCAACTGTAATTGATACTTTGATAAAAGATGAAAAAGTAGATGTCCATGTATTAAAAACTGATGACAAATGGTTAGGTATTACTTATAAGGAAGATAAAAAATTAGTTCATGATGAAATAAATAGTTTATATGATAAAGGTATATATAAAGATAGTTTATTTTAAAATAAAAAGCGTTTAATTTATTTAAACGTTTTTTCATTTGTTTATTTCTTTTTTATTGGTTCTTTCAAATATATAATCAGTACTTACTTGGTAATAATCAGCTAATATAATTACTAGTTCATATGGCATATCTCTTTTACCTATTTCATATAACCCATATTGTTGTCTGGTTATATTTAGTATTTTAGCTATATCTTTTTGTAAAAGGTCTTTGTCTTCTCTTAAATCTTTTAGTCTTTTTAAATACATAGTATCACCCTTACTTCTTACTTTAACATTTTTTTAAAGTTATCCATTGACATGCATTTATTTAGATGCTAAAATAATAACAAGCAATCATACGAATGCATCGTTTTTGTGTGGAAAGGAAGGTGTAATTTTTTATGACAATATATAGGCTTAGGATGTTAAGGTTACAAGAAGGTAAA
>CANRBE010000049.1 GCA_947628785.1 uncultured Bacilli bacterium
GGGATTCGAACCCCCGCGCCGTTTCCGACCTCCCGGTTTTCAAGACCGGTCCCTTCAACCGCTTGGGTATTTCTCCGTATGGTGCCTAGAGCCGGACTTGAACCGGCACGGGATGTGACTCCCGCAGGATTTTAAGTCCTGTGCGTCTACCAATTTCGCCATCCAGGCATCTAAATTTTTTCTTATGTAAGAAACCTCTCCACGTGTTAAATTATATCGTAATAGAAATGTAATGTCAATATTTTTTTTAAAATTTTATTATAGTAATTACTCAAAATACACCTTTTTAAGTTAAAAATATCTAAATTACATTACTATTACTTATATATTTTATTAAACAACTATTTTATTTATTCATCATAATTATCCAAAAAATGAATAACCTGTCCATCTTTTTTATAACTAATAATTGTTCTTAAATTAACATTTTCTACACTTTTAAAAATATTTTTTTCAACATAAGGATTTTTTTGCTTCAAATCTTTTATCAAATTTTTTATATATTTTCTAGTTGAAACATCAGGATTTGAACAAGCATTTTCAGTAAATCGACAAGCACAATTTAAAAAATTAAGATTAAATTTATTTTTCCATGAAATTATATCTTTTTCTCTCACTAAATATAAAGGTCTGATTAATTCCATACCTTTAAAATTACTACTATGTAACTTTGGCATCATAGTTTTAAACTCACCACTGTATAAAGTACTCATTAAAATAGTTTCAATAACATCATCAAAATGATGAGCTAAAGCTATTTTATTACAACCTAATTCTTTAGCTTGTTTATATAAATTTCCTCTTCTCATTCTTGCACATAAATAACAAGGATTACCTTCATCAATATTAAAAACTGTATCAAATATATCAGTATCAAACATAGTAATAGGAATATCTAATTTTTTGGCATTTTCATAAATTAAATCATAGTTTTCTTTTTTATATCCAGGATTCATGACTAAAAAAACCAAAGATATTTTCTTCTTCCCATGTCGCATTAATTCCTGCATACATTTAGCTAATAAAAAAGAATCTTTTCCTCCAGATATACAAACAGCTATTTTATCATTTTCATCAATCATTTTATAAGTAGTAATAGCCTTCATAAAAGGTCGCCATATTTCTTTTCGGTAATTTGTTATAATACTTCTTTCGATTTCTTTATAAAATTCCATAAAACACCTCAACAAAAATATTATACCATGAAAAAAACGGAAATTATTTACTAATTCCGTTTTCTTCTAAGAAACTAGCTAAAGCATCATACTCTAAATATCCAATATTAGCATTAACTAATTCACCATCTTTAAATATTAATACTTGTGGAGTTGCTCCATAATTATCTTCCAATACTTTGTCATCATTATCATATGATAATAACTTTTCTTGTCCTTCTGATGTAATTTTTGTAAGATCTAAATATTTAGTAGTATAACCATATTCACTTTGAGCTTTTTGTAATGCTGGTAAGAATTGTACACAATAACTACAAGTTGAACGTCCAATATAAACTACTTGAGGTGTATCACTATCTGCAACATCATCTAAATCATCTGTTGTAATTTCATCAAACATACTGACATCATATTCAGTATTTTCAGAGCTGTCACTACTATTATCTGATGTACTATCAGCTAAAGACTTAGTATCTACAGAACCGTTTGATACAATTAAAACTATTGTATTTACTAAAAGTATAGCAATAATTATATACAAACAAACAAGTATTTTTGATAAAGTTTTTTCCATCTCAATACCTCCCTTTTAAATTTTAACATGGAAAGTATTGTTTTTCAACGTTTTCACAAAATTTTCAGGTTATTTTTTAAATTTATAACCTCAAAAACAAATTTTATACTTCTAAAAATTAAAATTCCTTACTTTTTAGTGGCAGCAATATTAATATTTCTAATACATTCATTGCCTTTTAAAGTAAATCCTTCTTTACAAGCTGTTTCCCATTTTCCATCCTGATATTCTCTATATTCACAAACTTTGCCATTTAAAGTATAATTACTATCACAACTATATACTATAGTAGCTGCTTCTGATAATACTTTTTGACATGTTCGGTTTACTTTTTTATAATCTGAAGGACAATCTTTCCTTGTCGTAGATTGACTTGTAATAACACAATTAGAGCCCCTTAAAACTCCTTTTTCACAATACTGCTTTCCAGTTGAATAATCAATTTTAGGTTTTTCATAACTTTCACAAGTTTTTTCTTCAGTTCGCTTTCCACGACAGTAATAATAATTTCTCATATTTTCTGTCAAAGTTTTTTGACACATTTGATTTACTCTCGAATAACCACTTGGACATTGATAAGCATAATTAGCTGTTTTAGTGGTTATTTTGACACAATGATTTTCTTCAACAACCAATCCTTCTGGACAAATTAGCTTTTGATAAGAACTAGATTTTTCAGTCTTTATACAACGTTTATTTTTTAATTGATAACTAGAATCTGGGCATTTATATTTAGGTCTACTTAAAATAAAGAAAACTACACCTAATAAAACTGTCAAAACTACTATTCCAATTATCATAATAACCTTATTATTCTTCATAGAATCACCTATTATATTAAGCCTACCACGAAACTAAAAAAAACTCAAGATTTAATCTTAAGTTTTTTTAGTTTATTTTAAAGTTTACATTATATTTAAAAGTGCACAAAACTTTTAACCTTTTTAAACAAGTATAAAAAAGTATTGATACCGACATTTAAATTTTCTTCTTCATATTGTTATTTTCATATAAACTGTTGCCAGCTTTAATAAATTCTATATATTTTAACTGGGTTTGATTATACCTTTTGGCTTCTTCTTTACCAATACCATTTTTTCTAAAAATATCCTCTAAAAGAGATAATTGAATAGATAGAGGTAATAAATATTCTCCATTAACAGAATTAATAATTTTATTATAAGCTATAACATAAGGGTCATTTTCATCTTGTTTAGCTAAGAAAGATTCTAAAGCTTTTATATAACTGTCAGTTATAGTCTTACCTTTAGAAGATGGTTTTAAAGAAGTAGCTACATAAGCCAAATATCTTAGTTCACTTTCTTTAATTGAAGTGGCAGTTTTATCATTACCAATAAATATTTCAATATCACTCATAATATTACTCCCTTAAATCATACTTACTATTTCATTTTATCATATCAAAAGTTAATGTCAAGCAAATTAAAATTATTTAGGATAACCAACACATTTTTTAAACAAGTAAATATCAAATTTGTTATATAAAAAGTCAAATACTTGAGGAGATAATAACAAATATGGAACAAAATTTAAAAAAACAATTCCCAAAATTAATAAAACCACAATGACAACAACATTAAATATTGAGCTTCCATTAATAATGGTACCAGCTAACAAAAAAATAAATAAAAGAAAAGACATTCCTCCAAAAACTGAAAACAAATATTGTAAAATTATAGTTGAATAAAAGCATATATACGCTATAGCATACAAAAGGAAAACAATAATTTTACAAAGTAGTGATTCCAATAAAACACCAATAGCTCCAATTCCTTTTCTTAAATTACTAACTTGTCCATATTGAAGCCATTCTTTAAAATAAACCCATTTACTAACATAAACTTCACTAGAAGAATAAGTTTTACTATCTTCCTTAGGAGTAATATTTTCTTGTCTTTCAGAATCACTTTTTTTATAACTAGCTTTTTTAAATACTTGATTATATTTATTTTGTCGTTCATTTTCCAAAGTCAAATCATATTTTCTTCTAGAATCTTCATCCAATAAAATCTTTTTAGCTTCATTTAAAGCTATGGACATCGTTGTAGCGTTTTCATCTTTATTTATATCAGGATGCCATTTTTTCATTTGATTTTTATAAGCTATCTTTATCTCTTCTGAAGTAGCAGTTTCCTTTACTCCTAAAAGCTCATAATAATTTAATTGCTCCATACTATCACCACATTTTATTTATTATAACATTTTTTACATAAATATTAAATTTTAAACAAAAAAATTGTCGTTTTTAGCACTTGGTATTGACAAGTGCTAAAATAGGTGTTATGATTATATTGTGAAAAGGAGATGGTATAATGACTTTAATACCAAGAAAATTTTATTTAGATGACTTCTTCAATGATATGGTACCTAATAAAAACAATGTAAAATGCGATATTTATGAAAAAGACAATATTTATTATATTGAAATGGATATGCCTGGTTTTGATAAAAATGATATCCAAATTGAAATGAAAAATGACTATTTAACTATCACTGCTGAAAAAAAAGAAGAAGAAAACGATGAAAATAAAAACTATATTTGTAAAGAAAGAACATATGGAAAATATGAACGTTCTTTATATATAGGTGATATTGATACAGAAAACATTAAAGCTGAATTTAAAAATGGTATTTTAAAAATATCTGTACCTAAAAAAGAAGAAGTTGAAAATAAAAAAGTCATCGAAATAAATGATTAAATCTTGTGAGTAAATCACAAGATTTTTTATTTTTCTACTAATTTAATAGCTTGTTTTATTACCTCAATTGACTTTTTCATTTTTTCTTTTTCACTATCACTAAGTCCAATAAATATTTTATGTGATACACCATTTCTATTAACAATAGTTGGCGTACTAATAAAAATATTATTGTCTTTATCAAAAGCAGAAACCGTTATAATAGTATTTTCATCACCTAATATAGCATTAGTTATTTTAACTAAACACATCCCAATGCCATAATAAGTAGCTCCTTTACAAGCAATTATTTTATATGCAGCATCTCTAACGTCAGTATAAATTTGTTCCATTTCATCTTCAGTTAAAAAAGCACTAATATTTTGAAGTCCTACTGAAACATTACTCCAAGGAACAAATTCACTATCACCATGCTCTCCTATCACATAAGCATGAACGTTTTTAGGATTAACCGAAACTTTTTCACCAACTAAATATCTTAATCTTGCTGTATCTAAACTTGTTCCTGACCCTAATACTTGATTTGTTTGTAAATTTGAATATTTCCAAGTCAAATAAGTCATAATATCCAAAGGATTGGTTGCGACTAAAAAAATACCATTAAAGCCACTTTTCATCACTTTTTCAATAATATCTTTAAAAATAACACTGTTTTTATAAATTAAATCCATCCTTGTTTCATGGACTTGTTGATTAGCTCCTGCCGCTAAAACAATGATTGAAGCATCTTTACAATCATCGTAAGTACCAACCTTTATCTTTATTTTAGATGGAGCAAAAGCAAGACAATGATTTAAATCCATCACCTCTCCTTTTATTCTTTCTTCATTCAAATCAATTAAAACTAACTCATTAACATAAGTTCTTTGATTTAATAAAGCATAAGCATAACTCATACCAACATTTCCACAACCAATAACTACCACTTTATTATTCATAAATTAGCCTCCTTAAATTATTATACTAAATTATTTTGTCAAAAACAAAAGAAAAAAGAAGATTAAACTTTCAAATCTTCTTCTAAACTTTTCTATATAGACCAATCATTTTTCCTAATATAGATACGTTAGGTAGAATAATCGGACTCATAGTATCATTTTCTGGTTGTAATCTAATATAGTCTTTTTCTTTATAAAATGTTTTTAAAGTCACTTCGTTTTCTTCAGTTAAAGCAACCACTATCTCACCATTTCTAGCTTGATTTGCTTTCTCTATAATAACAATATCTCCATCTAAAATTCCAGCATTTACCATACTTTGTCCTTCAACTTTTAAAGTAAAAACCTCTTTTTGTTTAGGTATTAAATTAGTTGGTACTGCAAAATACTCATCAGGTTGTTCAATGGCTTCAATAGGATTTCCAGCCGTTATTTTTCCAAGTAATGGTACTTTTATAGCTAAATCATTTTGTTCAGCAAATTGATTGGGAACTAATAATTCAATGGCTCTATTTTTAGATTCTTCCATTTTTATAGCTCCTTTTTTTTGTAAATTATGTAAATGAGCATGAATAGTAGCAGGACTATTTACTCCTTTTGCTTTACAAATTTCCCTTATCGTAGGTGGATAACCATGTGATACCATATATTGTTTAATATAATCCAATATTTCTTCTTGACGTTTTGTCAATGTTTTCATAAAAACCCTCCTTTTTAAATTAAAGATATAATACCATACAATTATTCGTTTGTCAAACATAATTTCACATTTTATAAAAAAACTTTTTTTGTTTTATAATCTAAATATAATAGTTTTTAACTATACAAAAGCATATTCCTGAGTTATAATGGTTATATTAAGAATATGGAGGTAATATTATGGATAATCAAATTATAGCTAATATAAAATCACTAGGTATTGATATGATTAATCAAGCAAACAGTGGTCATCCTGGCATTGTTTTAGGAGCTGCGCCAATAATTTATACATTATTTAATAACCATTTAAATATAAGTAATAATGACCCAACTTGGTTCAACAGAGATCGCTTTATTTTATCTGCTGGACATGGTTCCGCTTTACTATATGCCACTTTATATATGGCTGGATATAATTTGACTATTGAAGATTTAAAAAATTTTAGAAAAATAAATTCTAAAACTCCTGGTCATCCAGAAGTATTTGTAACTCCTGGTGTCGATGTTTCAACAGGACCTTTAGGTCAAGGGTTTGCAAACGGAGTGGGAATGGCTTTAGCGAGTAAAATTTTAAAAGAAAAAACAGCTTTCCCAAGTAATTCTAAATTAAGTCAAGAAAGTTTAATTGACTTTAACGTTTATGTTTTATGTGGTGATGGTGACTTAATGGAAGGTATTTCAACTGAAGCCGCATCTATTGCTGGAACTTTTAAATTAAATAACTTGATAGTTTTATATGATTCCAATAATATATCATTAGACGGCCCAACTAGTAATACTTTCACAGAAGATGTTAGAGGAAAAATGAAAGCCCTAGGTTGGAATACTTATTTAGTAAAAAATAGTCATGATTTAAAAGCTTTAAATAAGGCGATAAATAAAGCTAAACTTTCAAATAAACCGTCATTTATTGAAGTAAAAACAATTATTGGTGAAGGTTCTATTTTAGCTAATACTAATAAAGTTCATGGTAAACCATTAGAAAGCCAAGATATTAAAGCATTAAAAGGAAAACTGGGTATACCAGATGAACCATTCTTTGTATTTGAAGATGCGAGAAATCAATTCAAAAAAAGAATAAGTGAAAGAGTTAATATAAAATATAGTAGATGGGCCACTAATTATCAACGTTTTGAAAAAGGAGAAATGAGTCCTCATATAGAAAAATACAAATGGATTTTTGGAGATAAACAACCAGTTGACTTAAAGAAAATCAATCTCGATTTGGATATAAATGACAAAGAAGCAACAAGAAAAACTAATGGCAAAATAATGAATATAATTGCTGATAACATTCCTAATTTTATTGGTGGTAGTGCAGATTTATTTAGTAGTACTGATGTATATATTGAAAATGGTGGAGATTTAAACTATTATAATTATACTGGTTCCAATATTTGGTTTGGAGTTAGAGAACATGCTATGGGTGCAATATTAAATGGATTAGCTCTTTGTAATTTCCTACCATACGGTTCAACATTCTTAAGTTTTGCTGATTACGTAAAACCTGCCATTAGATTAAGTGCCCTAATGAAATTGCCTGTAACATATATTTTTACTCATGATTCTATCTATGTTGGTGAAGATGGACCAACTCATCAACCCGTCGAACAATTAGCCATGCTTAGAAGTATTCCTAATTTAAGAGTTTTTAGACCTTGTGATGCTCACGAATTAATCGGTTGTTGGAATGTTATTTTAAACAATCCAACAATGCCAAATGCTCTAATTTTATCCAGAAATGAAGTTCCTCTTTTACCAAGTACTATTGCTGATGCAGTAGCTTTAGGTGGATATATTGTAAAAAAAGAAACTAACAATTTAGATGCTGTTATTATATCTACAGGCACAGAAGTAAATATAGCCATTCATATAGCTTCAGAACTTTACAAAACTAATCAAATTGATTTGAGAGTAATTAGTATGCCATGTCAAGAATTATTTTTAAATGCTAATCCAACATATCAAGAACAGGTTATACCTAAAAATGCTTTAAAAATTATTTTAGAAGCTGGATCTTCTTATAGCTGGGCAAAATTCATGGAAAAAAATGCTAAATTAATAACCATTGATGAATTTGGAGCTAGTGGTTCTAAAGATGCTGTTTCTAAAAAAGTTGGATTTGACCATATAACAATACAAAATAAAATTATTGAATGGGTTAACGTCAATAAAAATGTTAAATAAAACAAAAAGACTACAAAAAAGTAGTTTTTTTTAATTATATATGATAATCTAAAATTAGAAGTGAGGATGTTTATGAAAAATTTTAATTATCAAGATTATAATATATATAATAACCCTTTTAACAATTATGATATTACTATAGCAAAAATTATTTTATTAATTTTTGTTGCTTTAATAATATACTATATTGTATATTCGTTAATTCTTGGAATAGTTTTTAAAAAAGCTGGACATAGCAGATGGGCCGCTTTTATCCCTATCTATAATTCAATCGTCCTTTTTCAAATAACAGATTATCCTTTATGGCTTATTATTATTAATTTAATACCAAGTAATATATCAGAATCAACAATATTCTTTAATATCAGCTTGTTTATAGTTAGACTTATTGTTTCTTTTTTGGTTAATAAAGAACTTGCCCATCGCTTTGGTAAATCAACCTTTATAGGATTTATTATTACATTCTTTCCTATTATTGGTTTAGCAATTTTAGCTTTTGGAAATAGCACATATTTAACTGAAAATGAAATTAGTTTAAAAAATATTAATTCAAAAACTTCTAATCAAACATTAAATACGGAGGTAGTTGATTCAAATCATTGTCCTGGCTGTGGTAATATTATTAATTCAAGTTTAAAAACTTGTAATATTTGTGGATATAAAATAAAAGAATAGTTATCAAAAATTAGAATAATTATCTAATCTGTCAATAGTTTTTGAAAATGTCTCAAAATTTATTAAACATAAACGGGAAAATTTATTCCAATTTCCTTTATGACA
>CANRBE010000050.1 GCA_947628785.1 uncultured Bacilli bacterium
CCATATTGACATTCTCTTTACACATATTCTTCCTACCTTTCTAGTTACTATATTATCATATTTTATTATCTATAACAAGTACAAAAAAAGTAGTCTAAAAAAATCAACATTAAAAAGATACCTAACTAGGTACCTATAAATATTCTTTTAATACTTCAACACTTACTTCTTGCATGGATATATACTTATCAATGATATCTTTTACTTCTTTATCAATATTTTTATTATTTAATATTTTTTTACCTTCAATAATTCCCATATTAACTCCCTTTAATAAAAGTTCAGCTATTTTAGAATCACTTTTATCCATCATTGTTTTCATTTCAATACCATACCAAGTCATAACTTTATTCATAGCCGATGTTTCATGGGGATTACCATCATTATATTTAGGATAAATTTCATCAATTCTTTCCTTTATATCTTGATAATCTTGATATTGTTTTTTAATAACTTCCTTTAATTTACTATCTTCTACTTTATCAGATACAAAGTGTAAAGCATCCATACCCATACAAGCACCTTTATGGATTTCATCTAAAGCATTAATATTTTCTTGCATATTTACCTCCCTTTTTAATATGAGATAAATATAACTATTTATACTTTAAAATTTTTCTTATCTCTCTTTCATTATCTCTTTTTTTAATCATTTCTCGTTTATCGTATTTTTTTCTTCCTTTACCTACTCCAAGTAATACTTTAGCTTTTCCTCTAACTAAATATATTTTTAAAGGAATCAAAGAAAAACCATCTAATTTAACCTTTTGTTCTAATTTATTTATCTCCTTTTTATGTAAAAGACATTTTCTAGTTCTGGTCTCATCATGATTAAATATATTGCCTTTTTCATATTCACTAATATGCATACCAAGAATAAATACTTCCCCTTTTTTTAAAATAGCAAAACTGTCTTTTAAATTAGCCTTACCAAGTCTTATTGATTTTATTTCAGTTCCTTTTAAAACTAAACCAGCTTCAATTGTATCCATAATAGCATAATCATGATAAGCTTTTCTGTTTTTTATTTCCATTAATTCACCTTTTGATAAATTTTTCTATTTTCTTCATTATCTAAAACAAAATCAACTGTATGGTCCTCTTTAGAAGCATTTGATACTATAATATCAAGTTTATCTCCTAAACGATAACCTCTGACATTCTTTTTTCCTCTAAGTGTCATTGTACTTTCATCATAGATATAATTATCTTCTGGTAACTCCTCAACACTAATTAGTCCTTCAACCAAATTAGGAAGTTGGATAAATAGTCCTCTTTCAATGACTCCACTAACCATTCCATTATATCTTTCACCAATCTTAGATTCCATATATTCAGCCATCTTCATTTTGTCGACATCTCTTTCACAATCAACACTAGCTCTTTCTTTTTCTGATGAATGTTTAGCAATAATTGGTAATTCATGTTCTAAATATTTAATCGTCATCGAATCCATTTTATGTTTGAATAAATACATTCTAAGAAGTCTATGAACAGTAGTATCTGGAAATCTTCTAATTGGTGATGTAAAATGAGTATAACATTTACTAGCTAAACCAAAATGTCCAGTGTTAACAAAATCATAAACAGCTTTTTGCATACACCTTAACATTAAACTAGAAATAATACCATATTCTTCCATATCCTTTAATTGTTTTAAAATATCTTGAATAGTTTTAGGTGTTATCTCTTTTAAGTTAGCATCTACCTCACGTCCTAGTGAACCAACAAAAGTTAAAAAATTACGAATTTTTTCATCATCAGGTTCTCCATGGACACGGTAAATAAAAGGTAAACTCATATAATAAATAGTCTCCGCTACTGTTTCATTAGCTGCAATCATAAAATCTTCAATCATATTTTCGCCAATACCTCGATATCTTTTTTTTATATCGATAGCCTTGCCATTATCATCAACTATAATTTTAGCTTCATCAACATCAAAATCAATATAACCATTTTTAATTTTCTTTTTTCTTAGTTTTTTAGTTAATTCATACATATTTTTAAGAGGTTCAACAAATTCTTCATATCCAGCTGGGACTTCATTTTTTTCCAAAATAAGATTGACATTGTTATAAGTCATTTGTTTTTTAGAATTAATAACAGACTCTAATATTTCAGAATCAATAATATTTCCATTATTATCTATCTTCATCATACAAGATATTGTAAGTCTATCAACTCCTGGATTTAAAGAACAAATTCCGTTAGATAACTTCCTTGGTAACATCGGAATTACTCTATCAGCCAAATAAACACTAGTTCCTCTATCTAAAGCTTCATCATAAGTTTTCATTCCTGGTTTGACATAGTAAGATACATCAGCTATATGAACACCTAATAAATAATTTTCATTATCTAATTTTTCTAAAGATATCGCATCATCAATATCTTTAGTATCATCTCCATCAATTGTAAAAATCATTTTGTCTCTAAAATCAGTTCGACCAATCATTTCTTTTTCATCTACAAAATCAGGTATTTTAGCAACTTCATCCATTATTTCATCTGAGAAAGTATCATTTATACCATACTTATAAACAATTGATAAAATATCGACCCCAGGAGCATTTTTATGACCTAATATTTTAACAATTTCTCCCTCATATAAATTATCACCTATTTTTTTGCCAACTTTTATTAATACTTTATGACCTGGCATAGTTCCTTTTAATTTGTTTTTAGGGATTATTACATCGATATGTAGTCTATTTTCATCTAGTTTTACATGATTATTATCAACTATCTCTCCTACTTGCATTCCAACATTTCTCTTTAATATCTTTAAAATTCGACCAGAACGTTCTATTGGATTAATTATTTCAACTACTACCCTATCATTATGAACTGCATGGTTTAAATCTTTTTCATTGACGTAAATATCGTTATCCTCACCTTCTAAATGGACAAAAGCATAACCACCCTTAGTTCCCACTAAAGTTCCTATTTTAAGTCTAGTATTATTAGTATAAAGCTCATATCTATTTTTATTAGTATGATGTACAATTAATTCATCTTCTAATTCATTTAAAGTAACAATTAATTCTTTTAGACTTTCTGCACTTTTATCTAATCCTAAAGCATCTTCTATTTCTCTAATTTCTAAAGCTTTTTTACTGTTTTTTAATAAATCTAATAATCGTTCTTTCATAAAATCCTCCATCTATTAAAATAAAATGTGTCTATATATATTATACAAAATAAAACTAAAAAAACCTAGTAATTTCTAGTTTTTTCTTTAATTATTACCAATTTGGTTTAATCGAGTTTAAAGTAAGTATTTTATTATCTTTAGTTTTAATTACTAACTTTGTTGCTTTTAAATATAATTTACCTTTACCATTTCCATATTTTTTATCTCCAACAATTGGATTACCAAGGTTTTTAAAAGCTACTCTTATTTGATGTTTTCTGCCTGTTAATATTTTTATTTTAACTAATGATTTATCTTGATATTCTTTAATTACTTGATAATTTGTTATAGCTTTTTTACCTGATTTATTAGTTTTTTTAACTAAGTTGTTTTCCTCTTTTAAATATTCTACTATCTTACCACTTTTTACCTTTAAATGTCCCTTTACTAAAGCTAAATACTCTCTATTTAAAGCTACTTCATTCCAATTATCTTGGTAAAATTTTTTTATATTTTTATTTTTAGCTAGTATCATAATACCCGATGTTTCTTTATCTAATCTATGAATAATAAATACTTTATTCGTTTTATTTTTACTTTTTAAATAATTAGAAACTAAATGATAAACCGTTTTTTCTTTTTCTTTATCATCAGCTATTGTAAGCATACCACTTGGTTTATCAATGGCGATAATATCATCATCTTCATATATTATTGGAAATGGTAAAATAAAACTGCCTTTTAATACTCTAACAGTATCATTTTTATTTAGTAAATAAGTAGCTTTATTTTCTACTTTGTCATTAACTAAAACTAAGTTGTTTTTTAAAAGTGTTTTTATTTTGTTTTTGGAATAAGTAGTACTATTTAATAAATAATCTATTAATTTAATTTCTTCCATTTCAATCCTCTCTTATTTTTAAATACTCTAATAATTTTTCTTGGTAAGATAAAGTTCTATTTAAAGGACTTGGACTAGGTAAATATATAGCTTTTATTTTAGTATCTTTTTCTACATATTTTTGATATAATTCTAAAGCTTTCTTACCTGTTACATATATCTTTTTTATCTGACTATTTTTAACTAAATAGTTTATATCATTAACAGTAACATTAGTAATTGTACTATCTTTAGAACCAATGATATCACATTTTTTAACAACATCAAATAAAGCAATATGATGTTTATGTAAAAAATTTATTTTGTCAGTTATTTTTTCTTCATAAACATTTTCTAAAAGAGACCAAAATTGGTTTTGCCTATGACCATAGTAAAAATTATTTTCTCTTGATTTACGACTAGGAAAAGAACCTAGTATAAGAATTTTAGAATTACTATCATATATTGGTGGTAGTGGATGAATTAATGTTTCCATATTTAATTTTTTCATAATATTACTATACAATAAAACCCTAGATTTTTCTAGGGCTTTTTCTATACTTTTTCATAAACACTCGCTTGTTTACGATTTTTCCCAACACGTTCAAATTTAACAATACCATCTATTTTAGCATATATAGTATCATCTTTTCCAATTCCAACATTTTTACCAGGATAAATCTTTGTTCCACGTTGACGGTAAATAATAGAACCACCAGTTACAAATTCTCCATCACTAGCTTTAGCTCCTAATCTTTTACCGATAGAGTCACGACCATTTTTAGTTGAACCTTGTCCCTTTTTGTGGGCGAATGTTTGGATATACAAATGTAATAAATTCATATTTTATCCTCCTATTCAAATTTGATATATTTTTTATAATCATCGGTTAAATCTTTAAGTAAATCTAACATATTTTCTAACAAAATATCAATTTCATTAGTATTTTTTAATATTTCTACTTCAATTAACCCCTCAACATGATGTGCTTTAACTGACTCATTTGAAAACCGCAACATCGCATTAACTGAAGTAATTACTATACTACTGACACTAGAACAAACAATATCATGTCCCATTCTAGCATATCCAGAATGACCTTTTATCGTAACTTTTTTTATTTGGTCATTTTGTTTTTCTACTTTTATTTTTATCATATTACCAGTTTATTTTTTTTACTTCTACTTTTGTATATGGTTGACGATGTCCTTGAGTTTTACGGTATTGTTTTTTTGGTTTATATTTAAAGATTTTAATCTTTTTTTGTTTACCGTGTTTTAAGACAGTCGCTGTTACACTCGCATTTGGTACATATGGTCTACCACAAGTGTTATCAACCATTAAGACATTAGAAAATACTACATCTTCTCCAGTTGGAACATCTAATTTTTCAACATAAAGAATTGACCCTTCTTCACAGTAGTATTGTTTTCCACCTGTTTCAATAATTGCTTTCATAAATCCTCCTTATTATCTAAGACTCACTATTAAGGCACTTTACGTTTTAAACCTTTTCTATGTGGTTGTAGAGTGAGGCCCTACACAATATAGAATTATACTATATTTTCTTTACAAAATCAAGGTTTTTACAAGTTTTTGTAATTACTTATTTCTCTTAAATATCCTTTTTTTAGTATTTTTATATTTTCATCAGTTATTTTTATATTGTCTTCATAAGTAAATGGTAAATTTAAATTATTTATTATTTTAATATCTTCTTCTTTAGTTATATCGTTTTTACCTAAAATATTTATCAAGGTAAATAATTCTTCTAAATTTTTATCTATTTTAATTTTATTTTTTAAATATATACCTGTTATATAAGCAATTATATAACGGTTTAATATGATAAAAGATAAGTATTTTTTATCTAATATTTTATCGATTACTGGTTCTAATAACTCATTTAATGTTTGATATTCTAAATCTTTTTTATCAAAAATACTTAGGTGTTTATTAATTATTTCATCATTTATTTTCTCATTTTTTTGATACATTTTTATTAAGTTATACTCAGTAAATACTTCTAAACACTTATCGGTATTAGCTATTAAAGAATTGTATTTATTTATTAAGATTTCATCTTTTTTAAAAGATGTTTTTTTTAGTAAATAATCTTCTAGTAAATATTCAAATGTAATAGTAGGTATTTCTCCTAATAATTTTTTTATACTACTGGTTTGATTTTTTTGGGTACTAAATTTATGGATTATCTCATGCATAATACTATAAGTATCATCCAATGTTTCATTATAGTATATGTATACTTTTCCCTTTCCATCGACATAGGAATTTTTATCACTTTTTTCAAACTCTACAAAATATTTATTATCTTCGATAGTTTCTCTTAAAATGTTTAAAAATTGATTACCGTAATTTGGATTTATTTCAGTAAAAAAATTATAAATAATATCAATTGAAGTATTTAAATCTACTTTAGTTTGATATTTAAGTTTTTGATAGGCGAAAGGTTTTTTTAAAGTCATTTCTACTAGTTTCATAACTGTATTTAAATTATTTATTTCTTTTTTTAAAATACATTTATCACTTAAACATATTTTTAAAAAATTTGTTATAGCTTCATATTTATCTTTATTAATCAATTTACCACTTTCCACTCAAATATTTTTTCTCGTCAGTTATAATACCATTTTTTTCAATAAAATGAAAGGTATCTTTAAACATGTTTTGGATATTTTTAATCACTTTTATTTTGGAGTATTTGATATTGTAATTAACTCTTTCATATAAAAAACGATACCAAATTAGTTTATAGTTTTTAATTATTTTGATGTTTTGAAAAAGTAAAATAAGTAGTATTAAAATAAACCATAAATCTATATAGAAAAATGGTAAAATTAAAAGAATAGTTAAAGAAATAAGTAAAGATATAATTAAAGTAAAGTAAAAAGGTCTAATAATATTTAAAAAAACTGTCAATATTTTATAACCATCTAAAGGATATATTGGTAATAAATTAAAAAAAAGTAAGGGATAGTGAATATTTAAAACTAAATTGTTTTTAAATAAAATACTATAAATTATTTGAAATATAGGGCCCATTAAAGCCACTAACATTTCTTCTTTTAGTGGTGTATTTATATTAACATTACAAATGGTTAAACCACCAAAAGGTAATAGTATAATTTTTTTGATATCCCATTTATATATAAGCATCATTAAAATATGACCACATTCATGAAATAGAATAATTAAAGTAAAGGTTATAAAAAATCTAAAGTAACCTAATATCAAACATAAAAAAGCTGTTATTAAAAAAAAGGGATGGAGTTTAAAGGTAATTTTTTCCATCAATTACCTTACCATCTTTTTTAAAGACTAAATATAAACTATCTTTATCTACTTCACCTATTAAACTTCCTTTTTCAATATAGTCATATAGTTTTACACTAGGATTTTTAATATTACCATACCAAGTATCGGTTCCATCTATTTGTTGGACAATTACTACTTGATTATAGTTATCTTTTTTTCCAATAAAAACTACCATTCCACTTTCTAATGAAGGGACCAAATAAGATTTACTTACTGTTAGTTTATATCCATCTTGATATTTTTCTTTTTTTTCATAAGCAAGTTTTTCTTCAAAAACTTGTTTAGTATTAGAATAATTTAATTGTTCTGGCAAAAATTTACCTAAATATTTTTGATATATTTTTTTTAGTTTAGTAAATTCTAGTTGTTCCTCATAAACAATTTGATAAAATTTTTTTTGGTAATTAGGTTTAGCTTTTAATGTAATAAGACAAACTAAAGTAAGTAAAATAGTAAAACTTATTTTTAAGAAAATATTTTGATAAGGTACTTTTATTTTTTTGGTTTTTTTTCTTTTATTTTTGATACTTCTTCTAACATCATCTATATTCATCTTATCACCAATAAAGTATATGTTTTTAATATTTAAAAAATTAGAGTTTTATGCTCTAATCTATTCTATTTCTAAAGAGTATTCATTTCCTTTTACACCTGTACCTGTCCCAAGTTTAACATTACTTTTAAGAACTACGACTGGGCGCACTCCACCCGAACCGTTGTAGTTGTTCCAGCTCCTGTAGTTTGGAGTCCAATCATACAAGCTGTAAGAGGCATAAACAGAGGCCAGGTAGTAGTAGCTACCGATATCTATTAGTTCTGTACTTCTTCCACAGTATGAACCTGTATTGTTATAACAGTTTCCTCTTTCATTTTTTTCTAAGTAGTCCCATAAACTATAATCTTCATTTCCATTTTCATTATAGTTTATTATATTTACATCATCACTATCCATATAATGGACACTTTCTGATAATTCACTATTTCCGTATTTGGTCCATGCTTTTCCTGTCCCTTCATTACTAGCTGATGTTGTTTGTACCTTTAGTATTTCTTTACTTGCTGCACTTTGTCCATAGACATGGTAGTAACATTCTGGGGTCCCTCCATGTATTAACGTGATTTGTCCATTACTATCAACATCCATTATTCGCCAGCCACTATATTTTGGTTTATATGAAGCACTAAAACATGTAATACTATCATTCTTACTTAAGCCATTGGCAGATTTACTTGTAACTACATCATAGATATCAAATGTACCTTGAGCTGTTGCTGTCGTTTCTCTCACTCCATCTCTTTCAGCATCCCATAATTCATTATCTGGGGTATAGTTTACATAACTTCCTATATCATCTTTTATAGCCTTTCTTGGTGGCACATATTCTTTTCCTGTCCATACTCCATTTAAATAATTAAATACATATCCATTTA
>CANRBE010000051.1 GCA_947628785.1 uncultured Bacilli bacterium
ATATTGAATTTTCCTTGGGTTTTTACTTCTGTTTCTTCTACTCCATCTCTTGTTGCATCCCATAATTCATTATCTGGTGTATATTTTACATAATTTCCTATATCATTTTTTGTTGGTTCTCTTGGTGGCACATATTCTTTTCCTGTCCATACCTTATTTAAATAATTAAATACATATCCATTTATTAATAAGCCTGTTATACTCTCTACATCTCCATCTTTTGTAAACTGAACTGTTCCCTTACTTGGTAAACTTCCCTTTATTGCCAAATTTAAAACTTTATCTCCACAGGTTAATTTATCATTTAAAGCTTTGCAACTTTCTTTTATCGTCTTATTTTTATTTTCCATCATATAAATCATATGAGCTTTTTCTGAAGCTGCCTTATATTCCATGGCACTACTTTTTGCTCCTTCATATTTTGATTTCTCAATTAATTTTAATATAGTTGGTGTTACTATTAAAGCTATTATAGAAAGTATTACAATAACCGCTAATAATTCTATTAAAGTAAATCCTTTTTTATTCATAAATTACACTCCTTACATATATTTTGCCCATTATATTATGCTATATACAACAAACAAAAACAAATACCTTTATTATATACCTATATATACTATATCATAATATATAACTTATAACAAGTAAAAACAAAAAAATTACATATTATTTAATAAGAATAAAAAAAGAAAACCAATTTAAGTTTTCTTTTTAATACTTATTTTACTATATTAAACAAAACTAGAATAAAGACATTACCAGCATATACAAACTTTTGACCAAGTTTTTCAGATAACTCTTTTATACCAACAATCTTATCAACAATTGATACTAACCAACTCTCAGCATACTTAGGTAGTGAATAATACAAAGGAAACATATGCGAAACAATAATATTTTCCTCCAATTCACTAAGTCCAAATATCGAAGCATTATCTAAAGCCTTTTTAGGATGAGTAAAAGTTGATAAAAACTTCTTATCTATTCTTCTACCCTTTTCACTAAAGAAAAAATCATGTAATAAACCAGCTCTAGCTGTAGCTTTTTCATTTAACTTTAAAGTTCTAGCTAACAAATATGAATAATAAGAAACCCTAACAGAATGAGACCATCTAGTTGTACCATGATGTTCTATTTCCTTAAGCTTTAAAAAAGATGGATCTTCAAATATATCTTTAACGACATCATAATAACGATTGTCAATAATTTCCATAAAAATTCACCTACTGTTACAGTATATCACTTTTATAAAAAAATAGGAATACATTTTGTCTACTTTTCACAAAATTATCATATTTTAAACTACTTTTCTAACTTTTGAAAAAGTATATCTACATTATTTATTTTAATATCTGAATCAATCACTTCTTCTTCAAATTGATATTCATTTAAAGATAACATTTCCTTTATTTTAAGACAAGTACTAGGAATAAAAGGATAAAACAAATTAGCAATATTAGCTATCATATAAGTACATGTATAAGTAACATCATTAAAAGCATTTATATCCTCTTTTACCTTAATCCAAGGAGTATTATCATCATAATATTTATTACCTAAAATACAATATTCCATACACTTTTCTAAAGCTAGTTTTAACTCACCTTTTTCAATTAACGAACTAACATTTTGGTAAAGACTAATAGTTTTAGCTTTAATATCATCATCTATTTTACCTTTTTTAATAACCCCATCTAATTTTTTATAAACAAAAGACAAATTACGATTGACAAAATTACCCAAAACACCAACTAAAAACTTATTATGAATATTGATAAAATCATCATGATTAAAATTAGCATCTTTTTTTTCAGGTCCATTAGCTATCATATAATATCTAATACTATCCTTATCAAACTCATTAAGTAAATCTTGAATAGTAATCATATTACCTTTACTCTTACTCATTTTTTCATCATTCATATTCATATATTCACTAGATATTATTTCATTAGGTAGACCCATATCTTCATCAATAGCCATTAATAAAGCTGGGAAAATAATAGTGTGAAAAGGTATATTATCCTTACCATGAACATAGTAAGATTTAAAATGATCAGATTTTTTGACAAACTCTTTAAAATCTATATGTCTTTCTTCACAAACTTTTTCACAAGCTGTCAAATAACCTAATACCGC
This sequence comes from uncultured Bacilli bacterium, assembly GCA_947628785.1. Taxonomy (GTDB): domain Bacteria; phylum Bacillota_I; class Bacilli_A; order RF39; family UBA660; genus HGM10857. Next base: position 2,143 of record CANRBE010000051.1, read on the forward strand.
TTCAATCCAAACATAAATTCTTTTATCTTCATACCCCTTAATAGGTACCTCAACTCCCCAAGTAAGTTGTCTAGTAGCGGCTCTATTAGGCATATTTTGAGATAGATATTTTTTTGATTCATTAATAGCATTCTTTCGCCAATTTTTTCCATTTTCTAAAACAAAATCAGTTAATTTATCTTTAAATTCTGGAAGTTTAAAATACAAATGTTTATTCTTTTTTAAAGTAGTTTTACCACCACAAGTCTTACAATGTTTATCCTTAATATCTTTAGGTTCTAAAGAAGTTAGACAATTTTCACATTGATCTCCCCTAGCTTCACCACCACAATGTGGACAAATTCCAACAATTTCTCTATCTGATAGAAAAGTTTTACAAGTATCACAATAATCTTGATCTTCCTCCTTTTCAAAAATATACCCATTTTCATACATTTTCAAAAAATATCCTTTGACTTTTTCTTTGTGATAACTTTTAAAAGTAGCTGTATATAAATCATATGAAAAATCTAAATCCTTAAAATTTTTAGTAAACTCTTCATGATATTTTTTAGCTATATCTTCGGGATTTACTTTTTCTACTTTAGCTCTTTCCGTAATTGGGGTCCCATGAGAATCAGTCCCCGATACATAAATTACCTCATCATGTTTTCCTCTAAAATATCTAGCTAAAACATCTCCTGGTAATAAAGCCGCTAAATGACCAATATGTAGTGAATTATTCGCATAAGGCCATGCGCCACCTATCAATATATTTCTTTTCATCTTTCCGCTCCTTTTTTTAAGTATTATACCACCTTTTTAAACTAAAAAGAAGTTAAATAAATACTTCTTGTTTTAATAATTCAGTTACTTCTTCAACATCTTGTTGATTATTCTTTTGACATCTTGAATAAGTATTATCATACCCATCATGTAAGCCTTTGTTGTAATCATCTTGTTTTTTATTAGATTTTTTATTTACTTTACCATTTTGATAATCATCTTTAGCTTGAATACATCCCATTATATATCCTGATATATAATCTAACTCTTCATCATTTTCTTCTACTCGTTTTACTTTTATATCCATATTCCACCTACTTTTTCCTTAACTAGTTTCATTATACACTAGCCTTTAAGGTAGAACAATTATTTTTTCAAACAATTTATTAAAGTAGACATAAACTTAACATTTTTTAATAAGCTTTACCAATATATACTTGGGTGGTAGTTTTCTTACCACAACAAATACATTTAGACTTTTTATCTTCACATAAACATCTAGTTGTAGCTTGATATTTATCTTTTATTTCTTCTTCACATTTTAAATCTCCACACCAAGCTACTTTGACAAAACCACCAAGTTTTAGCTTGTTTTCTAAATCATCTAAAGAAGAAGCTTCATATATATGACTATCTAAATTATCTTTAGCTTTTTGATACATTTTATCTTGAATATCATCTAATAAATTACTTACTTCACTGGCAAGATTTTCATTAAGAGGTAATTCCTTTTTTTGATAATCAAACCTTTTTACAACTACACATTTATTATTTAATATATCTTTTGGTCCTATTTCAATTCGAAGAGGTATTCCTTTCATTTCGGCTTCATTAAATTTAAAACCAGGACTTTTTATAGAAGTATCAATACTAACTCTAATACCTTCTTTTTCTAAAGCAAGTTTTACTTGATTAGTTTTTTTAATTACCTCATCATCTTCTTGTTTAATAGGAATAATAATTACTTGGATTGGAGCTACTTTTGGTGGTAATATCAAACCATTATCATCACTATGAACCATAATAGTTGCTCCTATTAATCTAGTTGATGCTCCCCAAGAAGTTTGATAAACATACTGTTGTTTATTTTCTTTATCCAAAAAAGAAATATTAAAAGCTTTAGCAAATCCTTGACCAAAATAATGACTAGTTCCCGATTGCAATACTTTTCCATCTTGCATTAATGATTCCATCGTATAAGTTTCAATTGCTCCTGCAAATTTTTCCTTTTCCGTTTTTTTACCTGTAATCATTGGTATCGCTAATAAATCTTTAGCCATGTTTTTATATATTTCTAACATATCAAGTGTTTCTTTTCTAGCTTCTTTTTCAGTTTCATGAATAGTATGTCCTTCTTGCCATAAAAATTCACTACCACGAAGAAAAGGTCTTGTTGTTTTTTCCCATCTAACAACACTACACCATTGATTATATTTTTTAGGTAAATCACGATATGATTTTACTACTTTAGCATAATGTTCACAAAATAAAGTTTCACTAGTAGGACGAATAAGTAAATTTTCTTCCAAATTTTCATATCCACCTTTAGTAACAACCGCACATTCAGGGGCAAAACCTAAAACATGGTCTGCTTCTTTTTTAAGTAATGATTCTGGTATTAAAAGAGGCATATAAACATTTTGATGTCCTGTTTTTTTAAATTCATCATCCAAATATTTTTGGATATTTTCCCAAATTGCATAACCATAAGGTCTATATATAATAAACCCTTTAACACTAGAATAATCCATTAGTTCTGCTTTTAAACATAAATCAGTATACCATCTTGAAAAATCTACTTTACGAGCTGTAATAGCATCATTTTTTTTAATCATCTTTAAAAACTCCTTTTAAATTCTTTTAACATTTTTTTAGCATTTATAAGTTTATCTAATTCTTCAATACTATATTTAAATTTGACATTTTTAAAATAATTAGGTACACACATTATACATTCACAACCACCATGGTTTAAGTATTCCTTAAGTAAAGCTTCTCCTTTTTCATCTTCACTATATCCATATTGCATTACATAATCAAGTTCCATATCATAAGCTCGATTAAATATTAAAGCATAAGCTGGACCTAAATACATACCTTTGTTTTCAATCATATAAAGTGATGTTACAGATAAAATAATGTTTTTTAATTTATCATCATGATTATTAGGACAAATTCCAACTACTAAATTTTTTAACTCATCATCAGGACTATTTTTAGATATAGCTAGTAAGTTATAAAATTCATCATCATTTAAATTATCTTTTGAAATTAAATTGTTTAATTTAACTTCAAAGTCATTAGCTAAACATTTAGCATAGTTTATAATATCTCTTTCTAAAATTAAACGGTCTTTTCTTTTTATTCTACTCCATTTGGAATATCTATTTATTTTTCGATGAATTCTATTAGGTATTGCCATAAAGTCTTTTTCTAAATGTTCATTAAATTCTATCATATTTCCTCCTTATTTTCGTAGCCATTTAATATCACTACTACTTTTATTTGTTTTGTGAAATTCTTCTTCGTCAATAAATTCTTCTTTTTCTTCTATTTCTAAAGGTACAAATTTTTGATTAAACATTTTATCAAATTTGGAATAATTGTTTAGACAAATAGCTAAATCATATAATCCTTTATATGATTTTAAAAAACTATCATTTTCTTTTTTGTACTTATGGTTTTTACGGTCATATTTATAACATTCCCTCGATACTAAATATTTAATATTTTCTAAAATATTTTTGGTATCTTCTGGTTTGATATACTGACTATTTCTTATTTGATATAAAAAATTATTAAAAGTTTGAAGAAAACCAAATACTTTTAACTTTTCTTCATATTGGTTTATAAAAAAAGCTAAAAACTGAGGATTTTTATAATTAGTTAATAAATAATTAAGTAAATTATATGGTTCTAAAAAACTTTTATCTTGTCGATAAATAAAAGGACCATTTATCCATTTTATTTGTCCATGATAGTTATATACTATTTTTAAATTATTCTCTTCATGAGGTTCATTTTTTAAGATGTTATTAGTACATAAATAAAGACACATACTATTAAAATCATCAAAAATATTAATAAATTCTATTATATCTTTTAAATTAGTATGGTCTTTTAAAGGTAATAATTTTTCCCAATTAACCTTGTTAAAAGTATAATTGTTATCTTTATTTTGATACTCAGCTAAATAATATTTCATAATCCCCCTCATTTATTTTAAATGACTAAGTCATTTTATTCCTGGTAGCCCATACGGGATTTGAACCCACTGTTTTAGAGTATTTTGTTAAAATGCAAGGGCTAACACAATTTAGGCTTTATTTTTAAGTCAAAAATGTCAATACTTCTTAGTAAATTGTCAATTAAAACGGGTAAAAATATAAGAAATATTGACAAAAAACAAGACCAAAAACAAGACTAAATTTGTTTTTGTTAAATCAGCATAAAATGATAATCATTTTCCTAAAAAATACTAATTCAAAATTAGTGTTTTTATTTTACAATTTTTCATCTCAATTGTCAAACTAAATTTAGTCATCGATAAAATAGATGTTTTGTTCTTCACTAAAACATACCTTTTTTTGGCATTTTCGTGCCATTTTTAGCTTTGTTACGTCATTTTGTATATAAATACTTATAGGTAGAACAATTCGAGGCTAAAATGCCCTTAAAAACAGAAAATTGATTTTTTAACTTTAAAATCATAAAAACTAGCCGTTTGACTAGCTTTAATTATGCTTCTTTTATTTGAATAGCGTCTATTTCTTGTCCTAATATTCCAGCAAAGCCGTTGTTAGAATCAATAGTTGAATAACCAGTTACCCATGATAACCACTTTTTACTTCTACGTAAATGAACTCTATATTTTAATTTTTTAGCACTAGATTTAATCATAAAACCATCTATAGGCTTGTTATAAAGTCCTGCATAATCATTTCTGTTTTTTACTTCTGGTAGCCATTTACCACCTTTAACATGGACTTTATAGTAGATATCACCTTCATTAGCATTTGCGTAAACACAACATACATCATGTCCAAATATTCCAGCGTAATCACTATCATTTATAACATTAGGTAGCCATTTATTTTTAACATCATCCCATGTTTGATAAATTACTTTAAATGTAGTTGATTTAGATGTATTTGGTTGTTTAGTTGATGTACTACCTAATCTTGACTCTACCATTTTAATAAATCTATCCCAACCTTTATCAAGTGTTCTGTGAGGACAGTATTTTTTAGCATAGTCTTGATGTTTAGTAACTTTGTTAATACCCCAACCATATTTTTTTAACAAGTAAGCAATTAAATCGGCTGCATTTTCTTCTGCTTTATCAAACTTACTTCCACCGGATTTGGAATAACAGATTTCTATTGCAATACCTTCTCTATTTCCTTTTCCGTTTCCATCACCCGCATGCCAACCGTTTCTATCAAGTGGCAAACCTTGAACTATCATTTTATCATCAACTGCATAATGATATGATGTTTCATTATTATTGCTATTCATATAGGATATTTCATTTAAAGCACTCGCATCATTAGCGGTGTTGTGTACTACTATTCTTGTTGGTGTCATTTTATAAGGACATTTAATATTGTATTTGCTTGATGATACTATTTTTTTTACTATTTCAACCATAACATCACTCTCCTACTTCTTCGTTATTTTTTAAAGTCTTTGTTAAATCTGCTATACCCCCTGCTCCCATAGTAGCAAGCATACACAAACATATAGATTGTAATAAATTAGCTTCAATTTTTGTAAAATAGCAAATAAGGGCACTTATCAAACCTATTAAAACGTTTTGCAATGGTATATATTTATTTGGTATACTATCAACTTTTAATTTCGTTATAGACCCAAATATATAGGCTACAATGCTAATTATAATTACATATGTTACTTCCATTTTTCCACCTCTTTTCAATTTTTTTCTATTAAAAATTCTTGCATTTCTGTTTTTACTTTTTTTAATCGTTCTACACTATTGCCAGTTATTTCATGCTCTAATAAGGCTAGCATAGATTTACAAAGCATGTTATTACTTTTCTCAAAAGAATTTAATCTTTTATTATCATTATCAAGCATTTTGTCGTGTTTTTCTATTTTTGTTTTTAAAGACATAACTGGATTTGCTAAATTTAATATAGCTTTAATTGCATTAAAAATTACAACTACTCCTCCAGCAACACCTAAAATTAACTCCCAGGTTATATTCAATTTATCATCTTCTTTCTATTTCCACCAACCAATTGCTAAAATATATATTTTATACGATATATCACTTACTTGGTTGTGTCTGGCAAATCCAAAATTTTTAGCATAATCTTTAGTAACGGTTAATTCATAACCAACGGTATTCTCATAAACTTTAAAAATTCCTCTATTACCCGTTGGAACTATATCCCACAAAACAAATGGTGGTTCTTTAAAATTTGCTGGAAAACTACGTTCTGTTCTATCATAGCCTACATAAAGAGGACCCCAAGCAGTACCATTAGAAGCATTTTTTACCTCATCAGTTATTCTAAAGGTTATCATTAAACCGTTACTAAATTTGAAATATGTACCATAAGCATTAGTACCCGATTCGACTATTTCAATCGGGAATAATTTATTTCCAAGTTTATCTTTCAATTCTATTATTTTTGCCATAAAATTTATTTAGCATTTTTTATCTCTCTTATTATCCTAACAGATAGATTATGTGAATTTGAAAATTATCACCTTCAACTT